>NZ_KB912942.1:7783035-8089391 GCF_000383915.1 Amycolatopsis benzoatilytica AK 16/65
GGTTCGGCGCGGCCGACGAGATCGGCTGCTTCGAGCTGACCGAAGGGGGCATCGTCGGGGTCCCGGATCCGTCCGGGCTGTTCCTCAGCCGTACCGCGGAGCCGGTACCGGGCACCGCGGTCACTGTCGCGATGGAGGGCAAACGGCCGCTGCTGGGCGAGGTACAGGCCCTGGTGTCGAGCAGCGGGATGCCCCAGCCGCGACGCGCCGTGAGCGGCCTCGATTCCGCGCGCGTCGCCATGGTGCTGGCCGTGATGGAGAAGCGCGGCCGGATGAAGCTGGGCGACAAGGACGTGTACGTCGCCACCGTCGGCGGCATGAAGATCACCGAACCGGCCATCGACCTGGCGCTGGTCCTCGCGCTGACCTCATCGCTGCACGACGTGGCGCTGTCGCCGCGCCTGGTCGCGGTCGGCGAAGTCGGGCTGGCCGGGGAGGTCCGGCGCGTGCCGAACGTCGCGCGCCGGCTGGCCGAGGCGGCCCGGCTCGGGTTCACGCACGCACTGGTGCCGCCTGATTCGGGCAAGCTCCCGGACGGGATCCGGGTGCTGGAAGTACCGGACGTGGCGAGTGCGTTGAACGCGGCCAATCACGCACAGTGACCGGCCGCGTCCGGTGGCTGCCCGGCCGAATCCGGAGGCGGGCGGATCCCTTCCCTGCACCAGCGCGGTCCGCAGTCCCGGCGATGCTCGGCGGGGCGACGGTGGACCCGCCGCCCGGGTCGGGGAAGGGATAGGCGAACTGCCCGCCCGGCGCGGACCGGGTCACCTGCATGCCCGTTGTTGCCCGCAGGTCCGGGCAGCGTTCACCAAATCGGGTGGTCGCTGAATTTCTCCAGGGTGCGCACCGACGGCCGCACGTACCAGAGCCCGGCGGCGTACCCGATCAGGCCGATCGCGAAGTTGGCGAACGTCGCCAGCAGTTCGGTGAAGCCGAACCGGGCGTGGCTGGACCAGAGATCGACCAGCGCGGACGTTGTCAGCGCCAGCAGGCAGCTGACCGACAAAGCGGTGAAGCACCAGGCGAGTGCGGTGCGGGTGCTGCGTGCGCGGGCGATCACCAGGTAATCGCCCTGGAGGCAGCGCCGCGCGGACAACACCACGACGGCGGTGCCGAGCACGCACATCGTGGGCAGCAGCAGCATGGCCGTGCCGAGCGGCGAGCGCGGCAGGCTTCGCCCGTGCAGCGTGCTGTTGATGAATGCGGTGAGCGCGAGAACGAGCAGTGTGCCGATCGCCAGCGAAACCCCGGTGACCACGGTGCCGAGGCGGAACCGGGCGGCGAACAGCGGCGGCAGCGGAGCGTACTCCGCGGCTTGCTGCCCGTAGTAGTGCTTCACCCGTCACCTCCGCGCCGCAACCCGAAATGAACGTGCAAATGCTCGTGAAGGCCACCTTAACGGAAGGTATTTCCGCCAAGGAGGTCTTCCCGGCACTTGTCACCAAGGCGTGCTAACGCTGGGCACGTCTGGGGCAAGTCCGTGAAGGGCCCCTTGAGGGAATCTGAGTCCCTCAAGGGGCCCTTCACGGAATCCGCACCGGGGCGCGAACGGGGGCGCGGGCGGTGGCTACGACTTTTCGGCCAGCAGGTTCGCGCACCGGATCAGGCCGATGTGCGAGTACGCCTGCGGGTGGTTGCCCAGCGAACGCTCCGCGACCGGGTCGAACTGCTCAGGCAGCAGACCGGTCGGGCCAGCCGCGTCGACGATCTGCGTGAACAGCTCCTCGGCCTCGTTGCGCCGCCCGGTGCACAGGTACGCCTCGATCAGCCAGGCCGCGCAGATGTGGAAGCCGCCCTCGCCGCCGGGCAGCCCGTCGTCCCGCCGGTAGCGGTAGACGGTGGACCCGCTGCGCAGCTCGGCCTCGATCGCCGTCACGGTCTTCTGGAACCGCTCGTCCGTCGGGTCGATGAGCCCGGTGAGACCCACGAACAGGGACGCGGCGTCGAGGTCGGTGCCGTCGTAGGCGGTGGTGAACGCCTGGACCTCTTCGTTCCAGCCGTGCTCCAGCACGTCGGCCTTGATCTGGTCGCGCAGCTTCGGCCAGGCGCCGGGCACGTCGCGGCCGTACTCGTCGCCGAGCCGCACCGCGCGGTCGATGGTCACCCAGCACATCACCCGCGAGTACACCCGGTGCCGCGGCACGTGCCGCTCTTCCCAGATGCCGTGGTCCGGCTCGTTCCAGCGCCGGGTGACCGCCTCGGCCATCGCCCGGACCATCTGCCAGTCCTCGTGGCGCAGTTCTCCGCGGACCTCGGCCAGCGTGGCGACCAGCTCCACCACCGGGCCGAACACGTCGAGCTGCACCTGGTGGTTGGCCAGGTTGCCGACCCGCACCGGGCGCGAACCGGCATACCCGGGCAGCGATTCGATCACCGCTTCCGCGCCGATGACCGTGCCGGCCAGCGTGTACAGCGGGTGCAGCCGCTCCGGGCCGGCCAGCGTGGCCAGCACGCCGTGCAGCCACCGCAGGTAGCCCTCGGCCTCCTCGTGCGAGCCGAGGTGCACCAGTTCGCGCACGGTCATCGCGGCGTCGCGGATCCAGCAGTAGCGGTAGTCCCAGTTGCGGACCCCGCCGATCTCCTCGGGCAGCGAGGAGGTCGCCGCGGCGAGCACGCCGCCGGTGTCGGTGTTGACCAGCCCTCGCAGGGTCAGCGCGGAACGGCGCACCAGTTCGGCTTGCACGGTGGGCAGCTTCAGCTTCGAGGCCCAGTCGCTCCAGTACCGCCCCGCTCGGTCCCGGCGGTCCACTTCGGTCAGTTCGTGCTCGCCGAGATCCGTCGTGCCGCACCGCAGTTCGAGCGCCACCGGGGCGTCCGGCGTCGGCTGCACGAGCGCGGTCGCGGTGTCGTGCAGACCGTCCGAGGTGATCGTCCATTCGACGCCGGGCGCGTGGAGCACGAACGGCTCCGCGGTGCCCAGCACCCGCAGCCCGTCCGGCTCGGCGACCAGCTTCACCGGGACACCGCCGAATTCGGGACGCGGCGCGAACACGACCTGCGCCACCGCCTCACCGGAGATGACCCGCACGAGGTCGGTGCGGTGCGCCGGGCTCTCCGGCTCCAGGTAGTCCGTGACGAGCAACCGGGACCAGCGGGTCTCGACCGTCATCGTGTTCGGCAGGTACCGCTGGCCCAGCGGCAGGCCGTTGCGGTGCGGTTTGATCGAGAAGTGCCCAGCCCCGGGCCCGCCGAGCAGGTCGGCGAACACCGCGGGAGCGTCCGGGCCGGGATGACACAGCCAGGTCAGCTTCGCGTCCGGCGTCACCAGCGCCACCGAGCGCTCGTTCGCCAGCATCGACAGCCGCTCGATCGGCGGCGCGGACTCGCCGTAAAGCCAGTTGCGCCGCTCTTCCAGCAGGAACGCGAGCACCGTCGCGACGTCGAGGGTGTCCGGCACCCGGTACTCGGCGAGCGATTCGCCCTCGCCGACCTTGACGCCCAAGTCCGGCCCGGCAAGCCGGGCGAACGCCTTCTCGTCGGTGACGTCGTCGCCGATGAACACCGCGGCGGTGGCCCCGACCTGGTGGCGCAGGGTGTCCAGGGCGTTGCCCTTGTCCGTCTTCACGACCGCGAGCTCGACGACCTCCTTGCCGTCGGTGGTCGTGACCCCGTCCCACTTCGCCGGACCCTCGTGCACGGCCGCGAGCACCCGCCGCCCGGCGTTGTGCTCCGCGCGGCGCACGTGCACCGCGATGCTGGCCGGCTTGACCTCCAGCGACACCCCGGGCACGTCGAGCACCAGCTGCTCCAGCTCGTGCTCGATCCGCCGGTGCAACGCCTTCGCGCTCTCGTCCAGCGCGTGGATGAACCCGATGTCGAACTCGGAGCCGTGGCTGCCGACCAGATTCACCTCGGCCGGCAGCCGCGACAGAGTCGCCAGGTCGCGCAGGGCACGGCCGGAAATCACCGCGGTAGTGGTTTCGTGCAGGCCGGCGAGAGATCTGAGCGCGCCGACGGACTCGGGCAGCGGCCGAGCCTCGTCCGGGTTCGCGGTGATCGGGGCCAACGTGCCGTCGTAGTCGCAGGTGACCAGCAGTCGCGGGGTACGGGCGATCTGCACGATCGCGCGCCGTAGCTCCGCGGGCAACGCCTCGGCGGTCAACACTCCTCCTCAGGAGGTCCAGCGCGGTACGGGGGGAGGGTCAGTCGGCCGGTTCTGCGCCCAGCGCCTGCAGGAACGAGCGCGCCCACCGGTCGACGTCGTGGGTGAGGACCTGGCGACGCATGGCGCGCATCCTGCGTCGGCCCTCGGCGGGGTCGAGCGTAATGGCAGCCTCCAACGCGTTCTTCACCCCGTCCAGATCGTGCGGGTTGACGAGGAAGGCGCTGGTCAGCTCTGCCGCCGCGCCGGCGAACTCGCTCAGCACGAGCGCGCCGCCCAGGTCGGGGCGGCACGCGACGTACTCCTTGCAGACGAGGTTCATCCCGTCGCGCAGGGGAGTCACCACCATGACATCCGCCGCGGAGAAGAACGCGGCCAGCTCGGTGCGGTTCACCGATTGGTGCAAATAGTGCACGACCGGGTGGCCGACCCGGGCGAACTCGCCGTTGATCCGGCCGACCATCTGCTCGATCTCGCCGCGCATCCGCTGGTAGTGCTCGACGCGTTCCCGGCTCGGGGTGGCCAGCTGGACGAACGCGACGTCGGCGGGTTCGAGGCGGCCCTCGTGCAGCAGTTCGTGCAGTGCCTGCAGGCGCAGGTCGATGCCCTTGGTGTAGTCGAGCCGGTCGACGCCGAGCAGGATCGTCTTCGGGTTGCCGAGGTCGCGGCGGATTTCCTTGGCCCGCTCGACCACGCCCTTGCTGCGGGCGAGCGTGTCGAGGCCGGCCGCGTCGATGGAGATCGGGAAAGCGCCGACCCGCACCGTGCGGTCGCCGACCTGCACCATGCCCGGCCGGGACCGGACGCCGACCGCGCCGCGGGTCGGCTCGAGGCCGACCAGCTGGCGGGCCAGCCAGAGGAAGTTCTGCGCGCCGCCGGGACGGTGGAAGCCGATCAGATCGGCGCCGATCAGGCCGCGCACGATCTCCGCCCGCCAGGGCATCTGCATGAACAGCTCGACCGGCGGGAACGGGATGTGCAGGAAGAAGCCGATCCGCAGGTCCGGCCGCAGTTCGCGGAGCATTCGCGGTACCAGCTGCAGCTGGTAGTCCTGGATCCAGACGGTCGCGCCGTGCGCCGCGACGGCCGCGCTGGCTTCGGCGAACCGGCGGTTGACCTTCACGTAGCTGTCCCACCAGGACCGGTCGAAGGCGGGCCGGGCGACGACGTCGTGGTAGAGCGGCCACAGGGTGGCGTTGGAGAAGCCCTCGTAGTAGTCGCGGACCTCGGCCGAAGTGAGCGAGACCGGGTGCAGGACCAGCCCGTCGTCGTCGAACTCGTCCACCTCGACGTCCGGTACGCCCGGCCAGCCGACCCAGGCGCCCTTGCGGGACCTCAAGAACGGTTCGAGTGCCGAAACCAGCCCGCCCGGGCTGGCGGTCCAGCGCTGTCCGCCGTCCGAGGTGCGTTCCAGGTCGACCGGCAGCCGGTTGGCCACCACGACGAAGTCCGCGGACGGTGCGCTTTTCCGCTCGGCGATCACGTCAGTCACTCCAGCTGCTCCCTCGTCATCGGCGGGTCGCGGCCCCACTGGAACCCTAGCGCGGCGGGAGCGGCCAGCCGGGGTGCAACTGGCTACTCCAGGCGTCGTTCGGTCGGCTCCATCGGCCCGGCGAGACGTGGTCCGGCGAGCCTGCGCTCGAGTCGGCCGAGTCCGGTCCGGACCGGCTGGGCGAGGTATTCGCCCAGTACGACGCCCGCGGCGAGGGCGAGCCCGATGGCGACCGCGGTCATCAGCGTGGCGATGTTGCCGCCTGGCGACACTGCCAATTGGTATAGACCACGATAGGTGGAGAGGCCGGGCAACAGGGGGGTGATCCCGGACACGGCGACCACGAGTGGAGTAACTTTCAGCCGCCGCGCCATGACCCCGCCGCAAAAACCCACGAGCGTCGCGGCGATCGCGGACGCGGTCACCGCGTCGACTTGGGCCAGCACGACCGCGCCGTAGACGAGCGCCCCGATCGCGCCGGCCGCGGTGGCGACCAGCATCGCGCGCATCGTCGAGTACGAGGCGAGCGCGAAGCAGGCGGCCGCGCCCGCCCCGCCGATGACGATCACCGGCAGGTGCTGCGCGGTCGAGACGGGCACTTCCGGCAGCGGCGTGCGCGGCAGGCGGAGCATCACCGCGATCCGCAGCGCGAGGACCACGCCAGTGATCAGCCCGGCACTCATCAACGCGGTTTCCATCGATCGCCCGGCCGCGGTCACGTAATACCCGGTGATCGCGTCCTGGACCGCGGAGACGGTGGAAAGCCCGGACAGCAGCACGGTGACCGCCGCGGCGACCACGAGGGTCGGCTGAGGAGTGGTGAGGATGTTGCTGCTGACGATCGCCATCGCGGACAGCGTCGCGAACAGCCCGCCGACCACCTGCTGGAAGAAGAACGGCAGATGGAACCGGTTGAGCAGCCGGCCGATCCGGTCGGTCGCCGCGGTGATGATCATGGCGACGACCGCGATGTCCAGCCCGCCGCCGAGAAGCAAGGTGATGAACCCGGCGAGTCCGCCCCAAGCCGCGGTGGCGGTCCAGCGCGCGTACGGGTGCGGTGCGGAGGTGATGTGGTCCAGTTCGGTGACCGCTTCCTCGGCCCCGGTGCGGCCGCGGACGATCTGCCGCACGAGAGCTTCGGTCTCGGTCAGCCGCGTGTAGTCGAGGCTGCGCGACCGCACGACCCGCAACGCGGTGACCGGTGCGAGGTCGGTGCCCCGGTGACAGGTAACGGTGATCGACGTGAAGATGACGTCGACCTCGCAGTGCGGCAGCCCGAGGGCGGAAGTGAGCGCGAGGATGGTCGCGGTGACGTCGGAAGCGCCGGCCCCGCTGGCCATCTGGACCTCGCCGATCCGCAAGGTGAGATCGAGAACGAAGTTGACGGTCGCGTCGTCCGGCGGCTTGGGACCGAGCGCCTCCTCCGCCTCGACCGCCGGCTGCTGCGCCGTCGGCGCCTCGAGAATGTGCCACGCGCGGCGGCGCAGCAGGTTCGGCCGATGACGCTGGCTCGAACGCGCGTCCGGGGACTCGAGAATCGGCCACCGTCTCCGGTGCCCGCCCTGGCCGGCACGCTCGTTGATCTTCATGGTCGATCCCCACCTCCTCGCTCGTACTCGCACATTCCCGGGGAGCATCGGCGGCGCTGGCCCGGCTGTTGCAGTGGCGTCCGACACAGTCGAACACGATCGTGCCGGATGCCCGCGGATCGCGCTGCTTTGCGCGGCTGACCTGCGGGTTGCCGTCCGGCGCTCAAGTGCCTCGGAGATGCCCGCAGCCCCCTCCAGGGTGCGCCCGGAGGGCACCGGGCGGCGAAGGCGGGGCGGGAGTGGGCGGATATACTGCGCGTCGCCCGTGTTGTTGGGGTGCGCCGGTATAGCTCAGTTGGTAGAGCATCTGTCTTGTAAACAGAAGGTCAGGGGTTCGAACCCCCTTGCCGGCTCCATAAGCAGTCATCTCGTTGGCCAGCTGTTTCGCGCACAAGGCGTGGGCCGACTATTCCGGGCGGCCTTGCTGAGCTGATAGTGGTCCACAGTCTGGTCCACCATCGCTGCGCCATGAACCGTTGCGCAGCCAAATCCTGGGGCTGCTCGCCAGTGTCCGCGACAGCCAGTTTCGCGCGAACCAGTGCTCGAAGCTGTCTCAGGTGGTGCGCGCCGAACGGTCCGTTGGTCTGTCCGTGAAGGGCCCCTTCAGGGACTTGGATTCCCTCAAGGGGTCCTCTACGGACAGACCGGCACGCTGGCTGCCGGTCGCCCAGGCATCGCGACAGCACCAAGCGAGACATCTCAGGGGCCGGAACAGGCTCGGCTAGGACTTCAGGCAGCCGACTGCGGCAGATCCGCCGCGGGCAGGTTGATCGCTGCGAGCCCGGCGGCGGTCAGGAGGGCCGGGACTCGCTCGCCGCGGCGGCCGCTGCGTTGGGGGACGACCAGGGCCAGCCGCGCGAGGCGGTGGGCGGTGAACTGGTCGCAGCAGGGCACGCCGTCGATGTAGAGATCCGGTTCGCAGCTGCAGGTCATCTCGGCGCGGCCATGGGCGACGGCGGTGAGGGTGGCTCGTTCGCGGTGGTTCAGCGGAAGGATTTGGGCCGACATGACTGCCTCGCGGGTTCTGGTTCGCTCAGTGCTGCCCACTACTGTCCGAGATCCATCTGGTCCCAACCAGGGCCAGTTTCACGCCCATTTATCGGTACCAGTTGGCAGACGAACCGGAACTGTCAGGGGGTTGCCGTTGATCACGGCCGGCGAGTTGAAAAGTCCCGTACTTCTCCCTTCGCGGTTTCCCTCAGCTGCCGACCCGCTCCTTCAACGCTCGCCGGCACAACGCATCCGCTCGTCGGGTCGTCTCGGGTTGCCGGTATTTCCGCGCCAGGGCCAGAACTGCGTCGCTGGCCTCCGCCAACCCGATCCGATGCCCTGCCGACACGAACACCGGCTTCACCTTCGGCTGTGTCCGCAGCGCGCGGCCGACCACCTCTGTCCCGTCCAGCAGCGGGGACCAGTCGCCACGGTCCGGACCGGGTTCGGCGTGCGCGTAGACGAACGGCGACTTGGCGACTCCGGCGGTGCGCAGGCCGGTCAGGACGCCCAGGTGGCTGGCCAACCCGAGGCGGCGCGGGTGCGCCACGCCATAGCCGTCGCAGAGGACCAGGTCTGGCCGGTGGCGGAGAGCGGCCAACGCGTCCAGCGCGGGCGGGAGTTCGCGGAAGGCGAGAAGTCCGGGCACGTACGGGAAGCTGACTGGGCCGGTCGCGGTGGCCTCTTCGACGGTTTCCTGTGACGTGAAGTCGACGAGTACGGCTGCCGCGACGACGACGTCGTGTTCGTCGTCGTACGCGACGTCGACACCGGCCACCAACGCGCCGTCGCCGATGCCTGGGCCGGTCGGGTCAACCAGCGGGCGAAGGCGTTCTTGTTCGGCGACGGCGTCGGCTTCGGCGGTGGGCCGGGTCATGGTTCCTCTTGGCGGTGGGGAGACTTCTCCGCCGCAGAGTAGAGGGTCAGAACCCGTCGCAGGACGCGGTGGCGTAGGCACCGGACGCTTTCGAGGTCTTTGTTTCCTTGCCGTCCACGACGACCTTGCAGGTCACGTCGCCGCCGTTAGCGCCGGTGGAGACGGTCAGAGTGCCGCCTTTGAACAGGCCCTTGGTGGAGAGATCCTTCGACCAGGGCAGCGTTTTGGGCTGTTCCTGGCTGGTCGACATGCCGTTGTCGCCGAGGGTGGTGTAAGTGATCGACGCGTCGGTGGCGGTGCCGGTGACCTCGTAATGCACGGTCACCGTGCGGTTCGCTTCGTTGTTGACGTCGTTGACCGCCTTGGTGACCACGGTCGCCCACACGATGGCGATGATCAGGCCGATCACGGAAAGCACGAGACCGGCGATGGAAAGCCCTTGGTTCGTCGCTTTGCCGGAGCGGGCCCGTGCGAAGCCGATCGCGGAGAAGACGATGCCGAGGATCACCAGCGGCCAAGCGACGACGCCGATGATCGGAATGAACGAAAAGATCAATCCCACCAGGCCCAGCACGAATCCGGCGGTGCCGAGTCCGTTCTTCGGAGCGGTGGGCTGGGGCGCGGGTGGATACTCAGGGGCGGACATTGCGGGCCTTTCGGGATCGATTGTGCGAGGGGAAGGTCGCACCGATCGCGAAAAGTGTTACGGGGCTGCTCCGTCCGGGTCGTGGCGCGGTTCCACCTGGGCACGTTCCCCTCGCAGTCCGAACAGGATCAACAGCTCCACTGGACCGCCGTCGGCCGAGCCGAGCCAATGCGGTTCCGTCGCGTCGAATTCCGCCGCTTCACCGGGCGGAATCGTCAGGTCCCGGGTGCCAACGATCAACCGCAGGCGGCCGTTCATGACGAAGAGCCATTCGTAGCCGTGGTGAGTCTGCAAAGACGGCTCGGACGGGCCGGGGATGAGCAATTTGTACGCGTGGATGCCGCCCGGCCGGCGGGTCAGCGGCACGTACGTCATTCCATGGCGGTGGATCGGCCGTAAATGGACGCGCGGGTCGCCCGCCCGCGGAGCGCCGACCAGATCGTCCAGCGGGACGTCGTAGGTCTGCGACAGCAGGAGCAGCAACTCCAGGTTCGCGCGACGCTGCCCGTTCTCCAGTCGCGACAAAGTGCTTTCCGAGATGCCGGTCGCAGCGGACAACTCGGCCAGGGTCAGGCCGCGGCGGGTGCGCAAGGCCTTCAGGCGGGGGCCGACCGCGTCCAGGACGTCGTTGATGGTGCGCGTCACCCGGCCAGTCTTGCCGAAAACGCCCGTGAGCGCCGGGACCGGTGCTCACGGGCGACCGGTCAGCCGACCAGCTCGCGGGACGGTTCGGCGGCTCGCCGAGCCGGCGCGGTTTCCGGCAGGAGCAGCAGGCAGATCAGGCTCACTACCAGCAGCGCGGCCAGGTAGTAGCCGACCGCGAGGGCGTCGCCGGTGGCGGCCACGATGCGGTTCGCGATCATCGGGGACAGGCCGCCGCCGAGAACCGCGCCGACGTGATAGCCCACGCCAAGACCGGATTGGCGCTGTTCGCGCGGGAACAGCTCGGCGAACCAGGTGTACATCGGGCCGAACAGGATGCCGGTCGCGGTGAAGCCGAGCACCAGCGCGACGAATACCGACGTGATGGTGCCCGCCGAGGCGATTGGGAACATCGCCAGCGCGGCGGCGATCGACAGGACCGAGCCGGTGAGCATGACCGGCTTGCGGCCGATCCGGTCGGACAGCCAGGCGGACCCGACGTTCGCGGCGGCGTGCAGCAGCAGGGCGACCGTCGAAATGGTGACGATCGGGGCACGTGGCAGGCCGAGTCCCTCCGGGGCGGCGGCGGTCGCGTAGGAAAGCATGAACGTCACCAAGGCGAACGTGCACGCGGTGAGGCCCAGGTTCGCGCCGGCGATCAGCAGCAGCCGCCGCCAATGCGAACGCAGAACGTCCGCCAGCGGCTTCTTCGCGCGGGTTTCCGAGGCGGCCATTTCCTGGAATTCCGGGCTTTCCGAAACGCCGCGGCGGATCCAGATGCCGATCGCCAGCACGACGCCGCCGGCCAGGAACGGCAAACGCCAGCCCCAGCTCATGACGTCCTTGTCCGGCAGCAAAAGAACGAGCGCGAACGCCAGATTCGCCAGTACCACGCCGATCGGGGAACCGAGCGCGACGAACGAACCGTACAAGCCGCGTCGTCTTTCCGGAGCGTGCTCGACGGCGAATACCGCCGCGCCGGCGCTTTCCCCGCCGCGAGCGGCGCCGTGCAGCAAGCGCAGGCCGACCAGCAGCAGCGGCGCGGCGATGCCGATCACCGCGTACGGCGGGAGGACGCCCATGCCTAGGGTGGCGAAACCCATCAGCAGGAAGGCCGCGTACAGCGCGGTCCGCCGGCCGCGGCGGTCGCCGAGCCAGCCGAAGAGCGCGGCGCCGAGCGGGGCCATCACGAAGCCGATCGCGAACGTCGCGAGACTCATGAAAGTGCCGAACCAGGCGTTGCCGGTCTTGAAGAAGACCGATCCGAACACCAGGGCGGCCGCGGTGCCGTAGATGGAGAAGTCGTACATTTCCAGGGAAGTGCCGACGCCGGCGGCGAAACCGAGCCGCAGCACGCCGGGGGAGTTCGCTTCGTCGCGTTTGGCCATGGCTGGCCTTTCGTCTGCTCGCGCCGAATGCGCGAAGTGGCCGGTGATAAGAAATTGGTGGGCACAGCTTAGGGAAAGTGTGAGCCAAGAGGCAAAGTCCAATTTCCGCCGGATTGATAAATAAAATCTATCAATAACTAGACGGAGCGGCCGGAATGGATTCCGGCCGCTCCGTCAGTACAGCTCGATCACCAGTTTTTCCGAGCGGGCGCGCGAGACGCACAGGGCCATCTGGTCGCCAGCTGCCTTGTCGCTGGCTGAAAGGCACTGGTCGCGGTGCTCCGGGATGCCTTCCAGCACGCCGGACACACACGACCCGCAAATGCCTTCCTCGCACGATTTGAACACCTCGATCCCGTTGTCTGTCAGCACCGAAAGGATCGATTTATCCGCCGGGATCTCGAACACCTCGCCGGTGTCGAGTTCGACGGTGAACGGCTGATCGCCGCTGGTGTCCACCTCGGCCGCGGTGAAATGTTCGACGTGCACCTGCGCTTCCCCGACCACCGGCGCGAACACGCCGATCACCTGGTCCATGAAACCTTCCGGACCGCAGGTGTACACGTGCGCGGCGGCACCGAGTCCAGCTGCCAGTTCCCGCAGCACCGCGGGTTGGTCCGCGCGCGGCACGCCGAAACGCAGCCGCACCCGGTCCCGGAATTCAACCCGCTCTTCCAGCAGTGAAACGAAAGCCGCCGACTCCCGGCTGCGTGCGAAGTAGTGCAACTCGAAATCCGCACCGTCCGCCTGCAGTTGATAAGCCAGACTCAGCAACGGAGTGACGCCGATGCCGCCCGCGACGAGCACGTGCCGGTCCGCCTCCGGAGCCAGCGAAAGCAGGTTCCGGGGCTCGCCGATTTCGAGCTTGTCGTCCTCCGAGACGGTGTGCAGCGCCGCCGAACCGCCGCGGGAATCGGGCTCCCGCTTCACCGCGATGAGCAACGACGCCGTGTCGTCCGGCCGCCCGCACAGCGAGTACTGGCGCAGGATCCCGGTCGGGCCGGTGACGTCGACGTGCGCACCGGCCGGGTGCGGGTCGAACGGCAGACCGTCGGCGCGGACGAGGCGAAGCGCCCGGATCCCCGGTGCTTCCTCGACGACCTCGGCTACCCGGACCACGGTGTTCGACATCGGCTCTCCGTTTCGGCGCAAGAGAATCAGCGCAAGTAAAGGCCGCCGTTGGCGTCCCAGCAGGCCCCGGTGACCGAGGCCGCGCCGGGCGAGGCGAGCAGCGACACCATCCGCGCGACGAACGCCGGATCGCCCAGCCGCCCGACGGGGATGTTCTTCGCGAAGGCTTCGAGGTTGTCCTCGCCGACGATCGACCGCACCATCGGGCTGTCCAGCGGTCCGGGCGACACCGAGTTCACCGTGACCCCGCGCGGGGCGAGTTCGCGGGCGAACACCTTCGTCGCGGACATGATCGCGCCCTTGGACGACGCGTAGTGCCCGCCGGTCGCGGTGCCGCCGTTCTGGCCGGCCAGCGACGCCATGTTCACGATCCGCCCGTAGCCCTGCTCGGCGAAGTACGTGCCGAACAGCTGGCAGGCGACGAACGTGCCGGTGAAGTTGACGGCCAGGACGGCGTCGAGTTCGTCCGGCGTGATTTCCATCAGCGGTCGCGCCTGTGTGCGGGCCGCGTTGTTGACCAGCACCTGGACGCTGCCGAAATCGCGGACGACATCGTCCTTCAGCTGTGCCAGCGCGGCACGGTCGCTCACGTCGACCGGGTAGCCGCGGCAACCGTCGAGTGCGGCCGCCAGCTGTTCGGCCGCGGCACCGTCGAGGTCGGCGATCGCGACGCGGTAGCCCTCGGCGTGCAACTGCCGGACGATTGCCTCGCCCAGTCCGTTGGCACCGCCGGTGACTACGGCGACGTGCCGCTCCGCCGGGGCGCTCACAGCAGGAACCCCGCCGCCGGAACGGCTTCGTCGCTGTTGACCAGCCGGATGACCTTCAACGCGATCCGGTCGCCGTCCGGGCTGTCGGGCGACAGCTGGATGCGGTGCACCAGATCCGCCGCCCACAGGTCGTGGTTGCCGCGCTTGTACGCGACCAAAGTCTGGGCAGACCGAAGCACCACCTCGGTGTCCGACACTGATTCCGGCACGAACCGCGCCACCGTGCGCACCGTGCGCGCGGAATCGACGGCGGCGATCGCGTACCCCTCGGTCATCCGCGCGATGCGCATCTGCCGCATCCGCGCGTCGTCGTAGACCATGTTCAGCGTGCCGGCGAAGTCGTCGGTGTCCCGGTCGATCGGGATGACGTAGATGCCGTCGTCGGTGAACAGCTTCTCCCAGGCGTGGTATTCGGTGCGATCGAGCAGTTCCGCCTCGCGGTTGACGAGGTCGACCGCGCGCGCGACCCGGGTGTCCGTGGTGGGGATGGTCTCAGTCATCGCCCATCATCTCCTTCCACTGGGCGTACGCGGCGCGCATGCCGGTTTCGTCGGTGACGTGCGAGGTCGGCCAGCCTTCGGCGCTGGCCTTCTCTCGCGCCAGCCCGCGGTTGACCAGGATCGGCAGGTCCGGTCCGCCGTGTGCGCCGCGCTGCACCCGGTCCCAGCCTTCGGCGTCGTCGGGCGTGCCGAACCCGAACGGGCCCTGGAAATGTTCGTGGATGCGCAGCCGTTCGCGGTTGACCACGTCCAGCTCCGGCGGTCCGTCCGGACCGATCGCGACGTGCTCGATCAGCGTCTCGTCCACCGAAATCGGCCGCAGGACGCGGAAGAACGCCGCGGACATCGACACGTTCGGGAACAGGTTCAGGTTGAATCCGGTTCCGTGCATGGCGCGGACCACCTTGCGCACCTGCGCCTCGTCCAGCGTCTTCGACAGCTCAGCCACCACGTGGTCGAACCGGGCCTGCAACGGTTCGACGCCGTCGTCGACGTCGAGGTCGGAGTGCTCCGGCACCATCTGCATGACGCTGTGCCCGTTGCCGAGCGAATGCGTGATCGCCGACGGGTCGGTCATGAACGACATCATGTCCGCCGTCTCCGAGTCCACCGATGCCATCCAAGACCGGTGCACGATCGGGAAGTGGTAGCCGTCGGTGGTGTTCTCCAGCTGGATCTTCCAGTTGCCGCGGAACTTGAACTGGTGCTTGCCCAGCACCTTGATCGGGTAGCCGCCGCCCTGCTTCATGAACCGGTCGATCCACAGCTTCGCGTCGCCGAGGAAGTCCTCCAGCGACTCGCCGTCCTCCGCGAAAGTCGCGAACACCATGCCGCCGTAGGACTCGGTGCGCAGTTTCTTCAGCGACAGCTCGCCCTTTTCCAGCACGCCCTCGTAGCCGTCCGGGTACGGGATGCCGCGCAGCTTGCCGTCGAGGCCGTAGCTCCACGCGTGGTACGGGCAGGTGAAGCCGTTGGCCTTGCCCTTCGGCTTCTCGCACAGGCTCGCGCCGCGGTGGCGGCAGCGGTTGAGCATCGTGTGCAGCGTGCCCTTGCGGTCGCGGGTGACGATCACCGGCTGGCGGCCGACATAAGTCGATTTGAAGTTGCCTGGCTCGGCCAGTTCGCTTTCGTGGGCGACCCACACCCAGGACCGCTCGAAGATCTGCGTCATCTCGCGTTCGAAGATCTCCGGGTCGGTGTACAGCCGGGCGGCGACGCGGTCGCTCTCGGCGTAGTCGGCCGGAGTGGTCTGCTCAGTCATGAGGTCTCCGGTTCAGTCGGGGAGTTCGACGTCTTCGCGGACGGTCAGCGGACGGCCGATCCGGGCTTCGATCTTGGCGAAGCGCCACAGCTTCACGCCGTTGCTGCCGACCTCGACAGTGCGCAGCAGGTTGCAGCCGGCCTTAACGGTCTCCTGGCTGTCGGCGTCGGCCAGGATGTAGCAGGTCCACGGCCAGCCGTCGGAGGGACCGACCAAGTGCGCGTCGTCGTCGATGTCGCCGATGAAAGTGATGCCGGGCAACGCTTTCAGCTGGTCCATCATGGATACGAACGACTGCCAGACATCGCCGATGGTGATGCCGTCGGCGGGCAGGTCGAAGAAGTTCTGGTTGATGCCGATGCAGAAAAGCACCCGCAGGGGCTGTGTGCTCACGCCTGGTCTCCTCGTCGTGGTGGGTGGCTGATCAGCGGAATCCGGGGCTGGTCGGCGGCTGTCCCAGGAGGACCGCGCCGGCGGCGTCGTGGATCGCCGGGCCCAGGAACGCATGCTGCTTGGGTACCAGTGCGTCGCCCTGAAGTCCACGCAGCGGATGCGTCGAGTAGATCGGGGCGGTGCCGGAGATCTCGACCAGCTTTGAGACCACTTCGGACGACACCTTCGCCAGGTGCGCCGAGGAAAGCCGCAGCTGCGCGTTCTGCTCGTCGGTCGCCTCGTCGCCGGCCAGGACGGTCTCCCAGACCTCGTGGCTGACCTCGTAGAACCAGGCGCGGGCGGACCGCAGAGCGGCCTCGGCCTCGGCGTATCCGATGCGGTAGTAGCCGCGGTCGGCGAGCTTCGGCGCGCCGGTCACGCCGGTGTAGCCAGCCCCGACCTTGCGGGCGTGGTCCAGTGCGGCGCGCGCGACGCCCGCGCCGACGACGGCGAGAACCTGTGCGGCGTAAGCGATCGTGGGGTAGCGGTAGAGCGGTTCGTCCACCGTGGGCGCTCCGCCGCGGATGAACGTCCATTCGCGCGGGACCTCGACGTCGCGCACGAGCAGGTCGAACGAACCGGTGCCGCGCATGCCGACGACGTCCCATTCCTGGACGATCTCGACCTGCTCCGGGCGCAGCAGCGCGGTGCGCGGCTTCCCGCCGGTCGTCTCGTCGCCCGGGATGCCGACCCCGAGAATGTCCGCGCCCATGCAGCCGCTGGCGAACTTCCAGCGCCCGTCGACGCGGAAACCGTTTTCGGTGGCCGGCGCGGGCTGGACCGGGAAGAGGCCGCCGGCGAACGCGACGTCCGGACCGCCGGAGTACAGCTCGGCCTGGGTCTCCAGCGGGAGCGCGGCGAGATAGATCAGCGACGAGCCGAAGCTGGCCACCCAGCCGGTCGAACCGTCCACAATGGAAATCTTCTCGATCAGCTCGAGGAACTGCGCGGGCGGCAGCGGCTCGCCGCCGAACTTGGCCGGCGTGCTCGCGCGGTAGAGGCCGAGCTGCTTGAGCCGGGCGACGAAGTCCCGCGGCACGTAACGCTGCTGCTGGAACTCGGCCTTGCGCTGGGCGAGCTCGGCGAGCACCTCCTCCAGGGTGACTTCGCTCATCGCATGCTCCTGTCGAACGCCGGTGCGGTCCCTGGAGACGGTACGAACGTCGCCGCCGCCCGGGAATTGGTAGTGCCTGAGCGGGCGTAGGGGATTTCTTCAGTGCGACGCTCCGGCCTGGGGCTTTACCCTGAGCCGATGGAGGCAGACCCGCGCGCGCCCGAGCTGACGACGAACGATTTCGTCGCGATGCTCAACGCCAGCCGTACCTGCGTGCTCGTCCACGACGGCGCGACGAAGAACATCCTGTGGGCCAACCCGGCCGCGTGCGAGATGCTCGAATGGAGCGTCACCGAGCTGCGGCCGCTGAAGGCGAACCACATGAGCAGCTCCGCGCAGCAGTACGACCGGGTGATCGGCCGGGCCTGGCTGCAGGAGGCGGCCGAGCACGGGGTCAGCCGGATCGAATGGCATTACCGCACGAAATCCGGCCGGGTGATCCCGACCGACGCGGTGGCCACCCGGGTCGAGCTGGAACAGGGCCCGGCGGTGATGGTGCAGTTCCGCGACATCGAACGCGAGCAGGAAATCGAGCGCGAGCTGCGGCTGACCACGTCCTGGGTGGACGCGCTGGCCCGGCACACGTCCGCGGTCGCGTTGATGCTTGACGCCTCGGGAGCGCTGCGGTTCGTCACCGATTCCGCGGTCGAGATGTTCGGCGCGACGCCGGACGAGCCGCTGGGCAGCCTCACCGACCACGCCGGCCTGCGCCTCGACGGCCGTCCGGCCGCCTGGGACGAGGTCCGCGAACGCGCCGCGCCGACCACCCAGGTACGGCTCGAAATCCAGGGCCGGGTGTGGCTGGAGGGTAGCGTCGAACGCCTTCGCGAGCCCGGCGGCGACGCGTTCCTGATGCTGCTGCACGACGTGTCCGAGCGGGTCCGCGGCGAGGTCCAGCGAGACCGGGAGCTGCACCGGGAGAACTACCTGGCGCGCTACACCGCGATGGGCGACATGGCGATGGCGATCGCGCACGAGCTGAGCCAGCCGCTCGCCGCGGCGGGCAACTTCCTGGCCGGGGCGCGGTCGCGCACGCTCGATTCGCCGCCGGTGGTGTACGGCATCGACAGCGCGGTCCGGCAGATCGAACGGGCCAGCCAGATCGTGTCGTCGGTGCGCGCGTTCGTCGGGCATCTGGAGCACGTCGAGCAGACCGCGGATCTCAACGAGATCGTCGAAGAATGCCTGTACTTCGTGCGGTTGCGCGCCGAGCCGGCCGCTGTGGACGTGGTGTTCGAGGTCTCCGCCGAGCCGGTGCCAGTGCGCTGCGAACGCGTCCTGACCGGCCAAGTCGTGCTGAACCTGTGCTTCAACGCGATCGAGGAAATGGCGCAGTGCCCGCCGCAGCGGCGCAAGCTGGTGCTCACGACGCGACGGGACGGCGGAACCGGCGTGGTGACGGTCGCCGATCGCGGCCGCGGCTTCCCGCGCAACCCGTTCGACGAGTCGTTCACGGCGAAGGAGCGCGGCAGCGGCATCGGACTGGCGCTCAGCCACCGCATCATCACCCGGCAGCACGGGACGATCTGGGCCGAACACCGGGCAGGCGGCGGTTCGCGGTTCGGCTTCGCACTGCCCGCGACCGGCCCGGGTTAGGAATTCTTCAGCTACGCCGGGGAAGTTCTCGATATCCGTGCCCGCGACGGCTTTGTACGGTCGAGACAGTCCCGGAAGTCCACCCGGCAGTCACAGGAGGAATCGTGTCCGAGCTGACCCGGACCCAACGCGAATTCCGCACCGCGATGGCCAACCTCTCCGCCGCCGTCAACGTAGTGACCACGGACGGCCCGCACGGGCTGGCCGGGATGACGGTGAGTGCCGCCTGCTCGGTCACCGACAGCCCGCCCACGGTGCTGGTCTGCGTCAACCGGTCGAGCCGGTCGCACGCGATCCTGGTGGGGAACGGGCGGGTGTGCGTCAACGTCCTCAGCCCTGGCCAGGAGGACCTGGCGATGCACTTCGCCGGCGCGACCAAGGTGCCGACCGCGGAACGGTTCTCCCAGCAGTGCTGGGACCTCGACAGCGAGGACGCCCCGGTGCTGCGCGGCGCGGCCGCCTCGCTCGTCGGCCGGATCGTCGCGGACCAGGAGCACGGGTCGCACTCGGTGCTCTTCGTTGAAATCGAGAAGGTGCTGACCGCGCCGGACAGCGGCGCGCTGGTGTACTTCCAGCGCCGGTTCCACGCGCTCAGCGCCTGACCTGAGGAGAGTTCCGTGGAGCGCATGACCCTGACCTGCTACAACGACACGCACGGCTATGGCTGGCGGCACGTCGATCTGTTCGTGCACGACGAGAACGGCCACGAGCTCGGCTGGGTGCACTGGCAGGCTCCCGCGGACGGCCCGGACGCCGCGGACGAGGCGACGGCGCGCGTCGAGCCGCTGCTGCGCCGGACGTCCGAGTGGCGGCACGCGGTCAGCGCGAGCGGCATGGACTACTGGACCGCCGACGCCGCCTGGACGCAGCCGTGACCGGCCCGTGGTCGCTGCGGACCCTCGTCGCGGATCTGACCGCCGGCCGCACCGCCCCGGAAGCGGTCTTGGCCGAGTCCCGCGCGCGGATCGCCGCGGCTTCTTACGATGCCTGGGTGGCCCCCGCCGCGGAGCCGATCTCGGCGGGCCCGCTGGCCGGAGTTCCGTTGGGCGTCAAGGACATCATCGACCTGGCCGGGGTCCCGACTCGCTGCGGCTCAGTGCTGCGCGCGGACGCGGAACCGGCCACCGCGGACGCTTCGATCGTGCGCGAATGGCGGCGCGCCGGCGCGACGCCGATCGGCAAGACCGTCACCACGGAATTCGCGTTTTTCGCTCCCGGCCCGACCGATAATCCGGCCGCACCCGGGCATACCCCAGGCGGCTCGTCGAGCGGGTCAGCTGCTGCCGTCGCGGCTGGTCACGTGCCGCTCGCGCTGGGCTCGCAGACGGCAGGCTCGGTCACCCGGCCCGCCGCGTTCTGCGGGGTCGCCTCGCTGGTGATGACCCGCGGCCGGTTCCCGGTCGACGGAGTCGCCGGGCTGAGCCCGAGCCTGGACAGCCACGGCATGTTCACCGCGACCGTTTCCGATCTGGCGCTGGCCTGGTCCGCGCTGTCCGGCACGCCGGAAGCCGCGCCGCCGCGGTCTCTGCGGGTGCTGGTCAACGACGCGCCGTCCTTCGACGTGAGCGCATCGATGAAGACGGCGCTCGCCTCAGCGATCGCTCGGCTGCGAGCCGGCGGCGTGGTCGTAGACGAGTTCCCCGATGCGGCGTTGGTCCCCGCGTTGACCACAGCACATCCGGTGGTGATGGCTTACGAGGCGGCTCGGGAACGGTCCGTCGAGCTGGCCTCGGCGGACCGGTTGAGCGCACCGCTGGCCGGGTTGCTGCGTAGTGGCGCGGCCCTGCCGCGTGCCGAGTACGAGGCAGCGCTTGACGCGGTGGCCTCGGGCGGCGACCGGCTGGCGGAGCTGATGGACGGGTACGACGCAGTACTCACCCCGGCTGCGCTGGGGGCGGCACCGGAAGGCCTGGCCGCCACCGGAGATCCGGTGCTGAGCCGGGCTTGGCAGGCGCTGGGCTTGCCGGTGGTCGCGATCCCGGCGATGCGGGACGAGGCCGGCTTGCCGTTGGGGCTGCAGCTGGTCGGACGGGCTGGGGACGAAACGGAGTTGTTGGCCGCTGGCTGCCGAGTAGAGGCTGCGCTGCGGGGGTAAGCCGCAGGGCGTTCGGATGGTGCCGACGGTCGTCCGCTGTCCCGCTCGGCTGCTCTGCCGCGCTAGGTCTCGCGTCGTTGCGCTAGCCCCTGTGCCATCGCGCTGGTCTCGGGCTGCCTCGCTAGTCCCTGCGCCGTCGTGCGGTTTCCTCAGCGCGGTTCCCGTCCTTCAGATCGTGACCCGGTGCGTGAGAATGTCCCGGACCAGCGTCCCGAGGCTGTCGGCGGCGGTCTTGGCCTTGATCCGGGCCCGGTGCACGTCGACGGTCTTCACGCTGGTGCCGAGCCGATGTGCGATGGCCTGGCTGGGCATCCCGTCGACGACCAGCCGGAGCACTTCGCGTTCGCGCTGGGTCAGCGTGTCGAGCCGGACCCGGACCGCCTGGCGCTCGGCGTGCTCGGCGAACCGGCGGCCGGCCTCGATGAGCTGGGTCTGGACCACCTCGACCATGCGCTGGGCCTGGTAGGGCTTCTCCAGGAAGTCGACCGCGCCGGCGTTGAGCGCGCGGACGGACATCGGGATGTCGCCGTGCGCGGAGCAGAAGATCAGCGGGGCCGGACAGCCGAGTTCGGTGAGCTTTTCCTGGAGCTGGAAGCCGCTGATCGCGGGCATCCGCACGTCGACGATGACGACGGCCGGCTCGGCCGGATCGAACTCGTCGAGGAACGTCTGGGCGTCCGGGTAGGTCAGCGCCTGCACCCCGACGCTTTCCAGCAGGAAAACCAGGGACTGGCGCAGGTCTTCGTCGTCGTCCACGACGTGGACCACCGGATCGGTGCTCACGGCTTCATCAGCACCGAGGCCGAGGGATAGTCGCTGGCCCAGCCCTCGGGCAGCGGCGCGATGAAGACGTTCTCGGTGCGGGTGCGCGTGATCCGCCAGCCCTCGGGTTCGCGGCGGAACGCGTTGTTGAGCCGCGAGGAGCGCAGGAGTGCCTTGCCGTCGGAGAACAGCCACGGCTGCATGTGGATCCACTGCCCGGTGGCATGGTCGCCATCGACCTGGATCTGCTCGGACGTCAGGTAATGCGCGTTGAGCAGCAGCTCGGGATCCTTTTTCTCGCCCCAGAACCGCTGGAAGTGCTCCCGGATCGCGGCAGCGCCCTCGGCCCGGCCGAACTGCCCGTCGTAGTACTCGCCGACGCCTTCCCAAACCGCGTCCTCGGCGTAGAGGGCCATGATCGCCTCGATCCGCTCGGCGTCGTCCGCCACGCCGAATTCCGGGCAGGGAGTGTCACAAAGGAACAGATAGCGCGCCTGCAGCCGCCGGATGTCCGCCTCGGCCTCCAGCGTCCCGACCCGCCGCACCAGCCCCGCGACAGTTTCTTCGAGCGCGGCGATCCGCAGCTGGTCAGGTGTTTCGGTCTGCATCGGGTTCCTCACCAGGGGAGAGTGACGGGCGTCGCTTCGGTGCCGGGCTGGCCTTTCGCTGAGGTTTTCGGCCCGCCCACAGGGTAACGGTCCCGTCGCGAATGATCACTGGGCGCGGACACCGCCCCCAGCCTCTGCCCTGGTCGGAAGCATTGTCAATCGGTTCGGCGCAGTTATGCGCGGCATGTTTCAGCGGACGGGCGCGGGTTATGAATCGGTTTACCGCAGCCGGAGCGCTAGCGTTGCGTCATGTGTGTTTCCACTGGTGCCGAGACCTGGGGCCGGCGATGAGCCAGGCCCGGCGGGCAGACGCACGGGAGAACCGGGAGCGGATCGTCGAGATCGCCCGCGAGGCAGTCGCGGGCGAAGGCGAACTGCGACTGAACGCGGTGGCGAAGCTGGCCGGCGTCGGCCAGGGCACGCTGTACCGGCATTTCCCCACGCGCGAGGACTTGCTGGCCGAGGTGTACCGGCAGGAAGTCGACGAGCTGGTCGCGCTGGCCCCGGAACTGCTGGCCGCGCACGAGCCGGTCGAGGCGCTGTCGCGATGGTTCGACCGGATCATCGAGTACGCCCGGGTGAAGCGCGGAGTATTCGCCGCGTTGGAGACGGCGGTGTGGAAAGACCTGTCCGAGCGGAGCCACGGCCCGCTGGGCGACGCGGTAACGCTGCTTCTCGACGCGGGGAAGGACGCCGGAACGGTTCGCCCCGGCGTCGATGCGCGGGATCTGTTTATTCTGATGGGCTACCTGACGCGGCTGGACGAGGACGAGTGGGACCCGCGTGCGCGGCATCTGCTGGACGTCCTGCTCAATGGCATCCGGACGCGGTGATTCGAGCGGTTTTGGCTACCGGGCAATGAAATCGGTCGCTGGATCGGGTGCGGACCGGCCTGGCGACTGAGGAACTGCCGAGATTGCCGGGTGCCAGGTGCCGGGTTGCGGAGACCGGGTGCTGGGCCTGTCTGCTGGGTGGTGGGTTGCGGATGCCGGGTGTTGGGCCTGTCTGCCCGGTGCCGACATTGCTGGGTGCAGGGCCTGGCTGCTGAGGGATCGCAGGCGGGGTGATTCCGTGGGTTGCTGGGTTTGTTGCCGGGCCTGGCTGTTATCCATTGGCCGGGCAGCTCATCGCCGGACCTGTCCGAAGTCGGCGGCCGCGAACCCGCGGCGGAGAATCCTCGGCGGAGAATCCTCGAAAACCGGCACGAGCCCCCCGCGCTGAGGCACTGTCCATAATAGACGGGCTGCTCGCGCGGTGCGGCCGACCCGGTCCTCCCCTTGAACTTTTCCCCAGTAGCAGCGGGGCCGGATTCCCCGGCTAGGAAGCGACAGCCAGGCGGACCCGGCGATCGCGGGCGTACGAGACCAGCTCGCGCACCTCGTCGGTGGTGATGATGCGGACCGCGTTCTCCCCGACCTCCGCCGTGGCGACCTGCAGCGGCCAGGAACGCAGGCCGGGCGCGGGTTCGTGCCAGAACCACTGGCCTTGGGAGAGGTCTTCGGCGGCGACGGTTCGTTCGTCGTTGTTCATGCCCGCAGCCTAACCGGGACCACCGACAGAAAATTGCTCTACCGGACTTTCCGGGGGAACCTGGCGGGGCCACCAACGAGTGAATCCCGGTTCGCGGATGATTCACGCTGGTCGGGCGGTCGCGGGCTAGTGGGCGGGTGGTGTGGGTCACGTGAAGATGCCTGCCGGCGGACCGAATCCAGAGTTCGCGGCTCGCGTTGTCGCGCCGGAAATTCGGCGTGCGAAGCGGGTGAATGACCGGCTCATGCGAGCTGGCTCCGGAGGGGGAAACATCGGCAACGGCTCCGGCGCCCCGTCCTCGGCGGAGAAGCGGCAGTGCTTCGTGGGACCACCGCTTTCGCCCCGCTGACCAGCCAGCTTCCGGCCCAGCGGCAGTCGGATTTTGCACGGCTCGGCGGCCTGGCCTAGGCTTCGCCGGTCACCGCACACACCGGGGGTTTCCGGACGAGAGGAACGGTGCGAATGGCTTCGCGTGACCCCGAGGCGTACCGCGACATCGATTTGCCGTCGATCATCCGGATGGAACGGCGGCTTCCCTGGTACGGCTGGCCGCATCTGCCACTGGGACTGCTGGTCTGCGTGGCCGCGATCCTCGCCGCCTACCGGGTTCCGGTTTCCTATCACCTCACCACCGCGCTGGTCGCGGGCGGCGGCGCCGTCGGCGGTTTTTCCGGGTACGGCTGCGGTCTGATCATGGTCAGCACGCCGGACCTCGTCCGCACCGGATCGCTGCACTGGCGGCGCACCCGCGTGCTGCGCGCGGTACTGATCGTGCTCGGCGGGTTGTCCGCGGCTTCGATGGTCGTCGTCGTGGTGTGTCACCTGGCCTTGCTGGCCGGATCGAGCGAGCAGCATCCGTTCCGGCTGTCCCCGCAGGCTGGGCTCTATCTGGCGCTCGTCGTCGCGAACACGGTGCTGGCTGGGCTGGAGGCGTGGCAGCTGTCCAAGATCCTGCGCACACCGGCCGCCGAGGCACTCCAGGAGCCGGCCGAGCCGGTGCGGGTCCGGCTCGGCTGACTGTCTGAATAGGACGCTTCAGCGCCGGCGCAGCAGGACTTCCTGGGTCACCGACGCGACCAGCCGGCCGTCGGTGGTGAAGAACTCGCCGTGGGTCAGGCCGCGGGTTCCGGCGAAGCTGGGACTTTCCATGTCGAACAGCAGCCACTCGTCGGCGCGGAACGAGCGGTGGAACCACACCGCGTGGTCCAGCGACGTCAGCTGCGGCTCGCCCGGGTCGGCGCGGTGCGGCAGCAGCGCGGTGCCGGCCAGCCGGATGTCGGAGATGTAAGTGAGCGCGCAGACATGCGCCAGCGGCGCGTCCGGCAGCGCGTCCTTCGCCCGCACCCAGATCCGCTGCCGCGGCCCGCGGCCGGTGTCGGGCAGGCCGGTTTCCGGGTCGCTCACGAACCGGACCTCGATCGCGGACAGCACGATCGGCGACCGGTCCTGTTCGACCGCGCCCGCTTCGTCGGGCGAGGGCGCTTCCGGCATGCGCGCTTGGTGCGCGCTGCTGTCCGCTTCGGTCTGGAACGACGCGGACAGGCTGAAGATGCTCTCGCCGTTCTGGATCGCGACCACCCGGCGCGTGGTGAACGAACCGCCGTCGCGGGTGCGCTCGACCTCGTAGATGATCGGCATGTCGGTGCGGCCGCCGCGGATGAAGTAGCCGTGCAGTGAGTGCACGTGCCGTTCGGCGGGCACGGTCGCCCCGGCCGCGGTGAGTGCTTGCGCCGCGACCTGGCCGCCGAACGCTCGCTGCGGGGAGCCCTGGTGACACCACCCTCGGAACAGGTTCAGTTCGAGCGGTTCGATCGTCAGCAGCTGGTCGAGCCCGGTCCGGGCCGGATCGATGGTCGTCACCCGGGCAGTCTAAGCGGCCGCTCAGCCTGCCCGCGGGGTGAGCAGCGCCGCGACCGCGGCGGGATCCTCGACGTGTGCGTTGTGCCCGAGCCCGGCCAGGACGACCGCGTCCGCGGTGAGTGCGTGCAGCTGCTCCGGCCGGGACATCGGATCGTTCTCGCCGGCGGCGAGGGTCACCGGACACCGCGCGTCCGCCAGCAGCCGCGGCATGTCCGGCGCGCCGACGCCGAACGCGGGCGAGTCCAGCGTCAGCCGCCAGCCGTCCGGGGTCTCGGTGATGCCGTCCGCGTCCGCCGGGGCCAAGCCGGTCAGCCCCGCGACCTTCAGGTACGCGGTTTCCGCCTCCTCTTGGGTGGTGAACAGCCGCGGCGGACGCGCCGCCATCGCGGCGGCCCGGGCCAGGTCGTCTTCGGTCCATTCGACCTTCACCCCGACGGCCAGCACGCTGCGCACGTCCAGCCCATAGCGACCGCTCGCCAGCTCCAGCGCGACGACACCGCCGAGCGAATGGCCCACGACCACGACCGGACCCGATTCGTCCAGTGCTTCGGCAACCGCTGCGGCGAGCGCCTCGAACGTGTACTCGGGCAGCCGCGGCGAACCGCCGTGCCCGGGCAGGTCCGGGATGAGCAGCCGACGGTCGAGCAGACCGGCCATGGCGTCCCAGACCGCGCCGGTGGAACCGAGCCCGTGCAGGAGCAGGACCGGCGGCTCGCCTTGACCGGTAATGCGCAGCTTCAGCTTTTCCACCAGACGGATCTTTCCGCAGGCGGTGGCCGAGGGGCTAGGGTCGGATCGTGTCGAGTGCTGCCATCGTCGATCCGGACACGTACCTGACGGGCGTGCCCCACCGCGTCCTCGCACAGCTGCGGCAGGAAACCCCGGTGACGCGGATCGGTGACTTCTGGGCCGTGCTCCGCCACGCCGATGTGCGGCAGGTGCTCCGCAACCCGGCGCTGTTCTCCTCGCAGCTCGGCGGAACTCAGATCCGGGACCCGGCGACGGCCGAGGACCTGCGCTACGTCCGGCGGATGATGCTCAACATGGACCCGCCCGAGCACGGCAGGCTGCGCGGGCTGCTCACGAAAGCATTCACGCCCCGCGCGGTCAGCCGGATTTCGGAGCGGATCGAAACCTGGGCACAAGATCTCGTCTCCGCGGTCGCTGACCGCGGAGAATGCGACTTCGCCAAGGACGTGGCCGCCGATCTGCCGTTGCTCACTCTCGCCGAGGTCTTCGGCGTGCCCGAGCAGGACCGCCGGCTGATGTTCGACTGGAGCAACCGGGTGATCGGCTACCAAGACGCCGAATACGCGGTGAGCGCGACGGTCCAGGCCAGCGATGTCACCGATCTCGCCCGCGGCGCCCTCGCGGTGCGCCCGGAGCCCGGCCCGGACGGCCAGATGCCGGACCCGCGCAGCCGAGCTGGCATGCCGGACCTCTACGCCTACGCGCACGCCCTCGGCGAGCACAAGCGCGCGCACCCGGGCGACGACGTGATGAGCAACCTGATGCAGTACGTCGACGACGACGGCGGACGGGTGTCGATCGAGGAATTCGAGAACCTGTTCTGGCTGTTTTCCGTGGCTGGAAACGAAACCCTGCGCAACGGCCTGCCGGGCGGGATGTTCGCGTTGCTCGAACATCCCGAGCAGTACCGGATGCTGCTGGCCGACCGGAGCCTTCTTCCCGGTGCGGTGGAAGAGATGTTGCGCTGGTGGACTCCGGTGATGAACTTTCGCCGCACTGCCGTCTCGGACACCCAGCTGTCCAATGTAGACATCAAGGCGGGGGACAAGGTGGTGGTGTGGTTCTCCTCCGCGAACCGGGACGAGGCGGTGTTCGCCGACCCGGACGCGTTCGACGTGACGCGCGCGCCGACCGAACATCTGACTTTCGGCCACGGCCCGCACTTCTGCCTTGGCTCGCACCTCGCCCGGATGCAGATGCGCGCCTTGTTCGAGGCGGTGTTCGATCAGCTGGGAGAGGTCCGGCTGGCTGGGGACGTGCGGCGGCTGCGGTCGAACTTCCAAAACGGCATCAAGAGCCTGCCCATCCGCTGGGGCTGAGGCCGCGGGCTGTTTTGCTGGCGTCTTGGCGTTACTCGACGCTCCAGGCGTCGCCCCACTCCGCGTCGCGGGCCGCGCGGTAGCGGACGCCGTGTCGTTTCGACACGACGGTGCCGGGCGCGAGCCCGTCGGCGGTGCACAGGTCGAGCTGGACGAACCCCTTGTGTTTGCGCGGATGCCGGATGATCCGGGCGGACGGACGGTCCACCGGCGCGGAAGTGGCTGCCACGTAGGAGAACTTTTCGTCTTCGAAACCGAGCGTGCCAGCCTTGATCCGGCGGTGCACGCCGCTGCGGGGCAGCCGGGCGGAGAAGTGGCACCAGTCTTCACCGGGCTTGATGGGGCAGGCGTCGTCGTGCGGGCACGGCGCGACGACGCTGCGCCCCATCCCGCGCAGCACTTCGCGCGCCTCGCGGACGCGCTCGAACCCGGCCGGGGTGCCGGGCTCGATGAGCACGACGGTGCCCGCCTTCGCGGCGAGCCACTGGACGACGTCCGCACGGCCGCTCTCGGGAAGCTCGCCGAGGACGTACGACAGTGTGACCAGGTCAGCCTCCGGTGCGGCGGACGCCGAATCCACCAGGCCGCGCTGCCAGGTCGTGTTCCGGACCGCGGGCTCGTCGGAGCTGGCCGCCAGCTTGCGACCCAACGCCAGCGCGGCAGCCACCTGCTCCAGCACGGTGCATTTTTCCAGCGACGGCCAGACGTCGGCCGCCGCCCACACCGCTGCTCCGGTGCCGCCGCCGACATCGACGTGAGTCTTCGGCGCGAAGCCGGGTGCGGCGGCAGCGACCTCGTCCAAGACCGCGCTGACCGCCGCGTAGGTGGCTGGCATCCGGTATCCGGCGTACGCGGCGACATCCAGCTCCGAGGCGAGGATCGGCGACGTTGCCGAGTCGCCTTGTCGATAGCGCTTGCTGAGCCGCTCGACGGCCTGCGCGAGCCGGGATTCGGGGAACCGGCCGAGCTCCTCGTCGAGGGCGGCGCGGAGAGAGTCGGGGAGGGCTGCCACGGAGAGTGATTATCCCATGCCCGATTTGTCCACCGAGCTTCGCCTGAACTGCTAGTTTCGCGGCGGGGAAAAAACTTTGCGGATCGTGTCGATCCGGCCGCCGCCCGTTCGACGCACCGGTGACAGCAAGCCACGAGCGAAGGGAATCCGAAGATGCGATTCATGGTGATCATGAAGGCCAGCGAAGAGAGCGAAGCCGGCCAGCTGCCGAGCACCGAGCTGCTCGCTGAGATGGGCAAGTTCAACGAGGAACTGGTGCGGGCCGGCGTGATGCTCGCAGGTGAGGGGCTGTCGCCCAGCTCCGAGGGGGCCCGGGTGAAGTTCTCCGGCGACAGCGCGCCGACCGTGGTCGACGGGCCGTTCGCCGAGACCAAGGAGCTGATCGCCGGGTTCTGGATCCTGCAGGTCCGTTCGCTGGCCGAGGCGGTCGAGTGGATCAAGCGCGTGCCCAACACCGACGGGGCGCACCACGAGATCGAGATCCGGCGGATCTTCGAGGCCGAGGACTTCGGGGACAACCTGACACCGGAGCTGCGCGAGGCCGAGCAGAAACTGCGTGCCGAGGCGGAGAACAACGCGTGAAATTCCTGGTCATGGTGAAGGCCAGCGAGGCGTCTGAGGCGGGAGAGCCGCCGAGCCCCGAACTGGCCGAGCAGATGGGCCGGTTCAACGAGGAGCTCGTCGCTTCCGGGCACTTCGTCCAGGCCGCCGGGCTCACCCCGAGTGCCGAGGGGGCCCGGCTGCTCTGGTTCGAGGGCGACCGCACTCCGCAGCTGGTCGACGGCCCGTTCGCGGAGACCAAGGAACTGGTCGCCGGCGTCTGGATCCTGCAGGGCGAGTCGGTCGCGGAGATCGTCGAGCTGATGAAGCGCGCTCCGAACCCGGACCGCCAGGCCGGCATCGTCGAGATCCGGCCGTTGTCCGCCGAGCTCTGACGGCGCGCCCGCCCGAGGGTTGCCTCGGGCGGGCCGGGGCGGTCTGATGGGGCGGTGGACACGCACGGTGCCGTAGAGGCCGTTTGGCGGATCGAGTCGGCTCGGGTGATCGCGGGTCTCGCGCGCATGGTGCGCGACGTGGGCCTGGCCGAGGAGCTGGCGCAGGACGCGCTCGTCGCCGCGCTCGAACAGTGGCCGGAGACCGGTGTGCCGCGCAATCCGGGTGCCTGGCTGATGACGATCGCGAAGCGGCGCGCGGTCGACCTGTTCCGCCGGAACGAGACGCTCGGCCGCAAGCTGGACGAGATCGGCCGGGCGCAGGAGCAGCTGGGCGAGGGTGTGCTGCCCGACTTGGACGCCGTGCTCGACGACGAGCACATCGAGGACGACCTGCTGCGCCTCGTGTTCACCGCCTGCCACCCGGTGCTGTCCACCCAAGCGCGGGTGGCGCTCACCCTGCGGATGCTCGGCGGGCTCACCACGGACGAGATCGCTCGCGCCTTCCTGGTGAAGGAATCCGCCGTCGCCCAGCGCATCGTGCGAGCGAAGAAGACGCTGGCCGATGCCAAGGTCCCGTTCGAGGTGCCGACCGGAGGCGAGCGCGTCGCGCGGGTCCCGGCGGTGCTCGAAGTGATCTATTTGATCTTCAACGAGGGTTACGCCGCTACCCGCGGCGACGACTGGATGCGGCCTGCCCTGTGCGAGGACGCGCTGCGCCTCGGCCGCGTGCTGGCCGGCCTGATGCCGGCCGAACCGGAGGTGCACGGACTGGTCGCGTTGATGGAGATCCAGGCGTCGCGTTCGGCCGCGCGCAGCGGCCCGAACGGCGAACCGGTGCTGCTCATGGACCAGAACCGCAGCCGCTGGGACCGGCTGCTGATCCAGCGCGGTCTCACCGCGCTGGCGCGCTCCGAAACGCTGGCGGACGGCACCTACGGGCCGTATTCGGCGCAGGCCGCGATCGCCGCCTGCCACGCCGTCGCGCTCACGCCGGAGGAGACCGACTGGGCCCGGATCGCCGCGCTCTACGCGGGGCTGGCGCAGCTCACTCCGTCTCCGGTGATCGAACTGAACCGGGCCGTCGCGGTGTCGATGGCCGAAGGTCCGGAAGCTGGGTTGGCGCTGGTAGACCGGTTGACGGAGGAGCCAGCGCTGAAGAACTACCACTTGCTGCCGAGCGTGCGCGGCGACTTCCTGTACAAGCTTGGCCGCCATGACGAGGCGCGCGCCGAGTTCGAGCGCGCCGCGACCATGACGGGCAATGCGCGGGAGCGCGCGCTGCTGCTGGAGCGCGCCGAGTCGTGTCGCAAACAGGAGGCCGGAATCGGGTAGCGGGCGGGCTGCGGACCTGAGGTTCATGCCCGCAACGGTCCGCCACCGGGCCGACAATTCCGGTCGTCCGCCCGGTCGATCCACAGGCTTATCCACAAGTCGACAAGCCTGTGGACAACTCATCGCCGCTGGTCAGCGCGTCGCCTGACCTGAGTTGTCCCCCGATGTGGTGAAGAGCCGGTCAGCGGTTCCGGACGTACCCCAGTCGCATCGACAACGCGGCCGCGGTACCGGCCACCGTCGCGCCCAGCTCGTCCGCCCGGCGCATCACCCGCGGGGCGGGCCCGGCCACGCTGATCGCCGCGATCGGACGGCCGGAGTGGTCCCGTACCGCCGCCGCGACGCAGCCGACGTCCGGCTCGTTCTCCAGGTCGTCCACCGCCCAGCCGCGGCGGCGGGTGCGGGCCAGCTCGTCCAGCAGCCGGACCGGGTCGTTGATGGTCTTGAGGGTGAGGTTGTCGAGCTTCATCCGGCGCACCCGTTCCACCCGGTCCGCCTCCGGCAGTGCGGCGAGCCAAGCCTTGCCCAGCGACGTGGCGTGCTGCGGACGGCGGGTGCCCAGCCGGCAGGTGAGGGTGACCGCGTTGGCGCTGCGTTCGGTGGCGACGTAGACCATCGCGTCGTTGTCCGGCACCGCGAGGTAGGTCGTCTCGCCGGAGCGCTCGGCCAGCGCGGTGAGGTACCGCGGCGCGCACCGGTGCAGGTCGGTCGCCGCCATCGCGCGGGCACCCAGTTCGACCAGCCGGGTGCCGAGCCGTACACGCCCGGTGACGCTGTCCGCCTCGAGGTACTCCAGCCGCTTGAGTGTGCCGACGATCCGGTACGCCGCGCTGCGCGACAGCCCCAGCTGCCGGGCCAGCGCATTGGTGGAAATCTCCTGGTGCTGGCCGACGTGTTCGAGCACCGCGAGTCCTCGCTCCAAGGTGCCACTTTGGTCTAGACCACGCGTTTCGTCCACGTCTGCCTCCGCCTGTTGACGCTGTGTTTCCCGGTCACCGGCTACTGGTGCCGTCAAGCGGGTTTGGACGCTAACACCTCCGATGTATTCGCGGAAGATCTTGACACTTGCCCGGCATTATGGGTGGTCAAGGGGGCTGGCGAATGGTTCAACCTCCGATCGGTAAGAATGCTTACGAAGGGTAGCGGAGACTGGAGTCACCCTCTCAGGGAATTCACAGCGTCCAAAGCGCACGGTTTGCCGTGATGTCCACTCGTCTGCGCACCCGGGCGTCGGTCGCCGCCGGGCGGCTGACCGCATGGTTCTCCCGTACCGCTCGGCTCGGCCGCGGCGGCGTCATCGGCGGCCGCGTCACCCTCCGTCTCGATCCGTCGGCGCTGCGCCGGCTCGGCAGGGATCGCACCGTCGTGATGATCACTGGCACCAACGGGAAGACCACCACCGCGCTGATGCTCGCCCGCGCGCTCGAAGCGCTGGCCGAGGTCGCGCACAACGGCGACGGCGCGAACATGCCGGACGGTGTGGTCGCCGCGCTGGCCGCCCATCCGGACGCGCCGTACGCGGTGCTGGAAGTCGACGAGACCTACGTTCCGTGGGTGGCCGAGCAGGTGCAGCCGGCCGCGCTGGTGCTGCTCAATCTCAGCCGGGACCAGCTGGATCGCGTCGGCGAGGTGCGGATGATGGAGCGCGATCTGCGCGCCGCGTTCGCCCGGCTGCCCCGTACCGTCGTGGTCGCGAACTGTGACGACGTCCTGGTCACCTCGGCCGCCTCGGCGGCTGCCCGGCCGGTCTGGGTCGGCACCGGACGGCGCTGGTCCGGCGATTCCGTTTCCTGCCCGCGCTGCGGCGGCGCGATCACCCACGCCGACCGCGAGTGGCGGTGCGCGGCCTGCGCGTTCGCCCGGCCGGAGCCGACCTGGTCGCTGGACGGCGACCTGGTCACCACTCCCGCTGGCCGCCGGGTGGATCTCGACCTGCGGCTGCCCGGCGAGGCCAACCGGGCGAACGCCGCGCTCGCGCTCGCCGCGGCGCACTGCGTCGGCGTGCCCCCGCACACGGCTGCCGCACGACTGCGCACGATCACCGACATCGGCGGCCGGTACCGGACGGTTCGCCGCACCCGGCATTCGGTGCGGCTGATGCTGGCGAAGAACCCGGCGGGCTGGGCCGAGACGCTGCGCGTGCTGGACGAAGACACCCCGGTGGTGGTGGCGGTCAACGCGCAGGAGGCGGACGGCCGCGATCTGTCGTGGCTCTGGGACGTGCACTTCGAACGGCTGCGCGGCCGTCAGGTCGTGGTGGCCGGCGAGCGGTCGGCTGATCTCGCGGTCCGCCTCTGCTACGCCGAGGTGCCGCACTGGTCGGTACCGGATCCGGTCAGCGCGATCGACACGCTGCCGCCTGGAGGGGTTGAACTGGTCGCCAACTACACCGCCTTCCGCGATCTGGTGGACCGGTTGCCCGATGTCTGATTCGACCGTCGGCATCGGGCTGCTGTTGCCCGAGGTGCTGGGCACGTACGGCGATTCCGGCAACGCGCAGGTGCTCTGCAAGCGGTTGCAATGGCGTGGCTACGACGCCGAGGTAGTGCCGGTCTCGCTCGACTCCGCCCTGCCCTCCGCTTTGGACTTGTACTTGATCGGCGGCGGCGAGGACATGGCGCAGGTACTGGCCGCGGACTTCCTGCGCGGCTCGCCGGGCCTGCGTCGTGCGGCCGACGAGGGCGCTCCGGTCTTCGGGGTGTGCGCCGGCCTGCAGATCCTGGGCACGAGCTTCCGCGGTGTCGACGGCGTCGACCATCCCGGGCTCGGGTTGCTCGATGTCGTCACCGCGCCCGCCGAGCAGCGGGCGGTGGCCGAGCTGGTGGTCCAGCCGGATCTGATCGACGCTCCGCTGACCGGGTTCGAGAACCACCAGGGCGCCAGCGTGGTCGGCCCGGGCAGCTCGCCGCTGGGCCGAGTCGTGCGAGGCACCGGCAACGGCGACGGCACCGAGGGCGCGGTCTCCGGCCACGTTCTCGGCACCTATCTGCACGGTCCGGCGCTCGCGCGCAATCCGGACCTGGCTGACCTGCTGCTCTCCTGGGTGCTCGGGCATTCGTTGAAGCCGCTGGAGCTGGCGGAAGTCGACACGTTGAGGTCGGAGCGGCTGGCTGCGCGCCGCCCGCGATGAGATCATTTTCGGATCGTTACGCTGCGTGCGTGAGACTCGTTGCTGCCGCTGGCGTCCGGATGCGGACCACCGGCGTCGCCGTGCTCGCGCTCGCGCTGGCCATCGCGACCGCGTGTGTGGTCGTCGTGCTGCTGCTGGACCAATCGCTCGACCGAAGCGTCACCGAGAGCGCGCGCAGCACCGCACGTCAGGTGGCGATCCAACTGGTGCGCGCGGGAGCGCGAGACCTGTCACCGAGCGACGTCGCGAGCACGGGCGACACCGAAGCGGTCACGCAGGTGCTCGGATCGCGAGGCACGCCTATCGCGAGCGACCCGGCTATCGTCGGCCGTCCGGCTCTCACGGACGCACGCCCCGCGCCGGGGCAAGAAGCCATCGAGACGTTGCCGCTCGGCCTCGACGGGGACGGCAGCGACTACCGCGTGGTCTCAGAAGGCGTGAACGGCCCCGGCGGGCCGTTCACCGTCATCTCGGCACGGTCCCTGGAACCGGTCACTGAAGCGTCTACGCGGCTCACGCTGCTGCTCGGCTTGATCTCGCTGCCTCTGCTCGGTATCGCTGGCTTCGCGGTGTATCGGTCGGTTGGCTCCGCACTGCGTCCGGTCGAGCGGATGCGTCGCACCGTCGCCGAGATCTCGACACGCGACCTCGCCTTGCGCGTACCGCTGCCGCCCGGCGGTGACGAGGTGCATCGGCTCGCTGTCACGCTGAACGAGATGCTCGAACGCCTGCGTTCCGCACAGGCCGCGCAACGCCGCTTTGTCGCCGACGCGAGCCATGAGCTGCGCTCGCCGCTTTCGACGATCAGTACCGCGCTGGACGTGTCGAGCCAGCATCCAGAGACCACCACCGAACTGGTGCCGGTCATTACCCGCGAGACCGCACGGCTGCGGGAACTGGTCGATGACCTGCTGATGCTTGCGCGCACTGACGACGCGACAGACCGTCCCGCGCGCACTGAGGTCGACTTGGACGACATCGTCCGCGCTGAAGCCGAACGCGTGCGCGCCGAAGCGCCAGTGGAGATCGAAGTACGCGCGGGCCCGGCAAAGGTGCGCGGCAGCGAGGCGCAGCTGCGTCGCGCCGTACGTAACCTCGTCGACAACGCGTGCGTACACGCCCGGGAGCGAGTCCGTATTGCGAGTTCGGTGCAGAATGGGATGGTCTTAGTAGAAGTGAGCGATGACGGTCCGGGAGTCGCAGAAGCCGACCGGGAGCGGGTGTTCGAGCGGTTCGTGCGGCTGGACGAGTCGCGCCGGCGCGGCGGGGCCGGGCTGGGCTTGTCGATCGTGGCCGGCATCGCGGCCCGGCACGGCGGCCGTGCCCGGTACGCCGAGGTGGCCGACTCGCGCTATCCCGGCGCGCACTTCGTGATCGAACTGCCCCGGATCGAGGAGGACTGAGCCATGCGGCTGCTGATCGTGGAGGACGAACTCGAGTTCGCCGAAACCCTTCGCCGTGGCCTGGTCGCCGAGGGGTTCACGGTGAACGTGGCGCACACCGGCGCGGACGGGCTGTGGTCGGCGATGGAGCACGACTACGACGCCGTGGTTCTCGACATCATGCTGCCCGAGCTGTCCGGCTACGAGGTGCTGAAGCGCTTGCGAGCGGCGGAGAACTGGACTCCGGTGCTGATGCTGACCGCGAAGGACGGCGAGTACGACGAGGCGGACGCGTTCGACCTCGGCGCGGACGACTACCTGTCGAAGCCGTTCTCGTTCGTGGTGCTGCTGGCCCGGCTGCGCGCGCTGCTGCGCCGGGGCGCGCCGGCCCGCCCGGCGGTGCTGACCGCGGGCGACCTGCAGCTGGACCCGGCCGCCCGGACCGTCCACAGAGGAGAGACGCGGATCGAGCTCACGGCGCGGGAGTTCGGCCTGCTGGAGTTCCTGCTGCGGCGGCAGGGGGCGGCGTTGACGAAGAACGAGATCCTCGGGCATGTCTGGGACGCGCACTACGAAGGCGACGAGAACGTGGTCGAGGTGTACGTCGGGTACCTGCGCCGGAAGATCGACACGCCGTTCGGGACCAAGACGATCGAGACGGTGCGCGGGGTCGGCTACCGGCTCGTGGGATGAGCGGTCATGTCGTCTTCCTGAACGGCGCGTCCAGCGCGGGCAAGTCGAGCATCGCGGCTGAGCTGCTGGAACTGCTGCCAGGGCCGTATTTTTCGCTGCCTCGCGACGCGGTCAACAGCATGCGTTCCCGGGCTCGGACACCCGAGTTCGGCACGCCCGGGTTCGAGCAGGTCTTCGAACGGACTGTGCTCGGCTACCACCGGATGCTGGCTGGGCTCGCGGCTGCGGGCAACGGGGTGATCGCGGACCACGTCCTGCGCCCGCATTGGCTCGCGGACTGTCTGGAAGTGTTGCGGGAACAGGAAGTCACCTTCGTCGGCGTGCACTGTCCGCTGCCGGAACTGCGGCGTCGGCAGCGGGAGCGCGGCGACCGGCCGTCCGGGTTGGCCGAGCGGCAGTTTCCCGTGGTGCACGCCCACGGCGACTACGACTTCGAGTGCGACACATCCGTCCGCAGCGCTCGGGAATGCGCATTGCTCATCGCGGACTTCGTGGCGAAACCCGGCCGGTCCGGCGCATTCAACCGACTGCGTGGCGGCTAGACCAGGGAAATCTGCGCGACCGCCCGCACCACCGCGGTGCAACGGTCCTCCACGTACTCCAGTCCGCCGTCTTCGGCGATCTGCCGGGCCTCGGCCGACACGATTCCTTGCTGGAGCCACAACGCCTTGGCCCCGATCGCGACCGCGGACCGGGCGATTCCCGGGGTTTCCGCCGCCGGACGGAAGACGTCCACCAGATCCACCGGCTCCGGAATGTCTTCCAGCGACCGGTACACCTTCTCGCCGAGCAGCTCGGTCGCCGACGGGTGCACTGGGATGATCCGGAACCCGTGTGCCTGCAGCGAAGCGGGCACGTCGTGCGCGGCCTTGCCGGGCACGCGGCTCAACCCGACCACCGCGATCGTGCGGGCCTGGCCCAAGATCTCTTCGGGACTCATGCCTGACCTAACGTCCTTTCCCCGCAAAGGATTCCGTCATAACCGCCACAGCCGCAGGCCGCGGACGCGGTAGACCGGCCACATCACGTGCCAGGGCGAGCGGCGGAGGAATGCGGCGCTGCATGCCAGAACATTCCGGGCGACCGCCGACGCGACCTCGGCGCGGTCCGGCCACCTCTCGCCGCTCGCGCCGACGGCCAGCCGGAAGACGGTCAGCAGGCCGCGTCCTTGCAGGTCATAGCGGACACCAGGGTCTCCTGAGCCGGGGCGGAGCCAGGCGATTTCCGCCGGGAACGCCCGCGCGAGGTCGGCGGTGCCGGGCGGAACGTCGGCCACGCTGGAAACGATCGCGCTCCCGTACAGCCGCCGCGCGAACCGGGTCAGCAGCCGTCGCTCCCACCTGGGCAAAGCTCGGCGATCCGCCAGCAGAGCGGCGCACTCGTGGTGCCCGAGGGTGAAGACGGCGGCGAGCTCGTCGTATTGGCTCGTCGCTGCCGGTTCCGCCAGGTGCAGCCGCATTTCGAAGCGGACGCGCGCGACCAGTTCGTCGAGCGTGTTGCGCCGGGTGCTGCGCGCGTAGGACATCACCACACTCTGACCTGGGCCGGGGGCGGCGTCCAGGGGTGATTCAGCCGATTTTCGACCCGTACATCTCGCCGAGGTCGTCCGCGATCAGCTCGATCCGAGCGCCGTCCGGATCAGCGAAGTAGATCGAAGTTCCGCTCTCTTCCTGGTATTCGACGCCGGCCGCGTCGAGCCGGGCGCGGGCGCCCGCCCAGTTTTCCGGGGTGAGCGACAGCGCGAGGTGGTGCAGGCCGCCGAGCACCTCCGCGTAGGGGCCCAGGTCGAGTCCGGGCAGGTCGAAGAACGCGACCGCGTTGCCGTTGCCGACGTCGAAGAAGAAGTGGCTCGACCCCGGGTAGTCGCGGTTTTCGATCAGTTCGGTGAGCGGGAAGCCGAGAATGTCCTGGTAGAAGGTGATGGTCCGCTCGACGTCGCTGGACAGCAGCGCGGTGTGGTGGATGCCGCGGCCCGCCGTCGCCGGGCGCTCCGCCGCGGGGTGCAGGTGCTTGTCCCGCAGCTGGTCACGGGTCTGGGCGAGCTGGGCGACTTCGGTCTCGGTGGGTGCCATCTCGGGTCACGTCCTTCCTGGGGGCCAACCAGGAGAACGGTACGCGGAAAAACTCTCGCGCGCAAGACATTGTCGAGCGAGAGACTTGCTGTACCGGCCAGTGGAACGGCCGGGTTGAGGCGATCGCGGCCAGCGGGCAGAGTTCCGCAGGTGGAACCCACCGAGCTGCAGGCTGCCGCCGCGCTGCTGACCCGCGCGTACGAGGAGCACGAGCCGATCGACCCGCTCGTGAAGACCTTTCCGGACGCGACCCAGGAGGACGCCTACCGCGTGCAGCAGGAGCAGGTGCGCGCCTGGGAAGCAGCCGGCGATCCGGTCCGCGGCCACAAGGTCGGCCTCGCCTCCGCGGCGATGCAGCGCCAGATGGGCGTGAACCAACCCGACTTCGGGCACCTGACCAGCTCGATGTTCCTGCTCGAGCACCAGTCGATCCCGACCGCGCGGTTCCTGCAGCCGAGGATCGAGCCGGAGATCGCGTTCGTGCTCGGCGCACCGCTGCGCGGCCCCGGGGTCACCGTCGCGGACGCGGTCCGTGCGGTCGATTTCGTGCTGCCGTCGCTGGAGATCGTGGACTCGCGGATTCGCGACTGGAAAATCTCGATCTTCGACACCATCGCGGACAACGCGTCCTCCGGCGGCGTCATCCTCGGCAGCAGCCCGACCGGGCTGCGCGACGTCGACCTGCGGCTCGCCGGCTGCACGCTGCACGTCAACGGCAGGCTGGCGGCCACCGGCGCGGGCGGCGCGGTGCTCGGCTCGCCGATCAACGCATTGGTGTGGCTGGCGAACAAGGTCGGCCCGCTCGGCGTGACGCTGGAGCCGGGCCACGTGGTGCTGCCCGGTTCGATGACCGCCGCGCAGCCGGTGCGCCCCGGCGACACGGTCGTCGCGCGGATGGCCGGCTTGGGCAGTGTGACCGCGGTGTTCGCGCCGGAGGAGGAGAAGTGACCGCCGAAATCGTTGCCGCGGCTCAGGAATTGCTCGGCCGCACCGAGGAGAGCGGGCAGCTCACCGAGACTTGGCCGGATCTCGACCTCGCTACGGCCTACGCGATCCAGGACGAAGCCTTGCGATTGCGCCAGGAACGCGGCGAGACGGTCGTCGGGGTGAAGCTCGGGCTCACGTCCCGCGCGAAGCAGGAGCGGATGGGCATCGCAGAACCGCTGCTCGCCTGGCTGACCGACGCGATGGTGTTGCCCGCGGGCGCGCCGATGCCGCGGCTCATCCACCCGCGCGCCGAGCCGGAACTGGTGTTCGTGATGGGCGAGCGGCTGGCCGGTCCGGGGGTCACCGCGGCGACCGCGCTGGCTGCGGTTTCCCGGGTGTACGGCGGGATCGAGATCATCGACAGCCGGTACCGCGATTACCGGTTCACCCTGCCGGACGTCGTCGCGGACAACGGCTCGTCCGCGTTGTTCGGCCTCGGCCCGGTCGGCGTGGCGCCGACCGAACTGGACCTTTCGCTGGAAGCCGCGCTGCTCGAAGTAGACGGTCAGATCGTCGACACCGCGACCGGTGCCGCAGTGCAAGGGCATCCGGCCGAAGCGCTGGCGTTGGCGGCGAACTCGCTGGCCGCGCGCGGCTTGGCACTCGAACCCGGCTGGCTAGTGCTGACCGGCGGGATGACCGACGCCGTCGACCTGCGCCCCGGAGCCCGCGTCGCCGCGCACTTCTCGCACCTGGGTTCGGTGACGATCACCGGTTAGCGAAGGCGATCCGCCGGATCCCGGCGATCACGCGCGGCCACACTTCGCGCGGCAGGTCGTGCCCCATGCCCGGCACGACGTCGAGATCCGCGCCCAGCGCGCGAGCCGTCGCCCGGCCGCCGGACACGTGCACCAGCGGGTCCGCGGCACCGTGGATCACCAAGGCGCGCACGGCAAGCCGACGCAGATCCGCCGTGCGGTCGCGGGCCGACAGGATCGCGGCGAGATGCCGGAAGACGCCGGCCGGGTTGAGGCCGCGGTCGTACGTGCGTTCCGCGCGCCGCCGGAAATGCTCCTCGTCGAACGGATAGCCGGGCGATCCGATCAGCTTCGACGTGCGGACGAGCTGGGTCACGTACTCCTCGCGGGTGCGCGGCCCCGGGGCCAGCATCGCCAGCGCGGCGCGCGGGCTCGGCAAGCCGACGTTGCGCGCGCCGGTGGTGGACATGATCGAGGTGAGCGTCCGGACCCGGTGCGGGTACCGGATCGCGAACTCCTGCACGATCATCCCGCCCATCGAAGCGCCGACCAGGTGCGCGCGTTCGATGTCGAGCGCGTCGAGCAGGTTGGCGGCGTCGTCGGCCAGATCGGCGAGCGAGTACGGCGCGGACCGCAGGACATAGGCCAGCGGCAGGTTCGCCCGGCCGGTTCCGTGCCCGGAGCGGCCGACGTCGCGGTTGTCGAACCGGTGCACGTGGAAGCCGGCCTCGGCCAGCTGCGCGCAGAACTCGTCGTCCCACCAGATCATCGGCGCGGCCAGGCCCATCACCAGCAGCAACGGCGGGTCGGCCGGATCGCCGAACGATTCGTGGCACAGGGTGATGCCGCCGGTCTCGGAGATCTGCTCGGTCATCTGGTCAGTGTCGCGCACTCCGCGTGTAGCGGGCACGAAGGAACGGGCGGAAATCGCTGTCGGTGCCGAGCCGGACGTCGATCTCATGGGTGAGAACGTCGCCGTCCCGGGTGATCCGGTGCGCCGCGACGCCGCGTTCGGTGTGCTTTTTGAGGTGAAGGGTCCCTTCATGCCAGCCGCCGCGTGCAGGCCCCGCAGGAGGGAATCCGTAGCTGTCGAAGCCGTACCAGAGCGTTTCGCCGGTGGCCGGATCGACGGTGAAGACGTGGTGGCCCAGCATCCGGCTGCCGTCCTCGCGGGTCTGGACGTAGTCCTCCAGTACCGCGAAGCCGTTGAGCGCGAGGCGGTAACTGCAGGTCGCGGTGGCAGTCGCGGCTGGCGCCCAAGGCGCGGCGGCGAGGTCTTCGGCGCCGGACCAGTCGCCGACGAGGGCGGCCAGTGCTTCGTGCGCGGTGCCGACGGCGGGCATCTCCATCAGTGCTTCCCCCTCGATTTCGACAGCCAGATTTCGACAGGCACCTGTCAAAATGGAACACTAACACGCATGGCGTCCAGGACTCCGCGTGCGGAGAAATTCACTCAGCTCGTCAACGAGGTCTTCGTCGCCAACGGCGTGTTGCTCAGCGCCGGCGACCGGCTGACCGCGGAAGTCGGGCTGACCGCCGCGCAGTGGCAGGTCATTGGCTTTCTGGAACGGGAATCGGCCACTGTCGCGGAGCTGGCGCGTCGGCGCGGGCTGCGTCGGCAGAGTGTTCAAGAGACGGTGAATCGCTTGCTGCGCAATGAGATGCTCCGGCGTATCGACAACCCCGCCGATGCTCGCGCGCCGTTGTTGCAGCTGACCGGCAAAGCGCGAGCCGCGCTGCACGTCCTTGGCGCACGGCAAGCCGCCTGGGCCGACACCGCTGCCGCCGGCCTGTCCGAAGAAGACGTCGATACGACAGTGCGCACCCTGCGCGCGTTGCGAGACCTGGTCTGACCGAAGTACGCTCCCACGCTAGAGCGATCTATCAAATCGCAAGGGGGCGAGAAGCATGGACGTTCTGCGCTCGAAGGGACTGTGTCCGCTGCGGGTAATCCTGGTGTTCACCCTGCTCAGCACGGTCCTGCACTACACGCACAACACGGTGCGCGCGGCCGACTACCCGCAGATTCCGGGAATCAGCGTGCTCGCCGCGCAGGTCGTGGTCGCGGTGAGCTGGGTAGTGTTCACCGCGTTCGGCGCGGCCGGCTACCGCGCCTTCCTGACCGGCCGATACTGGCGTTCGCTGGCGTTGCTGCTCGTCTACTCGCTGTCCGGGCTGGCGAGCGCGGGGCACTTCCTGGTCGGGGTGCCGCGGATCCCGGCGTTCTGGTTCGCGACGATTTTCACCGACGCGATCGCCGCGCTCGCGATGTGGATTTTCGTATGCTGGGCGGCGACGCGGCTCAACCGGGTGAGTGTCGCCGGGCAAATGTCTACACAACATTGACGTTCGTTGAGATCATGTAGACAATCGAGGTCGTGACCACCACCACACCTGTCACGTTCGAGCGGCATCCAGACGCCTACCGGCACTGGCGACTGACCGTCGACGGCGAGGTCGCCTGGCTGGAGATGGATGTCGACGAGCAGGGCGGGCTCGTGCCCGGCTACGAGCTCAAGCTGAACTCCTACGACCTCGGCGTGGACATCGAGTTCTACGACGCCACCCAGCGGCTGCGGTTCGAACACCCGCAGGTCCGTGCGGTGATCGTGACCAGTGCCAAGGACAAGGTGTTCTGCGCCGGAGCCAACATCCGGATGCTGGCCGCGTCGCCGCACGAGTGGAAGGTGAACTTCTGCAAGTTCACCAACGAGACCCGCAACGGCATCGAGGACGCGACCGAGTTCTCCGGCCAGCGGTATCTCGCCGCGGTGAACGGCAGCTGTGCCGGCGGCGGTTACGAGATCGCGCTGGCCTGCGAAAAGATCCTGCTCGTGGACGACAACTCGTCCACCGTCTCGTTGCCCGAGGTGCCGCTACTCGGCGTGCTGCCCGGCACCGGCGGCCTGACCAGAGTGGTCGACAAGCGGCGCGTCCGCCGCGACCTCGCCGACGTGTTCGCCACCCGGCCGGACGGGGTGAAAGGCCGCACCGCGGTGGACTGGCGGCTGGTGGACGAGCTGGTGCCGCGCGTCGGGTTCCGCGAGAAGGTGCTGTCGCGGGCGCACGAGCTGGCCGAGGAATCCGACCGGCTGCCCGCCGAGCAGGGCATCGAGCTGGCCCCGCTGGAGCCGTCGAGCACCGAGGACGGGATCGAGTACCGGCACCTGCGCGTCGCGTACGACCGGGCGAACTCGCTGGTCACGCTCACCGTGCTGGGTCCGTCCGGCGAACCGCAGCTCGACGGCTGGCTGCTGCGGCTGACTCGCGAGCTGGACGACGCGATCCTGCGGTTGCGCACGAACGAACCGGAGCTGGGCACCTGGGTGCTGCGCACCGAAGGCGACCCGGCGCAGGTCCTGGCGCACGAGCAGGTCGTGCTGAGCGGGAAAGACTGGCTGAGCAACGAGATCCTGCACTACTACAAGCGCACGCTGAAGCGCCTCGACGTCACCAGCCGCACGTTGATCGCGTTGATCGAACCGGGCAGTTGCTTCGCCGGCAGTCTGCTGGAGCTGGCCTTCGCGGCCGACCGGCAGTACCTCCTGGACGGGCCGCCGATCGACGACGAGGATTCGCCGGAGCGCGCGACGATCACCCTGTCCGAAGCCAACTTCGGCGCCTTCCCGATGGGCAACGGCCTGTCCCGGCTCCAATCGCGGTTCTACGGCGACGACGACCACCTGGCCTGGCTGTCCCGCGAACGCGACCACGCGCTGAGTGCCGCCGAGGCGGTCGAACTCGGCCTGGTCACCGACGCGCCGGACGACCTCGACTGGGAGGACGAGATCCGGATCGCGCTGGAGGGCCGTGCGTCGCTGTCGCCGGACGCGCTCACCGGGATGGAGGCGAACCACCGGTTCGTCGGCCCGGAAACGATCGAGACCAAGATCTTCGGACGGCTCACCGCCTGGCAGAACTGGATCTTCACCCGACCGAACGCCTCCGGTCCCGAAGGCGCGCTGCGTCGCTACGGCACCGGCCAGAAGGCGGTCTTCGACAGGAAGCGGGTCTGAACCCATGCCGGAAAAGATCGACTACGACGCCAAGATCCCGAACAACGTGCACCTCGCCGACGACCGGAGGCTGCAGCGCGCGCTGGAGGGCTGGCAGCCGAAGTTCATGAACTGGTGGGGCGAGATGGGTCCCACGCTCGAGACCGAGGGCGTCTACCTGCGCACCGCGGTCAGCGTCGGGCGCGAGGGCTGGGCACACTTCGACCACGTCAACGTGCCGGATTACCGCTGGGGCATCTTCTTGGCCGAGCGGGATCCGGACCGCCGGATCGCGTTCGGAGAGCACGCCGGCGACGCGGTGTGGCAGCAGGTGCCCGGCGAGTACCGCGCCGACCTGCAGCGGCTGATCGTGATCCAAGGCGACACCGAGCCGGCGTCGGTCGAGCAGCAGCGACTGCTCGGGCTGACCGCCCCTTCGCTGTATGACCTGCGGAACCTCTTCCAGGTGAACGTGGAGGAGGGGCGGCACCTGTGGGCGATGGTCTACCTGCTGCACGCCTACTTCGGCCGGGAAGGCCGCGACGAGGCCGAGGGCCTGCTGCTGCGCAACTCCGGCAGCCCGGACGCGCCGCGGATCCTCGGCGCGTTCAACGAGGAAACCGCCGACTGGCTCGCGTTCTACATGTTCACCTACTTCACGGACCGGGACGGGAAGTACCAGCTCGGGACGTTGAAGGAGAGTTCGTTCGACCCGTTGTCGCGCACCTGCGAGTTCATGCTCAAGGAAGAGGCGCACCACATGATGGTGGGCACCACCGGCGTCGACCGGGTGGTGCAGCGCAGCGCGGAGCTGATCCGCGAGCACGACACCTATGACATCGCTTCGCACGGCGGCATCCCGCTCGACCTGATCCAGCGGTACCTGAACTTCCACTACACCGTGTCGCTCGACCTGTTCGGCAGCGAGACCTCCACGAACGCGGCGAACTACTACACCGCCGGGCTCAAGGGCCGCTGGCAGGAAACCCGGCGGAAGGACGACCACAAGCTCACCGACGACAGCCGCGTGCTGGACCGTCCGCGCGACGACGGCACCTGGACGTCGGAGGAGATGCAGGCGATCCTGCTGCTGAACCTCGATCTGCGCGGCGAGTACACCGCGGACTGCCAGACCGGCGTGAACCGGTGGAACAAGATCCTCGGCGACGCGGGCATCGACTTCCGGTTCGCGTTGCCGCACCCTGGTTTCAACCGCGAGGTGGGCATAAACTCCGGCCACCACGTGACTCCGGACGGCAGCATCGTCGACGAGGCCACGTGGGAGGCAGCGCGGCACAAGTGGCTGCCGACGGCGGAGGACCTGACGTTCGTCCGGTCGCTCATGCACCCGGTGTACGAGCGCGGGAAGATCGCCAGCTGGGTCGCGCCGCCGCGGCAGGGCATCAACGGAAAACCTTTCGACTACGAGTACGTGTACCTCACCTGAGGGGGGCACTGATGACGGTTCCCGCGAACTTCAACGCCGCGGAGTACCTGCTCGGCCGCGGCCGTCCGGACGCGCTCGCAGTCGTGTCTCCGCGCCGCACGCTCAGCTACCGCGAACTCGCCGCCGAGTCGCGTCGGGTCGCCGCCAGGCTGCGCGCGCTCGGCGTGCGGCCGGAGGAGCGGGTGATGTTCTGCATGGTCGACGACGTCGAGCTGCTGAGCGGGATCCTCGGCGCGATGCTCGCCGGCGCGGTCGCGGTGCCGGTGTCCACTATGGTCACCGGGCTGGAGCTGGGCCGGGTGCTGGCCGATTCGCGGGCGCGGGTGCTGTGCGTTTCCGGCGAATTCTCCGCGCAGGCGGTGGCCGCGCTGACCGGCGCGCCCGAGGTCACCGACGTGGTGCTGGATCGTGCGGACCCAGCGGAGTTCCCGGCCGGGGTGCGCACTCATCGGTGGCCGCTGTCCGGTCCGGACGATCTGGCGCCGGCGTCCACTTGGGAGGATTCGCCGGCGCTGTGGCTGTACACGTCGGGGACCACCGGGCAGCCGAAGGGGGCGATGCATCGGCACGCGAGCATCCGCGAGGTGTGCTCGACCTACGCTGATCAGGTACTCGAAGTGTCCTCTTCGGACCGGTTCCTGTCGGTGCCGAAGCTGTTTTTCGCGTACGGGCTGGGTAATTCGGCGTTCTTTCCGCTCTCCTGCGGTGGTACGACCCTGTTGGAACCGACGCGTCCGACGCCGGGGTTGATCGCCGCGCGGGCGCGGGCGGATCGGCCGACGCTGTTCTTCGCGGTGCCGACGTTCTATGCGGCACTGCTGGCCAGTGACGTCCCGGACGATTCGTTTTCCTCGGTGCGGCACGCCGTTTCGGCGGGTGAACCGTTGCCCGCGGCATTGCTCACGCGGTTTCGGGACCGGTTCGGCGTTGAGATCCTGGACGGGATCGGTTCGACCGAGGCGCTGCACATCTTCCTGTCCAACCGGCCGCGGGCGGTGCGGCCGGGCAGTACCGGGGTCGCGGTTCCCGGGTACTCTGTCGAGCTTCGCGACGAGCAGGGCGCGGTGATCCGGGAATCTGGCCGGGCAGGCGAATTGTTCGTCGCCGGTCCGTCCCTCGCGACCGGGTACTGGGCGCGTTACGAGGCGACGAAACAGGTTTTCCAGGGTTCGTGGCTGCGCACCGGCGACAGCTACGTGCGCAACGAGGACGGTACGTATACCTGTCTCGGCCGGTTCGGCGACATGCTGAAGGCGGGCGGTATCTGGGTTTCTCCGTCCGAAGTGGAGGAGCGGCTGCTGCAGCATCCGGCAGTGGCCGAGGTGGCGGTGGTCGCCGCGCCGGACGAGGACGGGTTGGACAAACCGGTGGCGTGTGTCGTCGCCGCGCCATCGGCCACTGTGGACGCGGAGGAGCTGATCGAATTTTGCCGGGAAGGCTTGGCGGCGTTCAAACGGCCGCGCGGCGTGGTGGAGATGGCGGAGCTGCCGAAGACCGCCACCGGGAAGGTTCGGCGGAACGTGATCCGCGAACAGGTGCGCGAGTCGCTGCGGACGCCGCAGCCGCAACCGTGATCGACTGGCGCGCATGATCGACGAGCACTTCGTGGTGGATGCCCACGTACACACTCCCCGGCTGCCGACACTGAAACCGGCGTGGCTCGACTGGGCGCGCGAGTTCGCGGGTGAATACCCGTGGCGCACGGTGTACGACGCCGAGGGCACGGTGATCCCGGCTGCGATGGACGACCTGATGGCGAGCGAGGGCGTCGATCGGGTGCTGTTGTTCTCCGAATACAGCCCGCGGGCGACCGGGATCCAGCCGATTGAGGACAATCTGCCGCTGGCCGAATACAACCCGGAACGGTTTCGCCTGGTGGCGAACGTCAACCCGCATCTGCATCATCCGCTGGCCGCCGAGGTGGAACGGCAGCTCGCGCTCGGCGCGGTAGCGCTGAAGATCCACCCGGTGCACGGCGCGTTTTCCCCCGCGGACAAGGAGCTGTACCCGGTCTATGCGCTGTGCGCCGAACGCGGCGTGCCGGTGATCCTCCATTCTGGACTGTCGGTGTTCCCCGGCTCGCGCGCGAGTTACGGCGATCCCGCGCTGTTGTCCGACGTGGTCGAGGATTTCCCGTCGGTGAACTTCGTATTCGCGCACGGCGGCCGGGGCTGGTGGTACGACGTAGCGGCGTTCATGGCCCAGTCGCGGCCGAACGTCTGGCTGGACCTGGCCGGCCTGCCGCCGAAGAAGCTGCCGGAGTACTACGCGCGCTTCGATCTCGTGCGATTGGCGCGAAAGTGGATCTTCGGCACCGACTGGCCCGGTGTCCCGGGCACCGCGACGAACGTCCGCGCGGTAGCCGACCTCGGATTGCCGGCCGACGTGCTGGAAGGCGTGCTGTCCGGCAACGCGGTGCGGCTGATGCCGGGCTTGCGCTGACACTGCTTCGGCCAGAACACGCGGTGCCCGCTGGCCGAGTCAGGCGCTTCTCTCTCGTCGTGCGACTTCTTGGTACGCCGCCTCGAGCCGCTCCAGCGGACCGGGGCCGGCCGGGTCGACCGGAGGGGCGCCGAGGTGGCGCACACGCAGTTCGTCCATCAGTTCCGCGATGAACGCCGGCCCCTCGGCGCGCATGAGTTCCTGGCGGGTGCGCAGTTCCGGGGTGCCTTCGCGCCAGTCCAGGCCCCAGTTGCCGAGCGCGAACAGGATCGGCACGGTCTGGATGCCGGCCTCGGTGAGGCTGTACCGGGCACGCTGCCCGCGCGTGACTTCTTCCTTGGTGAGAATGCCCGCCGCGACGAGCTTTTTCAGGCGGTCGCTGAGGATGTTGGACGCGATGCCCTCGAGGGAGCCGGCGAGCAGTTCCCGGAAGTACCTGCGGTCGCCGAAGATCATGTCGCGCAGCACCAGGAAGGACCAGTGATCGCCAAGGGCTTCGACGGCGGCGTTGATCGCGCAGCCGGACCTCGGTCCCTCGGTCGCCGCTCGAGCCATCTCGCGCCCTCCTTGACGTCGCCGGATGCCGCGAACTACGGTAGTAGTGATTTCATTTTACAATCACTTTGGAGCGGCGGCAATGGGACAAGTGCGTGTCGACCTCACCATCTCCCTCGACGGCTACGCCACAACCACCGACCAGACCCCGGAAGACCCGATGGGCCCGGACTGGACCCGTCTTCAGGCCGCGTACATGGCGACGCGGACCTTCCAGGAGCGCGTCTTCCACAAGACGGGCGAGGGAACCACTGGGGTGGACAACGACTACGCCGCGGCCTACTTCCAGGGCGTCGGCGCCGAAATCATGGGCGCGGGCATGTTCGGCCTGCACGCGCATCCCGGCGACCCGGACTGGCGGGGCTGGTGGGGGCCGAACCCGCCGTTCGGCTGCCCGGTTTTCGTGCTCACCCACGAATCGCGGCCCTCCTTGGAGATGGAAGGAGGGACAGTCTTCCATTTCGTGCAGGCTTCGATCGAGGAAACCCTTTCGCGTGCCCGGGAAGCGGCGGGAGACAGCGACGTCCGCATCGGTGGCGGGATTCGCGTGGTGCGGTCGTACCTGGCGGCCGGGCTGGTGGATCGGCTGCACGTCGGCATCACGCCGATCTTGCTGGGGCGCGGCGAGAATCTCTGGGCGGACATGCGCGAACTCGAACGGGGGTACCAGGTGCGCAGCGAGGTCGCGGAGAGCGGGACTATTCATGTGACGTTCTCTCGCTGAAACCGGCGGTGAGGTTTTCCCCTGGCGCTCCGCTCCCGCTGAAGTCCGTGAAGGGCCCCTTGAGGGAATCTAAGTCCGGCAGGGTGCCCTTCGCGGACAGTCTGCACCGCGAGCCGGGACCGAGGCGTTTCCGGCTCCTCCGGATACCCGACGCGCTAGTCGATCACCCGATTCGGCATCGCCCCCGACGGCGGGGATCCGCCGAGATGTCCGGTCCGTCTGTATTGCCGACCGTGCAGGAAGGGGCGTCGGGATGGATGACCAGGACGAGATTCGCCGGGTGTCGGCGAGGGTTTCGCGGATCATCAGCGCGAACGCGGGGCTCCGCGGCGAAGCCGACGACGCCTGCCAGGCGGCCTGGCTGGAATTCCTGACCCGGCCGCCGATCCTGCGCGACCCGGGTGCGTTGCCGGGCTGGCTCGCGACCGTGGCGCGTCGATACGCGTTGCGCGCGGTGGAAACCCGTGCGCGGATGACCTGGGTGGACGATTCGCGGCTGGAATCGCGGTCGCCGGTCGATCCGCCGGAGTGTTCGGTGCTGGCCGCGGAACTGGGCTCCGCACTGTGGCGAGCGGTGGACGAGTTCCCTGACCGGCATCGGCGGCTGATGTTGCTGCTGGCGCATTGTCCGGACCTGAGGCATCGCGAACTGGCGGCTGAGCTGGGGGTGTCGCCCGCGAGTGTGTCGCGGATCCGGCAGCGATGCCTGGACGTTCTCCGGCGCAGGCTGGAGGCGGAAGGTTTCAGCTGTCCGTGAGCGCCGGCGCGTGGCCGAATCCGTCCGCCGGCCTCACCCGTTCACCGACCGGAGAGTCCGCATCGCCTCCGCCAGTCCGGCCGCGTCGTCGCCCAGCGGCGTCAGCACGATGCGGCGCAAGATCTCCGCGCAGGCCGAGCGGGCGGCGACGGCCACTTCCAGTCCGTGTTCGGTCAGTGCGGCGAACGTGACTCGCCGGTCGTGCGGGCTGGGCACCCGGCAGATCAGGTCCGCCGCGACCAGCCGGTCCGCGACCTTGGTGAATCCGCCGCTGGACAGGGCCGCTTCGGTCGCCAGCCGGGTCATCGGCATCCGGTGTTCCGGCGAGCGCACCAGGCGCATCAGGATGTCGAACGACGCCGGGGCCAGGCCGAACCGGTCGGCGATCTCGCCCATCAGCGTGTTCTGGGTGGCCAGGTAGCCCTCGATCACCAGGCCCCACCACGTCACGATCTCGTCGTCGTCGGTGCACGGGTCGGCGAGGGGATCGGACGTCACCCGCAACACTCTACCCGGATTACATCTTGCGCGCGAGAGGTTCCCGGGGCAACGAAGGGGCGAGAAGGCGTTCCGGAGCACGGCGCGGCACGGGCGTGTCTCGCTAGGGTCGAGGCATGACCGAGCTGACCCGCGCGCAGAACCTGCTCGCCACCACGATCCTCGCCGACGGACACAACGATCTGCCGTGGGCGCTGCGGATGAAAGCCGGGCCCAACCCGGTCGAAGCGGTTGCCGCGGTGGACCTCACCGCGGACCAGCCGACGCTGCACACCGACTTCCCGAAGCTCGCCGCGGGCAAGCTCGGCCTGCAGTTCTGGTCGGTGTACGTGCCGTGCGAGTTCAAGGGCGACAGCGCGGTCACCGCGGTGCTCGAACAGATCGAGGTGGTGCACCAGCTGGCTGAGCGCTATCCGGACCGGCTCCGCCTGGTGACCACGGCGGACGAGGCCGAGGCTGCCTTCGCGGACGGGCGGATCGCTTCCCTGCTGGGAGCCGAAGGCGGCCACAGCATCTCGGAATCCCTTGGCGTGCTGCGGATCCTGCGCCGTCTCGGGGTCCGGTACATGACGCTGACGCACAACTTCAACACCACCTGGGCGGACTCCGGCACCGACCGGCCCGAACACGGCGGGCTGACCGAGTTCGGCCGCGAGGTCGTTCGGGAGATGAACCGGATCGGCATGCTCGTCGACCTTTCGCACGTCGCGCCGAGCACCATGCGCGCCGCGCTCGAGGTGTCCGAGGCACCGGTGATCTTCAGTCATTCGTCCTGCCGCGCGGTCAACGACCACCCCCGCAACATTCCGGACGACGTCCTCGCCCAGTTGCCCGGCAACGGCGGCGTCGCGATGGTCACCTTCGTGCCCGCCTTCGTCTCGGCCGCGGTCACCGAATGGGACAACCAGCTCAAGGCCGCCATGGAAGCCGCCGGACAGGAGTTCCTGGACCTCGGCCAGCGCGGCCGGTTCGTCGAGACCTGGGACGCGCCGCCCAAGCCGGCCACGACGGTCGCGGACGTCGTCGCGCACATCGAGCACGCCCGCGAGGTCGCCGGCATCGACCACATCGGGCTCGGCGGCGACTACGACGGCGTCGGCGCGCTGCCCGAAGGGTTGGAGGACGTGTCGAAGTATCCGGTGCTCATCGCTGCCCTGATGGAGCGCGGCTGGAGCGACGAGGACTGCGCGAAACTCGCCGGCCAGAACACGCTGCGCGTGCTGCGCGACGTCGACGCGAAGCTGTGAGCACCGCTTGAGATAGCGGATCACTGCGAGTGGGCGGACAATCACGACATGTCTCACGCGCGAAATGACGGCCCCGACCGGGTCGCGAAATCGGAGATCCCCGAGGCGCCGGGCGCCGAGGTGCCCGGCGCGCTCGACCCGGCCGGCGCTCCCGCCGGCGAAGCCGTACCGCCGGCCGTAACGAAACCGCCTGCCCGTAAACCCGGCAAGATGAAGCCGACGCGGATCAGCGGCACCTGGATCGCCGTGGTCGTGGCGATCGTGGTGCTGGCGTTCCTGCTGGTCTTCATCCTGCAGAACCTGGACACCGCGACCGTCCACTTCCTCGGCGCGTCCGGCTCGATGCCGCTCGCGGTGGCGATGCTCTTCTCCGCCATCGCGGGCGCGGCGCTGGTCGCGCTGATCGGCGGAGCGCGCATCCTCCAGCTGCGGAAACAAGCGCGCCGCCGCCGCTGATCAGAGCCGGCACCACTCCGGAGCGCGCAGGCTCAGCAGGATCTCGCATACCGCGGGATCCCCGCTGACCTGCGCCTTCGCTGCCGGAAGGCCGCTGCAGGACCGCCAGAACGCGTCCGCGTCCACCGTCAGCGTCGCGAGCGGAGACCGAGACGTGGCTGCCCCGCGGTCGATCGCCCATCCGTCCGAAGCGGCTCGCACCGTCCATCGCCCGGCCCCGTCGATCGTGCACGCCACCTGCCGCCCGGTCCGCGCGGCGATGTCGCGCAACGCCTGCGGCAGGGACCGCAGGAACGTGTCCACGACGGGCGTCCGAAACTCCGGCTCGTCGAGCAGCGGCACGCCCACCGCCTCGCGGATCTGCTGGTGGTGCACCCACTGCTCGGCATAGTCCCGGGCGACGGTCAGCCACAACGGAGCCGGTCCGTCCAGGTCGCGGTGCTTCCACAGTTCGGTCAGCTGGGCGGTGCTGTCCACGAACATCGCGAACAGCACCTCCGGCGACATCAGCCGGAACGCCGGCACCCACGCCTCGACCGGCCCGTCGCCGGCGTGCCCGTCCCGCTCCCGGGACAGCCGCCGCAGCTTCAAGCCCAGCACGTGCGCGGTGAGGTCGTGCACCGTCCACTCGCCGGCCGCCGGCTTGGCCCACTCCGCCGCCCGCAGCCCGGACAGCACGTCGATCAGCGCTTGTTCCTCGCGGGCGAGCAGCGGCAGCACGTCGATCGGCGGTCCCCACGGCGCGGTCATGCGCGTATCCAACACCCACGAGAGCGGCAGCACAGGGCCATCCGGCCTACTCGCAGGTAGCATCATCGCGAACAGCGAGGGGAGCACGCCCGTGGACTACGAGCGACCGAACGGCCGAGCCACCGCCGACGACGTGGCCAACCTCGCGCGCCGGGCTGGCCAGCTGGCCGGCTGGGCCGCGCGCGCCGGCTTCGGGCTGACCCGCAAGCTGCCCGGGATCGACACCGCCGAACGCGGCCTCAAGCAGGTCGAACGAGGGTTGCTCAGCGAGCTGCGCCGCCGCCTGGACGAGGTTGACGACCCGTACCACGCGGCGCTCACCGCGGCGTCCGCGATGAACCGGGTCGACCCCGGCAGCCGCACCGTCGAGGCGACCGTGACGCTGGTGCCCGCCCGCGACCACATCGAACCGCTGCGCGCGGCGATGGCCGAGCTGCTCAACCACTCCATCGGCTTCGGCCGCGAACGAGCCCGCGAGTACCTGTACGCGATCATCCTGCGCCAGCTCACCCCGGACGAGGCGCGCATCCTCTCCGCGCTGTCCGACGGCTCGCCGTTCCCCGCGATCGACGTCGCCGAGCGCACCGCCGTCGGCGGCACCGGCCGGATCGTGCTGCGCAACGCCTCGACGGTCGGCAAGGTGGCCGGGGTGTCTCTGCCGGACCAGGTGCCCGGCTACGTGACCCGGCTGATCGGCCTCGGACTGGTCGAACTCGACGAGGAGGTGCCCTCGCTCGAGACGCAGTACGAAATCCTGCTGACCGACGAATCGGTCCGCGAGGTGGAGAAGCAGGTGAAGCGGATCAAGATCATCCGGCGCACCGTCCACGTCTCGCGGCTAGGCGCGCAGTTCTGGCGGGCCTGCGACCCGAGCCTGGGCTGAGTCCGATGGGCGGGTTCGTGTCGGGCATCCTCGACGATTTCGTCCGGCACTGGCCGCTCTATGTCTCCATCCCGGTCGTCGCCGCGCTGATCGGGTACGGCACGAAGCTGGTCGCGATCCGGATGATGTTCCAGCCGGTGGAGTTCATCGGCGTCAAGCCGTTCTTCGGCTGGCAGGGCATCGTGCCGAAGCGTGCCGCGCGGATGGCGAGCATCGCCTGCGACACGATGACCGAGCAGTTGATCAAACCGGCCGAGGTGGTCGCCCGCCTCGACGCCGACCGGATCGCCAAGGAGATCGAGAAACCGCTGCTCGCCGCGGTCGAGGACATCGTGCGCGAGGTCGCCGGGCACTATCAGACGGGCCTGTGGGAATCGTTGCCGGTGGGCGTGCAGCGGCTGGTGATCCAGCGCGTGCAGGCCGAATCGCCGCGCATGGTCAAAGCCGTGCTGGAACTCATTCAGTCCGATGTGGACAGCGTGTTCGACCTCAAGGGCATGGTGGTCACCAGCCTGGTCAAGGACAAGCGGCTGCTCAACCGGATCTTCCAGGAAGCCGGCGCGGAGGAGTTCAAATTCATCGCCCGCTCCGGACTGGTGTTCGGCGGGCTGATCGGCGTGATCCAGATGGTCGCGTGGGTGCTGTTCAAGTTCCCGTTGATCATGCCGCTGTTCGGCCTGTTCACCGGCTGGTTCACCGACTGGCTCGCGCTGCGGATGATCTTCTACCCGCTGGAGCCGAAGAAGTACTTCGGCGTCACCTGGCAGGGCCTGTTCCTCAAGCGCCGCGCGGAAGTCGCCGAGGCGTACGGCGAGCTGATCGCCAAGGAGATCATCACCCCGCACAACGTGATCGAGGCGGTGCTGCAGGGGCCGCTGTCCGATCGCGTGCTCGCGCTGATCCAGCAGCAGCTGGACCGCGAGCTCGGCCGGGCGGCGAACGTGGCGAAACCGTTGCTGGTGTTCGCCATCGGCAGCCGCCGGTACCAGGACATGAAGCTGGCCATCTCGGAGCAGATCATGACCCGGCTGCCGGACACGATGAGCTACATCGAGGACTACGCCACCGACGCGATGGACATCCGGAACGTGCTGGTCGGCAAGATGAAGGAGCTGTCCGCGGAGGAGTTCGAGCAGCTGCTGCGGCCGGCCTTCCAGCAGGACGAATGGATTCTGATCGCGACCGGCGCGGTGCTCGGGTTCGCGGTCGGCGAGGCGCAGGTCCTGCTGCTGGAACACCTGGCGACCTGAGCGCGCGCTGTCCGGCGTCGTTGAAAGCAACCCTCTTGTGGGCGGCTGCTCGCAGCCGGGACACTGGCCGGCATGGGAGAGGGAGCGTCGGCGGTGCCGTGGCCGCAGGAAATCCGGATCGCGATGGCCATGGTGGGGGGATCCAGCCTGGCCGTGTGGATGGGCGGAGTCGCCACCGAGACGTCGGCGCTGCTGCACGCGTCGCGCACGCCGGATGATCAAGGCGGCTACCGGAAACTGCTCGATCTGCTGCACGCGTCGGTACGGCTCGACGTGCTCACCGGCACCAGCGCGGGCGGTATCAACGCCGCGTGTCTCGGTCTCGCCGAGGCGTACCGCTCGACGCCCGCGGTGCTGCGCGACACCTGGCTCACCGCCGGGTCGCTGGAAAATCTGATCCGCGACCCGAAGGAAAGCCAGCCGCGTTCAGTGCTGGACGGCGACCGGGTCCTGCTCGGCGGCTTGACCCAGGCGATGCACGACATCACCACGGCAGGCGTGGTGCCGGTCGATCCGCCGGACGTCACCGTGCTGCTCACCGGAACCATGATCGACGGCGAGACCACCCGATACGACGACGCGCTCGGCAACCGGGTGAGCGACACCGAGCATCGGATGCTGTTTCGCTTCGAAGGTCCATTGTGGAACAACCAGGTGCACGCCCCGCTCGCGCTGGCCGCCCGCTCCAGCGCGTCGTTCCCCGGCGCGTTCGAGCTGTCCCGGCTGCCGATCGGCCCGGCGGCCGCGGACCACGCGCACCCGGACATGACCGACTACACCGAACTGGTGCGCTCGCACTGGCTGGCGGACGGCGGCGTGCTGGTGAACAAGCCGCTGCGGCCGGCGATGCGGGAGATTTTCGAGCGGTCCTCGTCCACGGACGTCCGGCGGCTGCTGCTCTACGTCGTCCCGGCGGTCGGCCCGGAGGTCAAGGACCTGCCGTGCGATCCGGCGAATCCGCCGATGCTCGGCACCGCGCTGGCGAAGGTCGCCTCGACCATCATGAGCCAGACGATCAGCAGGGAGCTGGAGGAACTGAGCCAGCACAACGCTTCGGTCACCCGCACCCGGGACACCCGGGTCGCGCTCGCGTCGCTGGGCCTGCGCGGCGGGCAGCTGGTGGACGACCGGGTGCACCGGGCGTACCTGGACCGCCGGGTCGCGCTGGACGCGGCCGATCTGGTGCGCGCGGTCACCCGCCGGTTCGAAATGTCCGATGAGGACAGTTCGTGGGCGGCCGGGAATTCGGCGCTGCTGCAGGACGTCGCCGCGGACGGGCTGCGCAGCGAGATGCCGGCCGCGTTGCCCGGCGAATCGTGCACGGCCGCCGAAATGGCCGGATACCGGACTACCGCGCTGGAAGACGCGGTCGCGATGGGGTTGCAGCTGATCAATGCCGGGTTCCGGATGGGCCCGGACCAGGCGCAGGCGGCGCAGCTCAACCAGGCCCGCGTCCGGATGCACGCGGCCCGTCGCGGTGCCGCCCGTACGGTGCGGCTGCCGGCCTGGGTCGCGCGGCACGAACCACCCGCCCCGGGCACCACGTTGCACGACTGGATCGGTCAGCTCGCGAGGGAATGGGCGCACCTGGGCACGTCGGACGCGGTCCGCGAGGCGTGGCCGGAGATCACCGGTGCGCTGCGGGAGACCGCACCGGTGTTGCGAGCGTTGGCGGGCAAGGAAGTCCAGTGGTCGCAGGACGCCGCTGACACGGTGACGACGCTGCTGGACTGGTTCGGCCTGGACGACTCCGACCCCGCCGACGGATTCGTGATGGCGCGATTGTTGTTGCTGCACATGGCGACGCGCGGGCTGCTGGCCGAGACTCCGGCAGTGGACCAGCGCGTGGACCTGGTGCAGGTGAGCGCGGACAGCCGGACGCTGCTGGATCTGTCGCGTCCGCGCGGGCGCGACAAGCTGACCGGGACGCAGGCGAACAACTTCGGCGGGTTCTACAAATCGTCCTGGCGGGCGAACGACTGGATGTGGGGCCGGGTCGACGCCGCCGGCTGGCTGGTGCAGTGCCTGCTCGATCCGAACCGGCTGCGGGTGCTGCGCGACATCGTCGGGCGGGAGGAATTCCGGGAGCAGGCAAGGACGACGTTCTTGTCCATCGGCTGGCAGCCGCCTTCGCCGGCGGACAACGGGATGCCCTCGGATCTGCCCGGTTTGCTCAGCCAGCTCGGCGACGAACTCGCTTTCCTCGGCCTGGACGCGAATCTGTCGCCGGTGGAGTTCGGCGCCGGGACGCCGACGAGCATGCCGATCACCTCGATGGTGCTCGCGAAGCCGAGGCAGCTGGTCATCGCGCGGGAGGAGCTGCCGGTGCTGGCGCAGCAGGCGACGGCGGACGCGAAGGAAGGCAATGGAAAAGCTTCGGAGAGTTTCCGGAAACTGATGGCGGCGCGGCCGCTCGCTCCGGTGCGGCCTGGGCAATCCGCGGTGCACGTTCAGCCGTTGCCGCAGCCGTCCCAACCTGCCGCGGTGGCTCAGGCGGCGGCTTCGCCGGGGCAGACAGTGGCCGCTGTCCAAGCGGTAGCTCAACCCGGTCAGTCCGCCGAACTGGTTCAGCCGGGGCAAATCGCCGCGACCGTTCCGCCGCTGCCCCAGCCGGCACCGACTGCCGCACCCGCGCAGCCGGGCCGGGCCGCGGCCGGCGCAACGCCCTTGCCGCAACCGAGTCGGCCAGTGGTCGCGCAACCGCTTCCGCAGCCGAGCAATGGCCAACCGCTCCGGCAACCGAGCCAACCGGCGGCACAGCCGCTTCCTCAGCCCGGGCAAGGAATCGTCCCGCCGCTTCCGCAACCCGGGCAAGGAACCGCCCCGGCCGGCTCCTCCGACGACGCCGCACAACGCGCCTTCCAAGCCTGCCAGGTTTCCGCTGAACGCTTCGAAGGCGAACTCGGCTCCGCCCTGCTCACCAAAACGATCGTCAAAGCAGGCGCGGCCGGCCTCAATGCCGCCTCCACTGCCACCCGGGTCCCGAAAACCCTCCAGCCGCTCGCGAAATTCGCGCAGCTCAGCGGGCGCAGTACGTGGTGGGTCACCCAGGGCGCGACCCGGCTGGGCCGGCCGTGGAATCTGCTCGCCGCGGCCATCACCGCGGTCGCCGGGTTCGTGCTCGGCGGCGAAGGCGGCTCCGTGCTGCAGTGGGTCGGCCTGCCGGTGGCCGCCGGTGCGCTCGTGTTCCTCGTGGTGAGTTTGCTGTCGTTGAGGCGCACGTGGCGAATGGTGCTTACCGTGCTCGCCGTGCTTATGTTGGCAGCGTTGCTCTTTGCCGCTTTCCTCCCGCCGGTCGCCAAGCCGTTGTTCGGCTGGCTCGGCGATCTCGTCGCGGGCTGGCGGCGCGGCGAGGCCCCGCTGTGGTGGCTCGCGGTCGTCGCGCTGCTGATCCTGCCCGCGGTCTGGACTCCGGTGGCGAGCATCGGACGAGGGTTGCGGCGCGGCCGGAAGCGGCGCTGAAAACTGGCTGCGAGGTCCCGCCGGACTCGCAGCTCGGCACGGCATTTCGCGATGCTGAGTTGCGGCCGGGCGGGAAACGGCCCATCGTCTCAAGTACCAGGTCGCGCACCCACGGTGTGCGGCCCAGGCGCACGTCCATACCCAGCCTCGCGTGCGGTCAAACAGGTTTGTGGTCCTGCTCACCGGGGTAACAAGGTAGTCCCAGGTGAGGGCGGTGGACGTGGCGTGGATCGCTGGCGGCAAGAAAATTCTCTGTTACGTTTCCCAAGTATGTCCGGAAAGCACTTGATCGAATCCCCGACCAAGGCCGATGGCGCCGCCCTTTGGCGAATCGCACGTGATTCGCAGAAGCTCGATCTGAACTCGCCGTACGCGTACCTGCTGTGGTGCAAGGATTTCGCGGAGACCTCGGTCGTCGCCCGCGTCGACGGCGAAGCGGTCGGATTCGTGATCGCCTACCGGCGGCCCGCCGAGCCGGAGGCCGCGCTCGTCTGGCAGGTCGCCGTCGATGCCTCGCAGCGCGGGAAAGGCCTGGCCGGGCAGCTGCTGGACCGCCTGTACGAGCGGCTGGTCGACAACGGCGTGCGATACCTGGAAACCACCATCACCCCGGACAACGAAGCCTCGATCCGGCTGTTCGAGTCGTTCGCGAAGCGCTGGAACGCCGATCTGGAGCGCACCCGGTTGTTCGAGGTCGCCGATTTTCCGCAGGGGGAGGCGCACGAGCCCGAAGATCTTTACCGCATCGGGCCGCTGCGCCGCTAATAACCCGTCAATTTCGCCGAGTAGGAGCGAAAGAAAACGCTATGAGCATCTTCGAAGAGCTCGAATCGGAAGTACGCAGTTACAGCAGGGGGTGGCCGGTCGTCTTCGACCGGGCGCAGGGCAGCCGGCTCTACAGCGAGGACGGCAAGGCGTACCTGGACTTCTTCGCCGGTGCCGGTGCGCTGAATTACGGGCACAACAACCCGCATCTGAAGCAGGCGCTGGTCGACTACATCCAGCGCGACGGCGTGACGCACGCGCTGGACATGTTCACCGTGGCGAAGCGGGACTTCCTGGAGACCTTCCGGGACAAGATCCTCGCGCCGCGCGAGATGGACTACAAGATCGTCTTTCCGGGTCCGGGCGGCGCGAACGCGGTGGAGGCCGCGCTGAAGCTGGCGCGCAAGGTGACCGGCAAGGAGTCGGTCATCAACTTCACGAACGCCTTCCACGGCATGACGCTGGGTGCGCTGTCGGTCACCGGCAACTCGATGAAGCGCGGCGCGGCGGGCATTCCGCTGGTGCACGCCACGCCGATGCCGTACGACCAGTACTTCGACGGTGCGATGCCGGACTTCATGTACTTCGAGAAGCTGCTCCAAGACTCCGGCAGCGGCTTGAACGAGCCCGCCGCGGTGATCGTGGAGGGCGTGCAGGGCGAGGGCGGCATCAACGCCGCGCGGCTGGACTGGCTGCGCGGTCTGGACGACCTGTGCAAGCGGCACAACATCCTGCTGATCCTGGACGACGTGCAGATGGGCTGCGGCCGCACCGGCGCGTTCTTCAGCTTCGAGGACGCCGGCATCAAGCCGGACATCATCTGCTTGTCGAAGTCGATCGGCGGCTACGGCCTGCCGATGGCGCTCACGCTGATCAAGCCGGAGCTGGACGTGTGGGAGCCGGGCGAGCACAACGGCACCTTCCGCGGCATCAGCCCGGCGTTCGTGACCGCGGCCGAGGCGATCCGGGTGTACTGGAGCGACGACGAGCTGGAGAAGTCCACCAAGGCCAAGGGCGAGCGGATCGCGAGCGCGTTCAAGGACATCGTGGAGACCTATCCGGAGGCGAACCTCGTCGCGAAGGGCCGCGGGCTGGCGCGCGGTCTCGAGTTCGCGAACGGCGAGCTGGCCGGCGCGGTCTGCAAGGAAGCCTTCGACCGCGGCCTGCTGATGGAGACCTCCGGCCCGGACGGCGAGGTCATGAAGCTGCTGCCGCCGCTCACCCTGACCGACGAGGAGCTGGACGAGGGCCTGGCGATCATCGCCGAGTCCATCGCCGCCGTCCTCAAGTAAAACCGACCGAACACTGACAAGGAGCCGTCCTTTGCTGGTCCGCACGCTCGACGAGATCACCGACACCGACGCCGACATCAAGACCCCGAACTGGCGCAGCAAGCGCATCGTCCTCGCGAAGGAGGGCGTCGGCTTCTCGGTGCACGAGACCACGCTGTACGCGGGCACCGTGAACGACTTCTGGTACGCGAACCACATCGAGGCCGTTTTCATCACCTCGGGCGAGGGCGAGATCGAGGACCTCGCCACCGGCGAGGTGCACCCGCTCAAGCCGGGCACGCTTTACCTGCTCAACGACCACGACAAGCACCAGGTCCGGCCCAAGACCGAGATCAAGTGCGTGTGCGTGTTCAACCCGCCGGTCACCGGCCGTGAGGTGCACGACGAGAACGGCGTCTACCCGCTGGTCGTCGAAGAGAATTCCTGAACCCGCGCCACTCCCACCGCGAGAAAGCAGAAACGCCAGCAGAACTGGAGGCGAACCACTGTGACGATCATGGACACCCGGGTCGATGACGGTTACCCGACCCGGATCACCGGTACGCCGGAGCACCTTCCGCGCGTGCACCCCACGGTGTGGGGTACCGAGGCAGACGGCCCGATCGACGCCGCGACCCTGGCCAATCACGACGCCAAGGGCTACACGGTGGTGGACGGACTGCTCTCGCCCGGTGAGGTCCAGACGTACTGGCAGGAGGTCGTCCGGCTCTCGTCGGACGAGACGCTGCACGACGACGAACGCGTGATCACCGAAGCGCGGACCGGCGAGGTCCGCTCGATCTTCGACGTGCACGAGATCTCCGGCCTGATCGCCGAGCTGGTTCGCGACCCGCGGGTGCTCGACCGGGCCCGGCAGATCCTCGGCTCGGACGTCTACATCCACCAGAGCCGGATCAACTACATGCCGGGGTTCAAGGGCACCGGGTTCTACTGGCATTCCGACTTCGAGACCTGGCACGCCGAGGACGGGATGCCGGTGCCGCGCGCGGTGAGCTGTTCGATCGCGCTCACCGACAATTACCCGTACAACGGCGGGCTGATGGTCATGCCGGGCTCGCAGCGCACCTTCGTGCAGTGCGTCGGCGAGACCCCGGACGACAACTACAAGAGCTCGCTCAAGGACCAGCGGGTCGGCGTACCGACCAACGACGACATCACCAAGCTGGCCGCCGACCAGGGCATCGAGCAGTTCACCGGTGCCGCCGGTTCGGCGCTGTGGTTCGACTCGAACATCATGCACGGGTCCTCGAACAACATCACCCCGTATCCGCGCTCGAACATCTTCCTGGTGTTCAACAGCGTGGAGAACGCGCTGCAGCAGCCGTTCGCGGCGAGCGAGCCGCGGCCGTCGTTCATCGCCGGCCGGAACTCGACGCCGATCATGCGGTGACCAGGGCCACTGTCGCGATACGGCAGGTCGCCGGTAGCCGCGAATGTGCGCCCTGTTACGTTGTCGCCACTCCGCAGCCTGGCCGCGGGGTGCGGGCTGTCCGCGGCGATCCGGGTTCTTGCTCGGGGTGAGCCCCCCGAACCGCGGGCGGACAGCCGAAAACGGGCGGACCGGCCCCTGTCGGCCCGGCCGGCGAACACCGGGTCCGGCCCCATGCCATCAGATCGGGACTGATGGTGCGGGGCCGGACTCGTCTGTTCGGGACAGGAATTCACGAAAGAGCGGTTTCTGCGGGCTTCTCCTCACGGTAAGTTGGCCAGTCTGGCTGGGGGAGAGCCTGGAGGTGCGCGCGAGCATGGCGGAGGCCGGCGCGCGGGTCGAACTGCTCGGCCCGGTACGGCTGCTCGACGGCAGCCGTGCGGTACCCGTCGGCGGTCCCGGGGTGAGGGGGCTGCTGGCGCTGCTAGCGCTGCGCGTGGGCAAGGTGGTGCCGCTGGACGAGATCATCGATGCCTTGTGGGGCCACGACCCGCCAGCCACCGCGCGCACCATCGTGCACGGGAACGTTTCGCAGCTGCGCCGGCTGCTGCGCGAGATGGCCGATCCGGTCGCCGAGATCCACACCCGTCCGCCCGGCTACCAGCTTTCCCTGGCCCCGGAGCGGATCGACGCGCATCGCGCACGGGCGCTGCTCGAGCAGGCCGCGCTGGAATCGTCCGAACGCGCCGCCCAGCTGCTCGCCGAGGCGCTCGCGCTGTGGCAGGGCCCGACGCTGGCCGGGGTGCCGGAGTCGGTGCGGGCACCCGAGCTGGAAGACCTCCGCCGGGCGATCCACCACGCCCGGGTGGACGCCGATCTCGAACTCGGCCGGTTCGACGAGCTGATCGTGGAGCTCAGCCCGATCCTCCGAGCCGACCCGCTCGCCGAACGCACCGCCGGTCAGCTGATGCGCGCGCTCTACCACGCGGGGCGCCGGCGAGAGGCGCTCGAGCTGTACCGCACCGTCTCGCGCGCCACGCTGCGCAACCTCGGCGTCGAACCGGGGGCCGACCTGCGCTGGCTGCACGAGCGGGTGCTGAACGACGACCTGGCGGTGCGCGGCGCGTCGGCTCCGGAGCCGGCCGGAACGCCGTCCCAGTTGCCGCCTGCGCTGCCGACGCTGGCCGGGCGGGAAGAGGAAGTCGCCTGGCTGAACGGGCTCGCGGAGCACGGCGACAGCACAGTGGTGGTGTCCGGCACCGCGGGCGTGGGCAAGAGCGCGCTGGTGATCTGGTGGGCGCACCGCGCCGCCAAGCTGTTCCCGGACGGCGTGCTGTACGCGGCGCTGCACGGTTTCGACCCGCACCACGCCCCTGCCGACCCGGGCGATCTGTTGTCGCAGTTCTTGCTCGGACTGGGCGTGCCGGCCAACGAGGTGCCGGAGCAGATCCACGAGCGTGTCGCGCTGTACCGCTCGGTGATCGCCGGCCGCCGGCTGCTGGTGCTGCTCGACGACGCGCGCTCGGCCGAGCAAGTGCGTCCGCTGCTGCCGCCCGGCGCGCGGTCGATGACGGTGGTGACCAGCCGGTCCCGGCTCGAAGCGCTGGCCGTGTCGAACGCGGCGAAGCTGCGCGTGCTCGGCACTCTCGCGCCGGAGGCCGCGGTGAGCGTGATCGAGGAACTGGCCGGAGCCGCCGATTTCGACCTGAACCACGCGCTGGCCCGGCTGTGCGGCTACCTGCCGCTCGCGCTGCGGATCGCGGGAGCCCGGCTCGCCGCGAGTCCACAATGGACGATAAGCGATCTCGTCGGCGAGCTGGGCAACGAACGCACCCGGCTGGCCGGTCTGGAGGTCACCGGCGCGGACGACGGCGTGCGCGCCGCGTTCGACGTCTCCTTCCGCGGCCTGCCCGACGGCCTGGCCCGGACGCTGCTGCGGCTGGGCGCGACTCCCGCTCGGCACACCGGTGCCCACTTCACCGCGGCGGTCGCGGAGATCCCGATCGAGCAGGCCCGCCGCGAACTGCGCACGCTGGCCGCGCACAACCTGCTTGCTGAGGTCTCTCGCGACGCCTTCGCCCCGCACGACCTGGTCCGGCTGTACCTGCGCGAGCTGGCGGAGACCGAGCTGGACCCAGCCGAACGCGCCGCCGTGCTGGACCGCGCGGTCCGCTACCACCAGGCCGCATCGGACACCGCGCGCCGCAAGATGCTGCGGATCGTCGACCCGCTCGACCTGACGGGCTTGGTCCCGCCGGACGCGCTGCCGCCGCTGGGCACCTTCGACCAGGCACAGGACTGGTTCGCCGCGGAATGGCCGAACCTGCTGGCGGTCCTGGACGCCGCCCACGCGGACGGCCGCTACGCCGACGTGTGGCGGCTGGCCCGGGTCGCGCACACGTATCGCGTGGTGTGCCCGCTGTACGAGGAGTGGGTGCGGCTGGTCGACCTGGGGCTGGCCGCCGCCGAAGCCGCGAACGAGCCGCTCGGGCAGTGCTGGATGCTGATTTCCCGGTGCGCCATCGCGCTGACGTTCGAGTTGGCGCAGGACAGCCTCGCCGACGCCGAGCGCGCGGTCGGCCTGGCCACCGGATTGGACGGCCGCTCGCTGACCGTCGCCAAGATCCACCTGGGCAGCGTGCTGACCCTGCTGGGCCGCTACGACGAGGCGATCGAACGCCTGCTGGAGGCAGCGGCGGAGACCGAGCGGACCGGTGACCTGGAGCTACGCGGCCAGGCACTCAACAACTGTGCGGAAACCGAGAAGCGCGCCGGACGCCCAGCGGATGCGATCACCCACGAGCTGGCGTCGCTGGAGATCGACCGGCAGCTGGGCGACGACAGCTACGCGGTGGTGTCCCTGAACAACCTCGCGGAACTGCACCTGGACATCGGCGACCTGACGGCGGCGGAGAACTACGCGCGCGAGGCGGTGTCCCTGGCCGTCGCGCGCCAGTTCGAGCTGCAGGAAGGCATCCTGCGAGTCACCCTGGCCCGGATCCTGCGGGCGAAGGGGCAGCCTGGCCTGGCGGCCGAGCAGTACACCCTGGCGATCGCGCTGTACGAGCGGATGAACCCCCGGCAGGTCGGCGAACTGCGCGAGGAGGCGGCCGCGAACCAGTGAGCAGGCGGTCGGCAAGGGGTGCGCTTGAACAATGTTCAGGCTGGTTTCCGCAGGTCAGCGGGCTAATAATCGCGGACGCTTAGTGAATTCTTAGTCAGAGGAGGGGCACTCCGCGTAGTGTCGGCTCTAATGTCGGTGGAGCCCTAGGGGAGGGGCAGTCTGTGAAGCCGGCGACGGGACCGCAGTCGTTCGCGGACCTGGAAGAACCGCCAGGAGCGGTTCGGTGGCGGTTGGCCGGCCGACATGGGGGTAGGCCGGCCGGCCGCCAGGCCGGTTTCCAGGGGTTGACTGGTGTCTCTGCCGTCGAGCACGCGTACAGAAGCCGTCGATCACGCGCTTGGCTCGTTGAGGGGCTCCGTCCGCGGCACCCTTGGTCTGTCCGTGAAGGGCCCCTTCACGGACTTAGATTCCCTCAAGGGGCCCTTCACGGACTTCGGCGTAACTCCCAAGTGGAACCTCGGCGGAAGCCCCAGGCGTAACTCCCGAGTGGAACCTCGGCGGAAGCCCCAAGCGGACGGAACCAGGGCGAAACCTCGGGCGGAAGTGCCATACGGAAGCCCCAGGAGGAACCCGGCCGGAAGCCCCAGCGGAGAGTCACCCCACGTTGGCCGTGCACAGGGCGATCGAAGTTCCGCTGTTCTCCGCCACCTTCTTCCCGTCGACCAGGATCTGGCAGGTGATCTGGTTCGTCACCCCGGCGTTGGCGGTGTCCGCCGTCAGCGACAGGATCGGCGTCCCGCCGTTGAACGATCCGTGCCCATGCCAGTCGTCCGTGCTCGGCGGCGACTCCGCGGTCCGCTGGTCGTTCAACGTCCCGTACCGGACCGTCGCGCCGCCGGCGGAGCTCACCACGAAGTCCACCGTGTGCTTCTCGCCTGATTGCGGCGGAATGTGCAGCTCACCGGCGCGCGCCGTGCCGAACATCGACGGATACAGCGCCATCGCCCCGCACAGCAGCGCGGCCAGCGCCGAAAGCACGGTGCCGGTGAGCGCGATCCCCAAGCCGCGCATCGAGCCCTTCGAGGCCAGCACGATTCCGGTGATCCCGGCAGCCAGGCCGATCCCGGCGAGCGGCCAGCCGAGGAAGCCCCAGTCGGCGACGAACGCGACGGCCGCCGCGGAGAGGCCGAAGGCGGTGGCGAGTGCGCCGGGCCAGTTCGGCTTGCGGTGCAGGTCGTCCTGCGGAGTCTGTTGTGGACGGAGCGGACCAGGGCGGGCAGTGGTCCGGCTGTGTCGCGCAGCTGCGGCCGGATACGGCTGCTCGGTCGTCATGCGTTCCTCTTCCGGGGTGGGCTGGCGAAGACGCTAGCCCAGATTCAACCCGGCCTGGGGGAATCGTTATCGACTGACAATGTCATCCATTTACCGTGTCCCGATCAACGGGGTCATTTCCCGTCGGAATGCGCCGGAGCGCATCATTCTCGGGTCGAAAAGGCGGACTTCCGAAGGTCTCCGCACGCGACTATCGATAGCAAGCTGCCTGGGTAAACCGGCCGTGACCTGCTGGTCAACGGCGGGTCAGTGGTCGAAGAGGCTGACTTCCGGCGTGATCTCGAGCAGCTCGTGCACCGGCCGCCCGCGGCGTCCGTCGATCGTCGTGGTGCGCACGACCCGCAACCGCGCGGTGACCGGGCGGTCCAGGTTTTCCTTGATCTGGTCGAGCAGATCCTCGGCCACCGCGCCCTGAATGGTGCCGCCGGATTCGCGCTCCAGGTAGAAGATCCGCCGTCGGGTGCGGACGCCGTCCAGCCGGCCGGTCACCGTCTCGTAGCCGACTGCCTCGCGGGATTCGCGCAGACTGCCTTGCAGCACCCGCGCCTGCGCCGCCGTCATGCTCCGGGTGACCTGCTCGCCCGCGGTCGGCGTGAGCGCCATGCCGATCCCGGCGTGCTTGCTCACCGCGTTCACGACGTCGCTCACCGCGTTGCGGACGGTGTCGCGCTGCAGCAGTACCGCGTCGAGCGCGCCGTCGTCGGAACCGTTGGCGGGCAAGAAATCGCAGAGTTCCTTCACCGCCCGCTCGGACAGCGTTTCGATGCCGTCGTGGATCAGCGCGTCGTCCAGCGCCGGCTCCGGGAAGCCGAAGAAGATCGCGTTGCCCGCCTGTCCTTTTTGGATCAGCGGAGCCTTGTCCCGGTCCGCCTGCTGGACGAAGGTGACCTCATTGGACGGATTGCGGATGATGTGGCCGATCTTCGCCGTCGCGTCCTGCAGCGCCCGGCTGATGTCGGAGAAGGTGTACGCGTCGATGTGCGTCTCGCCGATCACCGACACGTGCAACAGCGGCGCGCGGGACGTCCGCTCGAACTTCGCGTTCGCCGCCATCGCCGACGCGCGGGCGAGATCGTCGAGCCACGTGCCGCCGGGAATCTCGTCGGCGATCCGCCGGAACTCGTTCCTCACCACACCATCTCCGGGATGCCTCGGCCGCCTTCGGCCCACACCGATTCCCACACGTCCTCGTCGCCGGGGCGGCAGAGGAAACCGTCGAGCATGCCGCCCACCGGCTGGATCTGGTCGAGGTACATCGCCGGCTGGCCGACGATGATGCCGCGCAGGGTCAGCAGTCCGTACAGCGCGGTGCGACCGGTGTCGTCCAGTCGCTTCAGCGCGCCCCAGTCATCGGGAAGCAGCACCACGTCCAGCCCGTGCGGTGGATGCGTGGTGCGGGTGACGAACGCGCCGCCGAGCCAGGCCCGTCCGGACGGGATCACCCGCTGGGCGACGCCGAGGTAGCTGTTGAGCGCGCTGAACACGATTTCGCGCTCGTTCTGGTGCGGCGCGTCGTAGACCAGCCGCTCGTAGACGTCGGCGAGGTCGGCGTGGTGGCGGCCCGGCGGCAGCAGGCTCTGCGGCGTCCAGTGCGGGAGCGCCATCGGACCTCCTGACGTTGTCCGGGGCCCTCGGCGCCCGCTTACCGTGCGTAGCCGAATCTACCAGGTGGGTGTCAGCCACCGCGTCCAGGCCGCCGGGGCGCGGGTTCGTCGCTGTGCGGCCAGTGCGGACTCTGCTGGTCTTGGCCGGGCCAGTTCAGTTCGCCGGACAATCGCGGCCGGAGATCGGCCTCCGGATCGGGCAGCGGGCGCGCGCCGGAGTCCGGGTAGCGGGCGTCGTACGGCTCGTCCGGGTCGACCTCCGGGTAGTCGTTGTAGACCCGCTCCGGCTCGTCCTCGTAATGCCCGTACGGCTCCTCGTAGCCGGAGTCGTACGGGTTGGCCGGGATGTGCCGGGTCTCCTCGGCGGGCTGCTCGACCGGTGCGGCGAGCGGCGCGGACGGCTGCACCGCCCGCTTCGGCCGGGCGGTGCGCATCAGCAGCCAGGTCGCCGTCGCCCCGAGCAGGAACGAGACGAGCAGCCAGAGCCAGATCTGCCCGAAGAGCCACAGCATGAGCCATCACCTCTGTTCCACTGTGATTTCGACCCGACGGTCGCCGCTCGAGGTGGGGTCCGCGCTGGCCACCGCGAGCAGCCGGTCGGACGGCACGCCCTCGTCGGTCAGCAGCCGGATGACGGTCAGCGCGCGTTTGCGGGAGAGCTTCAGCGCCGCGCCGCGCCCGCCCGGCCCGTCCGCCACCTGGCCGGTGATCCGGTAGCGGAGGTCGTTGGGGGCGTCGCGCAGGATCGGCGCGATGTCGCGCGCGGCCTGCTCGCCGTCGGAAGTCAGGTCGGCGCTGTCCGGATCGAAGGTGATCGGCGCGGCCGCGAGTTTCTGGTCCAGTTCGGCCTGGATCCCGTCGCGGTCGGTCGGCGGCGCCGACGGCGGCGGGGCGGCGGACGAAGTCGGCGGACTGGCCGGCGGGGTGGTCGACGGGGGCGCGGACGGAGAAGGTACTGACGAGGCCGGCCCGGTCCCGCCGGACACCGTCGCGGACTCGACGCCTTCGACGCCCTGCACGACCCCCAGTGCCCGCCCGGCCTGCTCGGCCGGGAACCCGGAGAGCGTGGCCTGGCGGCCGGAGAACTGGACATTGCCGCCGACCAGCCCGGCCGCGTCGAGCGCGGAGCGTGACCGGGCGGAGAGATCATCCTGGATCCCGCCGGCCTGCAGCCAGGTGACCAGGCCCGCGAGCAGGGCGGTGACCACCACCGCCACGGGGATCACGCGAAGCCACCCTCGTGCACCGGACATAAATATTGACCATATGCCGGGCTCGTCCGCTTGGCGACCTGGTCCGCACCGCCGTTCGGGTGGCTCTCGCCGCGCGGGCTGGTGCCGACGGCCGCCTCCCGCGCGGCGCCGGAGCGGATCCGGGCGTCCGCGCGGGAGGCGGCGGTCAGGAAGCGGTCGCGTTGCCCCGTACGTCGAAGTCGAGGCCGGCCGGGTCGTTCGGCACCAGCGGGGCCAGCTGCGGCCGCTTCGGTGACAGACCGTCACCCATCGACTCGCCGCGCAGCTGGCGGCGGATCCACGGCAGCAGGTGCACCTTCGTCCAGGCCAGGTCGGACTTGCGCGAGGTCATCCAGGTGGCCGGTTCGGTGCTCGGCGGGTACGGCTCGCGCCAGTCCTCGGTCACCGGCACGCCCAGCACCTCGGCGGCGTGCAGCGCGATCCGGCGGTGCGCGTCCGGCGTGAAGTGCAGCCGGTCGTCGCTCCAGGCTCGCTGGTCGTGCAGCGGCTCCATCGTCCAGAGGTCGACCATCTTCGCGCCGTGCCGGGCCGCGATCGCCCACAGGTGCGTGTTGTAGATCGCGACCTTGCCGCGCAGCACGCTCATCACCGACAGCTGCTTGGTGTCCGGCCCGTTGAAGATCACCACCGGGATGCCGGCGGCGGTCAGCTTCGCCACGCCCGCTTCGAACCGGGCGGCGATCGCGTCGACGTCCACGCCCGGGACGATGACGTCGTTGCCGCCCGCGCACAGGGTGACCAGATCCGGCTTCAGGTCCAGAGCGATCGGAACCTGCTCGTCCATGATCTCGTCGAGCATCTTGCCGCGCAGGGACAGGTTCGCGTACTGGAAACCGGCCTCCTCGCCGGCCAGCATCTCGGCGAGCCGGTCGGCCCAGCCGCGGAACGTCCCGTCCGGCCGCTCGTCGTTGAGGCCCTCGGTGAAGCTGTCCCCGATGGCCACATAGCTGTTGATCCCGTACACGCTGGGTTCCCCTTTCCCGTCAGTGCGCGCCTGTTCCCCGTGAAGATTCCCCGGATGTAGTTGTACACCCCAACTAACAGTCGGACGTCCCCGTATCCTTCCCGTCGGACATGACGAGTTTGACGAGATGTCACAGTCTCTTACTTTGTCGGGGGTTTCCGCCTCCGCATTACGGTATTTTCACCGGGAGGAAGCTCGCGAACCGGGCACTGCCAGGCACGTTGTGGGCTAGATCTCCCGGCCTGGGGGTTCCGCCGCGAGTTGCGGCAGGCTGGTAGCCGTGACAGACGAGACCCCGAAGCCGCCGGCGCGGGAGTCGCTCACCCAGATTCTCGGCGGACGGCGGGGTGCGATCGACGCGAGCGTCCCGCCGGTCGCGTTCGTCGTCGGCTGGCTCGCGGCCGGGCAATCGATTGCCTGGGGTGCCGGAGCGGCGATCGCGGTGGCCGTGCTGCTCGGCGCGTACCGGCTGATCCGCGGCGACAAAGCGCGGGCGGTAGTGGTGAGCCTGGCCGCGGTGGTGATCGCGGCGTTGATCGCGATGCACACCGGCCGCGCGGAGGACTTCTTCCTGCTGCAGCTGTTCTCGAACGCGGCGAGCGCGCTGCTGTTCGCGGCGAGTATCGCGGTGCGCTGGCCGCTGCTGGGCGTGATCGTCGGGCTGCTGATCGGGCAGAAGAGCCGGTGGCGGCGCGACCCGGCGCTGCTGCGCTCGTATTCGTGGGCGAGCGGCGTGTGGGTGCTGCAGTACTTGCTGCGCGTCGTGGTCTACGGCCTGCTGTGGTGGACCGGGCAGGTGGTTGCGCTCGGAGTGGCGCGCACGGTGCTTTCCTGGCCGCTGGTGGCGGCGACGGTGGCGGTGAGCGGCTGGGTGCTCTACCGGACCTTGCCTGCCGGTCACCCGGGCCTTCGACTGGCGGAAGACCCGGGTGCGGCGGGGTCCGGAACCGGACCTCGGACGTAAGGCGGCCCCCGGCGAGGGGGGAGGGTCCGGGGGCCGGTTCCTACGGTACCTGGACCCGAGGGGTTGAGTCGACGGTTTCGACTCTTCCGCTCAAGTTTTGGTGGCATTCACCCGTCGGGATGGTCTTGGGGTGTCCTCGCCCCACGCGTCGACGGCGGCGAGCCAGGCCGCCCCGAGCACGCCATCGGAGCTGGTCAAGACGGTAAGACCGGCGAATTCCGCGCGTACCCGGGTGCCTACCGGGCTGTCTTCGGCGAGCACGCTGCCGACGAGGACGACCGGAGTTTTTTCTCCCGGCTCGCGCGTGGCGCGGGCGACCCGCACGAGTTCCGTTGCACCCCGGGCAACAATTTCGGTCGCTCCCGGTTCCCCGGCCGCGGCGGCGGCGCTCACGAACGGCGCGTAGCGCGCCAGCCGGATCGGCGGCTCCGCATTGGCGCGGGTGACAAGCGCCCACATCGCGGCGGCGCGATCGGACAAGTCCACTCCGGACGGTCCGAACGCCTCGGCCAGGACCGCCTCGGGCAACCCGTCGAGCGGTCCGTCGCCCTCCAGCGCGGCGAGCGTGGCTCGGACGGCTTCGCGACCGAGCCAGAAACCGGAGCCTTCGTCGCCGAGAAGCCAGCCGTGGCCACCGGAACTGCGGACCATCCGGCGATCGCGGACGCGGCCCGCGATCGAGCCGGTCCCGGCGACGAGCACGGTTCCGTCCGGTTCGGACGTTGCCGACGCGTAAGCCACTTCGGCGTCGTTGACGGTACGAACCCGGCCGCTGAGGCCGATCCGCTCCCACGCCGCGCTGAACTCCGCGGCGACCGCGGGGTCGGACAGCTTGCTTTCGCCTGCCATGCCGACGACGACGCCGGCGACGTCCCGCTCGCCGGCCAACGCGTGTTCGATCGCCCCGGCGATCCGGGCGGCCGCCTCCGCGGGCGGGTGCGAGTTGGGGTTCGCACCCGCCGCGGTGCCGGTGCCGTGCACGACGCCGGCCGAGTCGACCGCGATCGCCCGGGTCGACGTGCCGCCGGCGTCCACGCCTACGACGAGGGTCACCGGGTCTTGGTCACCTTCAGCAGGCCGCGCGGGTTGTCCGGGTTGCCGCCGCGAGCGAGCGACAGGCCCAGCGCGATCCGCTGGATCGGCAGGATTTCCAGGACCGGGGCCAGTTCTTCGGCGGTCGGCGCGACCGGGATGCGCAGCGCGGCGGGCATTTCGCCGCTGGCGGAACCGACCGCGAGCACGTCCGCGCCGCGCTCGGTGACGGCCTGCAGCACCTCGCGAGTCGCCTCGCCGCCGCGACCGACGCTGGTGGCGGCGAGCACGGCGGTTTCGCCGTTGACCGCCGCGACCGGGCCGTGCAACAGGTCCGCGCCGCTGTACGCCCGAGCCGCGAGGTAGCTCGTCTCGGCCAGCTTCAGCGACGCTTCGAGTGCGGTGGCGTAGGAGTAGCCGCGGCCAGTGGTGAGAACGCGGTCGACAAAGCGATAGCGGTCCACCGCGCGCTGTACGCCTTCGACCGCGCCGTCGAGGGTCTGCTGGGCCAGTTCGCCGATGTTCTCGGCGTCCTCGCCCTTGCCGCCGCGGATGGCGTCGATGAACAGGTACAGCGCCATCAGCGTGGCGGAGTACGTCTTGGTTGCCGCGACTGCTTTCTCGACGCCGGCGCCGATGTCGACGCCCAGCTCCGCGGCCGCGCTCAGCGGCGAGTCCGGGGTGTTCGTGACCGACACGGTCAGCGCGCCCTGGCGGCGGGCGGTCTCGGTGACCTCGATCAGGTCCGGCGAACCGCCGCTCTGGCTGACCGTGATGAACAGCACGTCCCGCAGATCGGGACGGGCGCCGTAGAGCGTCGCGGTGGACGGCGAAACCAGGCCGGCCGGCAGGCCGAGGAGTACCTCGATCAGGTACTTCGCGTAAAGCGCGCCGTGGTCGCTGGAACCGCGCGCGGCGAGCAGCGCGAAGCGGGGCGGGTTCTTGGCGATCTGCCCGGCGACCTCCGCGATCCCGGACCGCCGCTCGACCAGTCCGGCCAGAATGCCGGGCTGCTCCGAGATTTCCGCGGCCATGTGCTCGCCGGGGCGTAGTTGGGTCATCACTTTCCTCTCCGCCGGGACGGGCGTCCCGGTGTGCTGAGCGGCGTCCGGTCAGGTCTAGACCAATGCTAGCTGGGCGGAGCGGGTCGGGAGAAGGGTACGTTTCTTCACGGGCAGTGGCGCGTTAATCTGGGAAGACTTTGAGGGAGTCGGTAATGCTGGAGACACCCCCCGCGGGCGAGGCGGGGACTGCTGCGCGCGGGCAGCGCGAACCCAAGTACTGGGCGCTGAAGCAGCATCTGCTCGACTTGCTGGACGCCATGCCGCCGGGATCGCCGATCCCGACCGAGCGCGCGCTGGCCGGCGAGTTCACCGTGTCGCGCACGACGGTGCGCCAGGCGCTGGCGGACCTCACCGCGGAGGGCAGGCTCCACCGGGTCCAGGGCAAGGGCACGTTCGCCGCGGAACCGAAGCTCGCCCAGCGGCTGCAGCTGTCCTCCTACACCGAGGACATGCGCAAGCAGGGCCTGAAGCCGTCGTCGCAGCTGCTGGAAATGGAAGAGCTGCCGGTCGAAGGCGAAATGGCGAAACTTCTTCAGATTCGCAACGGGGCAAAGATTCTTCGGCTGCGCCGGCTCCGGCTGGCCGACGGCCAGCCGATGGCACTCGAGACCACGCACCTGCCGCTGGGCCGGTTCCGCGGCCTGCGCAAGCACATCACCGCGGGCGGTTCGCTGTACGCGGTGTTGCGCGAGCACTACGGCGTGGAGCTGGAACGAGCCGAGGAGACCATCGAGACCTCGCTGGCCGGGCCGCAGGAAGCGGAAATCCTCGGCGCGGACGTCGGCATGCCGGTGATGATGCTGACCCGGCATTCGTTCGCCACCGACGGCAAGCCGGTCGAGTTCGCCCGCGCGGTCTACCGCGGCGACCGGTACAAGTTCGTCACCACGCTGCTGCCCTGATCGCGTGACCGCGCCGGGCGGAACGAGCATCCGCTGGGGCACGTCCGCCGCCCGCGGCGTGCTCTGGACGACGATCCTCGGGTCGGGCATGGCCATGCTCGACGGCACCATCGTGAACGTCGCGCTGCCGCGGATCGGCGAGGAGCTGGGAGCTTCGGTAGCCGGGCTGCAGTGGATCCTCGACGGCTACCTGCTGGCGCTGGCCGCGCTGATCCTGGTCGCCGGGTCACTGGGCGACCGCTACGGCAGGCGGCGGGTCTACCTGGTCGGCGTGGTCTGGTTCGGCCTCGCGTCCGGGCTGTGCGCGGCGGCGACGTCCACCGGGATGCTGGTGGCGTTCCGGGTGCTGCAAGGCGTCGGCGGTGCCCTGCTCACGCCTGGGTCGCTGGCGATCCTGCAGTCGTCCTTCGCGCACGACGACCGGGCCCGCGCGATCGGGGCCTGGTCCGGTCTCGGCGGGATCGCGGCCGCGGTCGGGCCGCTGCTCGGCGGGCTGCTGGTGCAGGCGTGGTCGTGGCGGCTGGCGTTCCTGATCAATGTGCCGCTCGCGGTGGTCGTGGTGCTGATGGCGCGCCGGTTCGTGCCGGAATCGCGGGACACCGCCGCCACCGGGCACCCGGACTACTTCGCCGCCGCGGTCGGCGCGGTGGGCCTGGCCGGGCTGACCGGCGCGCTGGTCGAGGCGCCGGTGCACGGGGCCGGCGACCCGGTGGTGCTGAGCGCGCTGGCGGTCGGGGTCGCCGGGCTTGCGGTGTTCCTCTGGCTCCAGCACCGGGCGGCCGAGCCGCTGGTGCCGCCCATGCTGTTCCGCGACCGCACGTTCACCCTGTCGAACGCGCTGACCTTCGTGGTTTACGCGGCGCTCGGCGGCGTGATGATGCTGCTGGTGCTGCAGCTGCAGGTCTCGCTGGGCTACTCGCCGACGCTGGCCGGGCTCGCCGGCCTTCCGATCACGGTCATCATGCTGCTGCTGTCCGGCCGCTCGGGCGCGCTGGCACAGCGGATCGGGCCGCGGCTGCAGCTGGTGGCCGGTCCGATCGTGGTCGGGGCCGGAATGTTGTTGCTGACGCGGGTGGAACCGGGTTCGTCGTATCTCGGTTCGGTGCTGCCCGCGGTGGTCGTGTTCGGACTCGGACTGGCCACTGTGGTCGCTCCGGTGACCGCGACGGTGCTCGCCGCGGCCCCCGACCGGTACGCCGGGGTCGCCTCCGGCGTCAACAATGCGATAGCCCGTTCGGGTGGACTTCTTGCGGTCGCGGTGTTGCCCGCGGCCGCCGGGCTGACCGGATCGGCCTACCGGGATCCGGTCGCGCTGACCGCCGGATGGCGTACCGCGCTCGTGATCTGCGCGGTCCTGGCGATCGCCGGCGGGCTTATCGCGTTAGGAATTCACAACGGGGTGCTGGGTTCGTCGGCCGCGGAACCGGATGAATCGCCGCATCCCGGCGAGTGTCTGCACTGTGGGGTCGAGGGCCCGCCGACGCACGTCCATCCGGGCGGCCGGCACTGAAACTGGGGCGCAGCGGCAGAGCCGGACCGTGCTGTATCCGGACGACCCGGCCGCGCGCGAGCTGTTCGAGCGGATTGGCCGGGCCCCGGTGCCGCGGGACGAGCCGGCCCTGGAGGTGCTCAGCGCGTCGACCGCGACGTTCGCCGCGCACCTCGACTATCTCGCGACGATCGCCGGGTGGATGGTCACGCACGGGGTGGCCGCGGAGGCCGCCTCGGAGTACGTGACGCACGTGTTCGCCAAGGTCGGGAAGTCGCTGTCGGGAAGTCGCTGTCGGGCGGCGGTTCGCTGGCCGAGCTGATCACCCGGCACACGACGCCGGGCGGGATCAACGAGCAGCTGCTGACCGGGTTGCGCCGGGACGGGATGCCGGACCTGGTGCGCAGCGGGCTGGACGCAGTGCTGGCCCGGCTGCGCCACTAGCCCGCACCCCAATGCCACATTGGGTGCGTGGGATGCATCCAATGTGGCATTGGGTGCGTGGGACGCAGCGAATGTGGCATTGGGTGCGTGGGATGCACCCAATGCCACATTGGGGCTCGTCAGGCCAGCAGTTCCGCGAGCATCTTCGGGTCGATGTTGCCGCCGGAGACGATCGCCACCGTGCGGCCGCCGGGCAGCTCGTCGGCGTGGTGCAGGTACGCGGCCGGGGCGGTGGCCCCGCTCGGCTCGGTCACCAGCCGGCCTTGGCGGGCGAGCACGCGCACGGTGTCGCGGATCTCGTCCTCGGTCACCGTGATCATGCCGTCGAGCACGCGTTGCAGGTGCGCGAAGGTCAGCTCGGACGGCTCCGCGCGCAGCCCGTCTGCGATCGTGCGGGCGCGGTCGGCCACCGGCCACGCGACGCGTTCGCCGGCGCGCAGGCTGGCCGCGGTGTCGGCGGCCAGTTCCGGCTCGACGCCGTAGACCTTCGCGTTCGGGCACTTCGCCTTGATCGCCGTGCCGACGCCGGAGGCGAACCCGCCGCCGCTCACCGGGACCAGCACCGTGTCGACGTCCGCCAGGTCCTCGGCGATTTCCAGGCCGGCGGTGCCCTGTCCGGCGATCACGTCCGGATGGTCGAACGGCGGGATGAGGGTGAGCCCGCGCTCCGCCATGATCGCGTGCGCGGCCGACTCGCGTTCGGCGATCGGCACCTCGCGCACCTCCGCGCCCCAGCGGAGGGTGGCTTCGACCTTCAGCCGCGGCGTGACGTCGGGCACCACGATGACCGCCGGGATGCCGAATTCGCGGGCCGCGTAAGCGACCGCTTGCGCATGGTTGCCACTTGAGTACGCGACTACTCCGCGTTCCCGCTCGGTGTCGCTGAGCGCCGCGATCGCGTTGTACGCGCCGCGGATCTTGAACGCGCCGATCGGTTGCAGGCTCTCGGGTTTCACCCAGAATTCGCCCGGAGCCCAGAGCTGGCGCAGCAACGGGGTGCGCACCGCGGAGCCCTTGATCCGCCCTGCGGCGGCCTCGATGTCGGAGATCGTCACGAAGTCCATGCGCCGAGTATGTCAGGAAAGTGTGAGCTTTAGTCCATCCACTGTGGACAGTCAACGTGGCGTCTCTCACGCTGGGGCAACGAGGGGAGCACCTCAGCCGACTTAATCGTTGAAGGATGCATACGGCCGAGGACGATCAGATCGGGATCATGGGCGAGGAGAAGAAGACCGCGGAGGAGCGGAAGAAGATCCGCATGAGTTCGGTGCTGGCGGCTGCCCTGGCGGCGGTGACCGCGGCACTGCTGGGGTCGACGCTCGGGGTTGCCGGCACGGTCATCGGGGCCGGCGTGGCCAGTGTGGTGAGCACGGTCGGCGGCGAGTTGTACCTGCGGTCGTTCCAGGGGACTCGGCAGGCGGCAAAAAAGGCGATTGCCGGGCGGCGGAGCCGCAGCGGGATCGAGCCGGTGCGCCATCCCGGTTCGCCGAGCGAGGCGCCTACGGTTTACCTGTCCACGGATCCGTCGGAGATGCCGACGGTACGCATTTCCGCTCTTCGTCCTACCAAGCCGGAGCAGGCGGAGACCTTCGGCGAGAAACTGCGGAAGGTGCGCTGGCCGTTGATCATCGGCACCAGCGTGGCGGTGTTCGCGGTCGCGCTGGCGGTGCTGTTCACCTTCGACTTCGGCACCAAGGGCAGCGGGCTGATCGCTCGGCAGCCGGACACCAGCCAGCAGCAGGACACGCATCGCGACAACGCCCCCAGCTCGGCGCCGCAGGCACCGGCGACTTCGGGTTCTCAGCCGCCGGCGTCGACGTCCGCCCCCACTACTACACAGTCGGCTCCGCCTTCGTCCTCGGCTACGCAGGACAAGCAGACGCCCACGTCGTCCAGTCAGCCCTCGTCTTCGGCGGCGACCAGCGGGAGCCAGTCGCCCACCGGCACCGCGCCGCCGTCCAACGCGGGCCAGTGACCTTCTGCCCAGCCCGGAGTTGAGCGTCCGTGAAGGGCCCCTTGAGGGAATCCAAGTCCCGGAAGGGGCCCTTCACGGAACCGGCGGATTCGAGGGGTCGTCGCAACACAGGCTGGATTAGCTGGTTTCGGTGAGGAGTGTAGCGAGGCGTTCGGCTGGGGTGTCCCAGCCGAGCGTTTTGCGTGGGCGGCAGTTGAGCTCTGCGGCGACGGCGGCGAGGTGTTCGGGGCTGTGGAGGGAGAGGTCGGTGCCTTTGGGGAAGTACTGGCGCAGCAGGCCGTTGGTGTTTTCGTTGCTGCCGCGTTGCCAGGGGCTGTGGGGGTCGCAGAAGTAGACGGGGATGCCGGTGGCGATGGTGAATTCGCGGTGTCGGCCCATTTCCGAGCCTTGGTCCCAGGTCAGGGACCGTGTCAGGTGGTCGGGCAGGGTGTGCATGGCGGTGACGAGGGCGTCGCGGACGGCGTCGGCGCCGCGGCCGTGGGGCAGGGGGACCAGGAGCGTGTAGCGGGTGGCGCGTTCGACCAGGGTGGCGATGGCGGAGGCTCCGTCCTTGCCGATGATCAGGTCGCCTTCCCAGTGGCCGGGGACGGCGCGGTCGGCGGCTTCGGCGGGGCGTTCGCTGATCATGACCATGGGTTCGGCGAAGCGGGGCCGGCGGGCTTCGCCGGTGCGGCGGGGTTTGCGCACGGCGCGGCCGGTGCGCAGCGCGCGGTGCAGTTCGCGGCGCAGTTCGCCGCGGCCTTGGACGTAGAGGGCCTGGTAGACGGTTTCGGGGGTCACGTGCAGCTCCGGGCGGTCGGGGTGGTCGCGGCGCAGCCGCTGGCTGATCTGCTCCGGGCTGAACTTCTTGCGCAGCATGCCCTGCACGAGGTCGCGCAGCTCGGGACAGGCCGCGATCTTGCCGGTCTTGGGCCGTTTGCGGCGCGCGTCGGCGCGGGCCTGGGCGGCGTAGGGCCGGTAGCCGCGGCTGCCGGGACGGGCGTTGCGGGCCAGTTCGCGGCTGATCGTGGCGGGATCGCGGCCCAGTTCCCGGGCGATCGCGCGGACCCCGGCCCCTGCCCGGCGCAGGTCGGCGATCGCCAGCCGTTCCTGCTGCGTCAGGAACCGCGACTGCGCCTCGGGGCGGGCATCGGCGACGGGGGCCGGACGCGAGGGCGGGGCCGGCGACCGCACGGCCGTCCGCCCCGCCCGGCTCGGCCGCCCGTGCCGCCACCGGTGCCCGGTCCGCCGGTCGACCCCGACAACCCGGCACGCCTCGACAGTGCCCACGCCTTCCGCCACAAGATCAAAATACCGGCGGCGTTCCGCCGCCAACCTCCCCCGACCCCGCGACGCTGCAACCTCCCGGACCCCCGCCACGGCAACCCCTCAACAACTCAGGCGTTGCAACCACCACTAGAACCCAAGACCCAGGTCCGGTAAGGGGCCCTTCGCGGACTCGGTGCGAGGGGTAGCTAGCCGAGGTGGGCGCGCAGCGCCTGGGCGGCCGCCTTCGGGTCTTCGGCCTCGGTGATCGCCCGGACGACGACGATCCGGTCGGCGCCCGCCGCCAGCACCTCGGGCAGCCGCTCCTGGTCGATGCCGCCGATGGCGAACCAGGGGCGAGTGGCGCCGCTCGCCGCCGTCGACCGGACCAGGTCCAAGCCGGGGGCAGTGCGACCGGGCTTGGTCGGGGTCGGCCAGCAGGGGCCGGTGCAGAAGTAGTCCACGCCGTCCTCCTCGGCGGCGGCCGCGGCCTGTTCGGCCGAATGGGTGGATCGGCCGATCACCACGTCGTCGCCGAGGACGCGACGGGCCAGCGCGACCGGGATGTCGTCCTGGCCCAGGTGGAGCACGTCCGCTCCGACGGCCAGCGCGACGTCCGCCCGGTCGTTCACCGACAGCAGAGCACCGTGCCGGGCGCATGCCTCTGCCAGCACCTCCAACGCGGCGATCTCCTGTTTGGCCTCCAACGGGCTGCCGCCCGTTTTGTCCCGCAGCTGCACGATGTCGACGCCGCCGGCCAGTGCCGCGTCGGCGAACTCGGCGAGGTCGCCGCGGGACGTGCGGGCATCGGTGCACAAGTACAGGCGCGCGTCGGCGAGCCGGGCGCGGATCTGATTTCCGGTCAGGGCAGGCATGGCGGTGACGTTACCCGCGCGCTACGGTGGGGTGGTCCGCACGGGAGCCCGAGGAACGGGCTGAGAGGGAGCTGCCGCTCCGACCGTGGAACCTGATCCGGGTCATGCCGGCGCAGGGAGCGTGATTCCACTGTGAACACAAGCACCACAACCGTCACTGTCGTCGGCGGCGGCGTCATCGGGCTGTCCGCGGCCTGGCGTGCTGCCGCGCGTGGCTGGCGCGTCACCCTCATCGACCCGGATCCGGTGCGCGGCGGCGCATCCTGGGTGGCCGGCGGCATGCTCGCCCCGGTCGCCGAGGCGTGGCCGGGCGAGGAGGACGTGTTCAGCCTCGGCGAAGCATCGCTGCGGCGCTGGCCGGAGTTCGCCCGGGAGCTGGCTGCCGAAGGCACTGATCCGGGGCTGGCCGAGCACGGCACGATCATCGTCGGGTTCGACAGTGCCGACGTCGGGCACCTCGACATCTTCGCCGGGTACCTGCGTTCGCTCGGCCGGGACGTCGAAGCCTTGACCGGGCGTGAAGCGCGGCGGCTCGCTCCGGGAGTCGGCGCGGTGCGCAGCGGTCTGCACGTGCCGGGAGACTTGGCGGTGGACAACCGGAAACTGCTCACTGCGCTCGGCGAAGCGGCTGCCAAACGGGGGGTCGAGTTCCGGCGAGAACGGCTGCGCACCCTCGACGACGTGTCCGGACCGGTGGTTCTCGCCGCGGGAGCGTGGACCGGTCAGCTGCATCCGTTGCTGGAACACGCGGTACGTCCGTTGAAGGGCGAGATTTTGCGGCTGCGCCCGCGTCGCGGCTGCCTGCCGCCGCCGAGGTTCACCGTGCGTGCGATGGTCGAAGGGCGGCCGATCTACCTGGTGCCGCGCGCGGACGGGGAACTGGTTCTGGGCGCGACGCAGTACGAAGCTGGCTTCGATCAGGCGGTCACCGCACGCGGCGTACGCGAGTTGCTGGAGAGCGCGGAGCGAATTCTGCCGGGCATCACGGAGTACGAGCTGGTGGAGATGTCAGCCGGCCTGCGGGCGGGAAGTCGCGACGCGTTGCCCTACATCGGCGAAGTGAGCGAAGGCGTGTACGCGGCGACAGGCCACCACCGCAACGGTTTGCTGATGGCGCCCGTCACTGCGGACGCCGTGGTCGCGTGGCTGTCTGGCGAAGCGCCGCCGGAGGAGACTGTCGCGGCGTCGCCCGTCCGTCTGGTCGATAAGGAGCGAGTCTGATGGAGATCAAGGTCAACGGCGAGTGGCGGGAATTCCCCGACGACAGCACGGTGTCCGCTGTTCTCGACGCGTTGGGCGCGGTCCGCCAGGGCGTCGCGGTCGCGATCAACGGCGAGGTCGTGCGCCGCGGCCAATGGGAAGAAGCGGTAGTGCCGAAGGGCGCGAACCTCGAAGTGCTGACCGCGGTTCAAGGAGGCTGAGCATGGACGACCTGGTCATCGGCGAACACAAGCTGTCGTCGCGGCTGATCATCGGCACCGGCGGCGCGTCGAACCTCGAGGTGCTGGAGCGCGCGCTGGTCGCGTCCGGCACCCAGCTCACCACCGTGGCGATGCGCCGCGCCGACGCCGAGGGCGGCTCCGGCGTGCTGGAGCTGTTGCGGCGCTTGGACATCGAGTTGCTGCCGAACACCGCGGGCTGCCGGACGGCGGCGGAGGCCGTGCTCACCGCGCAGCTGGCCCGCGAGGCGTTGGAAACGAACCTCATCAAGCTGGAGGTGCACGCCGACGACCGCACCCTGCTGCCCGACCCGATCGAGACGCTGGAAGCCGCCGAGCGCCTGGTGGCGGACGGGTTCACGGTGTTCGCCTACACCAACGACGACCCGGTCCTCGCGCTGCGCCTGGAGGAGGCCGGCTGCGCCGCGGTGATGCCGCTCGGCGCGCCGATCGGCACCGGGCTGGGCATCCGCAACCCGCACAACATCGAACTGATCGTCTCGCGCGCGGCGGTGCCGATCGTGCTGGACGCCGGGATCGGCACCGCTTCGGACGCGACGCTGGCCATGGAACTGGGTTGCTCGGCGGTGTTGTTGTCGACCGCGGTCACTCGCGCCGCGGACCCGGAACGGATGGCGTTGGCGATGCGGAGCGCGGTCGAAGCGGGGTATCTGGCTCGCGGTGCCGGGCGGGTGCCGCAGCGGTTCTGGGCGCAGGCTTCCAGCCCGCCTCGGTGACGTACTCGGGAGGGGCGGATTCAGTCCCTCACGAGACCTCGACCACCACTTTCCCGCGCACCCCACCGTCTTCCAGCGCCTGGTGTGCCTTGGCGAGTTCGCTCAGCGGGAAAACCCGATCCACCACCGGCCGGATCGCGCCGGCGGTCACCCATCGGCTCAGCTCGGCGAACAGCTCGGCCTTCGGGTTGCCGCTGAAAAACCGGACCCAGCGCGTGCGGAGCGGCGAATGCGCCGCGAGATAGCCGAGGGTGCGGACCGGATGGTCGAGGTCGAACGAGATCGCGACCATCCGTCCGCGCCGGGTCAGCAGGCGGCGGAAGGCCGCCGGGTCGCTGCCGACCGTGTCGAGGATGACGTCGAACCTCCCGAGCTCGCCCGGATTCCGGTAGTCGAGGGCGACGTCCGCGCCGAGTTCGGTTGCCAGGTCCAGGTTTTTCGCGCTGGTCAGTCCGGTCACGTGTGCGCCCATCGCCTTTCCGAGCTGCACCGCCACATACCCGACGCCGCCGGTCGCACCGCGCACCAGCAGGCGCTCGCCGGGCTTCAGGCGGGCTTTGTCGCGCAGCGCGGTGATCGCAGTGGTGCCGACCGGCAGGGCCGCCGCCCGCACCGGGTCCAGCCCGGCCGGGACGTGGTCGATCCGGTCTGCGGGGACCGCGACGTACTCGGCGGCGGTGTTCATGCTCCGGCCAGCGCCCCACACCAACTCGCCCGGCGCGAACCGGCTGGATCCGGGTTCGACGACCTCGCCGACCAGGTCCAGGCCGATCGTCTTGGGGAAGCGCTTGCCGCTGAACGGAAGCAGCCGGCCGGCGCGCATCGCCAGTTCGCCGCCGTTGACCGACAGCGCACGCATCCGGACGAGAACTTCGCCGGGGGCCGGGACCGGCTTCGGCAGGGTCGTTTCCCGAAGGACTTCCGGCGGTCCGTAGCGGTCGTAGGCGATGGCCCGGATCGAAGTGGAAAGCATGTTCCACTTCTAGCAGAGAAAGTGGAAAGGGTCTTCCGATTAGCCTAAAGTGAGAGTGTGCAAGAAAAATCGACTCGGTTGCGCACCGACGCCGCGCAGAATCGGGCGCAGATCCTCGCGGTCGCCGAACGCGCCTTCGAGACCGAGGGGCTCGGTGTTTCGATGAGCGAGCTGGCGCGCCGGGCCGGGCTGGGCGTGGCGACGGTGTACCGGCATTTCCCGACCAAGGCCGACCTGGTGGCGGAGGCGTTCGCCGAGCCGATGGCCGCGTGCGCCGGGATGCTCGACGAGGCGCTGGCCGACCCGGACCCGTGGCGTGGGTTTTGCCGGGTGGTCGAGGAGATGTGCGCGATGCAGGCAGGCAACAACGGGTTCTCCGCGGCGATCGTGGCCGAGCTGCCGGACCAGGCCGGGTTCGCCGAGCTGAGGGACCAGGCGATGCGGGGGCTCGCGCGACTGATCAGGCGGGCCCAAGAGGCGGGTGCGCTGCGGGCGGACTTCGTCCTGTCCGACGTGCCGCTCGTTTTGCTGGCGAACGGCGGGCTGCGAAGCGCGGGGGAAAACGCGTCGGCGGCGTCCCGCCGGCTGGCGGGGTATCTGCTGCAGTCCTTCCGGGCCGAGTCAGCGGCACCGTTGCCGCCGGCGGCGGACTTGCCGTGGGATGCGTCGGTGCTCTAGCCGGGGCTGCCTGCTCGGCCGCGGCGGCGCGGAGCGGCTCCCCGCTCGTGGCGCCGATCGGGCGGCCAATCTGCGCCAACTAGCCTCCGCCGGTGATTTCGCCCGCGCTTGACGCGGATTGAGCACGGGTACGCCGTATGGTTGACGGAACCCTTTTCCGGCGCACCCAGCGGCGGGCACCAGCGTCAGAAGGAGCCGACCGTGACTCTTTCCCCGGTCCAGGACGTCACCGGGCGGTTGTACCTGGCCGTCGGGCGGCTTTCCCGCTCGTTGCGCCAAGCCGGCGCGCCCGGGCCCGGCCACGGGTCGATCTCGGCGCTCGCCACCCTCGTCCACTCCGGCGAGCTGCGGCTCGGCGACCTCGCCGCGAAGGAAGGCGTCGCGGCGGCCACCATGTCGCGGATCGTGGCGACGCTCGTGGAAGCCGGGTACGTCACCCGCGAGCCCGACCCGGCCGACCGGCGCGCGTGGCTCGCGCGTGCCACCGAGGAAGGCGAACGCCTCGTCTCCGGTGTCCGGTCCACCCGCGTGCAGGAGCTGAACCGTCGCCTCGACCGGCTCACCCCGGAGGCCCGCGCCGCGCTGATCGCCGCGCTGCCCGCACTGGAAGCGCTGATCTCCGACGAGGGCTAGCTAGCGTTCCTCCGGAGCCAGCCGCCAGAACGCGGACACCGGGCCGACCTTCGCGCCCATCGGGTACGAGTGCTCGACCGCCTGCGAGACGAACCACTTGCCATAGCGCGCCGCCTCGACCACCGGCATGCCCTTGGCCAGCCCGGCGGTGAGCGCGGACGCCATGGTGTCTCCCGCGCCGTGCGTGTGCGGGGTCTGCCAGCGCGGGCCCGGCAGCTCGACGAAGGTCGAACCGTCGAAAAGCAGGTCGACGCATTCCGGGTCGGACTGCAGGTGACCGCTCTTCACCAGTACGTACTTCGGGCCGAGCTGGTGCAGCACGATGGCCGCGGCGTGCATGCCTTCGCGGTCGGTCACGGTCATCCCGGTGAGCAGCCGCACCTCGTCCAGGTTCGGCGTCAGCACGGTGGCGCGCGGCAGCAGTTCGTCGCGCAGCGCGGCGAGCCCGCTGTCGTCGAACAACGATTCGCCGGTCATCGACGCGGCGACCGGGTCGACGACGAACGGGATCTTCGCGTCCCGCCCGATCCCGGCCTTGTCGCAGGCCGCGGCGACCGAGTGGATGATTTCCCCGGACGCCAGCATGCCGGTCTTCGCCGCGCCGACGCCCATGTCCGCGGCGACCGCCTCGATCTGGCCGGCCACGATGTGCGGCGGCAGATCCGCGCGGTCGTGCACGCCGAGCGTGTTCTGGACGGTCACCGCGGTCACCGCGACCAGCCCGTGCACGCCGCAGGTCAGGAAGGTGCGCAGGTCTGCCTGCAGCCCGGCGGCCCCGCCGGAATCGGATCCGGCGATGGTGAGCGCGGAGGTCGGGCTCGGGTTCTCAGTCATGTGCGCGTTCCGACTTCTGGTCTGGTCCATTGAGGCAGTTCTGCTTCATCCACAGTCCACCACGATGGCACAGTATGCGTTCGTACCCGTCCGGTGGCGAAGGAGTCAGGGTGAAGCTCACCGCAACGGCGGTTCTCCTCACGGCGATGCTGGCGGTGCCCGGTGTGGCGCACGCGGACAGCCCGAAGCTCTCTCACGTGACCACGGTCGGGGTGCACAACACCTACGACCCGGCCGCCTACCGGTACCTCGCGCAGGCGCTGGACAACGGCTCCTCGCTGCTCGAACTCGACGTCTGGCCGGACTTCTTCACCCACGAATGGAAGGTCAGCCATTCGAGTCCGCTGGGCAACGGCAACAACTGCGTCGACGCGCATTCGGCGGCCGACCTTTACTCCGGCGGGACGAACAAGGACCTCGAATCCTGCCTCGACGACATCCGGATCTGGCTCGGCGCGCATCCCGATCGCCCGCCGCTCACGCTGAAGATCGAGATGAAGACTGGGTTCTCCGCGAACACCGGCCTTGGCCCGCAGCAGCTGGACGCCGCGTTCCGCGACCACCTCGGCAGCGCGGTGTTCAAGCCCGCGGACCTGCTCGGCAGCTACCGCACACTCGACGAAGCGTCCAAAGCGGACAATTGGCCGACGCTGGACGCATTGCGCGGCAAGGTGCTCACCGAGATCATCCCGGGCACCGTCGAGGAAGGGAACCCGACCGACACGCTGCACACCGACGTCGAATACGCCCGGTACCTGCTGGATCAGAAAGCCGCCGGGAAACTGGACTCGGTGCAGATCTTCCCGACCGTGCACGGCGCGGCCGGCGGTGATCCGCGCGACAAGTATTCGGCGGATCAGAAACCGTGGTTCGTCGTTTTCGACGGCGATGCGAGCGAGTGGCTTTCGAAGGCCGGGATGTCCTGGTACGACGACAACCACTACTACGTGGTGATGACGGACGGCCAGAACGTCGCGCCGGCCATCGACGACCACAATCCGACTGTCGAGCAGGCGACCCAGCGCGTGGCCGAGCTGGCGAAGCAGCACGCTTCGGTGGTGACCTCGGACTGGACCGGCCTCACCACCGTGCTGCCCACTGTGGACTCGCGCGGCTAGCTAGAACAGCGGCGGCGGTTTGAGGATCGACTTCCGGTACTCGAACACATCGCGGGCTTCGGCGATCCCCATTCGCGGGGACACGTCCGCTTTGCGCAGCAGCTTGACCGCCGAAGCCGAGCGGTGTTCCTTGACCAGGCCGTCCAGTTCGTGCTGCACCTCAAGCGGCAGCCGCGCCCACATCGCTTCCGGGGTTTCGCTCATCGGGCCAGTGTCGCAGTTATCGCGCGAGCCGCCAGAACGGCGAAACCGGACCGACGCCCGCGCCCAGCGGGTACGCCTCCCGGACGCAGCGTTCGATGAACCGCTTCGCCTCCGCGACCGCGGTGGGCACGTCCGCGCCCTTCGCGAGCGACGAGGTGATCGCCGACGCCATCGTGTCGCCGCCGCCGTGCGTGTTCTCGGTGGCGATGCGCGGGCCGGACAGCTCGACCACCGCTGATCCGTCGGTCAGCAGGTCCATGCAGTCCTCGGCGTCGTAGAGGTGCCCGCCCTTCACCAGCACCCACTCGGAGCCGAACTCCAGCAACGCTTCGGCGGCGGTGTGCTGGCTCGCCGCGTCGGTGACCGTGACGCCGGTGAGCAGCCGGACCTCGTCGAGGTTCGGCGTGATGAGGGTGGCCCGCGGGAACAATTCGGTGCGAATCGCTTCCAGCGCCTCTTCGCGCAGCAGCGCGTGGCCGGTCATCGACGCGGCCACCGGGTCCACCACGAACGGAGTGTCCGTGTGTCGTCCGATGTGGACCTCGTCCAGCGTTTTCGCCACCGCCTGGATGATTTCTGCGGTGGCAAGCATCCCGGTTTTCGCCGCGTCGACGCCCATGTCCTCGGCGACGGCCTTGATCTGCGCGGTGACGACATCCGCCGGGATCTCGGAGAACCCTTGCACGCCAAGGGAGTTCTGCACGGTCACCGCGGTGAGCGCGACCAGCCCGTGCACTCCGTTGGCGAAGAACGTGCGCAGGTCGGCCTGCACGCCCGCACCACCGCCGGAATCGGATCCGGCGATGGTGAGGGCGGTGTGCGGCGTGTCGGTCACTGATTGACCACGGGCAGGTAGACCTTGTTGCCCTGCTCGGAGAACTCCGCGGACTTCTCCGCCATGCCGGCCTCGATGGCCTCCACCGACGACAGTCCGTGCTCCTCGGCGTACTTGCGCACGTCCTGGGTGATCCGCATGGAGCAGAACTTCGGCCCGCACATCGAGCAGAAGTGCGCGGTCTTCGCCGGTTCCGCGGGCAGCGTCTCGTCGTGGAAGGACCGGGCGGTGTCCGGGTCGAGCGACAGGTTGAACTGGTCGTTCCACCGGAACTCGAAGCGGGCCTTGGACAATTCGTCGTCCCAGTCCTGCGCGTACTGGTGCCCCTTGGCCAGGTCGGCGGCGTGCGCGGCGATCTTGTAGGTGATCACGCCGGTCTTCACGTCGTCGCGGTTGGGCAGGCCGAGGTGCTCCTTCGGCGTGACGTAGCACAGCATCGCCGTGCCGTACCAGCCGATCTGCGCCGCGCCGATCGCCGAGGTGATGTGGTCGTAGGCCGGCGCGATGTCGGTCGCGAGCGGGCCGAGCGTGTAGAACGGAGCCTCGCCGGTGAGCTTTTCCTCCAGCTCGACGTTTTCCTTGATCTTGTGCATCGGCACGTGGCCGGGGCCTTCGATCATCACCTGCACGTCGTGCTCGCGGGCGATGTGCGTCAATTCGCCGAGGGTCTCCAGCTCAGCGAACTGGGCGCGGTCGTTGGCGTCCGCGATCGACCCCGGACGCAGGCCGTCGCCGAGGGAGAAGGTGACGTCGTACTGGCGCAGGATCTCGCACAGCTCGGCGAAATTCGTGTACAGGAAGGATTCCTGGTGGTGGGCGAGGCACCAAGCGGCCATGATCGACCCGCCGCGGCTGACGATGCCGGTGACCCGGCGCGCGGTCAGCGGAATGTAGCGCAGCAGCACGCCGGCGTGCACCGTCATGTAGTCGACGCCCTGCTCGCACTGCTCGATCACGGTGTCGCGGTAGATCTCCCAGGTGAGCTTTTCCGGCTCCCCGTTGACCTTCTCCAGCGCCTGATAGATCGGCACGGTGCCGACCGGGACCGGAGAGTTGCGGACGATCCACTCGCGCGTTTCGTGGATTCGCTTGCCGGTGGAGAGGTCCATGATGGTGTCCGCGCCCCAGCGGGTCGCCCACACCATCTTGTCGACCTCTTCCTCCACCGAGGACCAGACGGCCGAATTGCCCATGTTGGCGTTGATCTTCACCAGGAAGTTCTTGCCGATGATCATCGGCTCGGTCTCCGGGTGCTTGCGGTTGGCCGGGATCACCGCGCGGCCGCGCGCGACCTCGTCGCGGACGAACTCGGGCGTGCACCGCTCACGAGCCGCGACGAACTCCATTTCCCGGGTGATCACCCCGGCTTTGGCCCAGCCGAGCTGAGTGCCCGGCTCCCGCCCGTCGGACCAGCCGGCCCGCAACGGGTGCAGTCCATTGTGGACATCGATGGGCACGTCCGGATCGGTGTACGGGCCGGACGTGTCGTATACGTCGAAGTGCTCCCCGTTCGACAGATCGATCCGCCGCGCCGGAACCCGCAGCCCGGATTCGGTCTGGTGGTAAACCTTGTGCGAGCCGGTGATCGGCCCGGTGGTGACGGACGGGGTGATGGCACCCTGGTTTTCCAGCGTCGTCAACGACGTTCACTCCCTACGCCGGCATTACCCGGTCAGGTTCATGCGGTCGGTGACGCCGGACGTCCGCCAGATGGACGCCAGTCACCCTCTCAGCCCGCCAAGGCGCGAGCTCCCGCGTTGGTATTCGGTTGGGGTTGCTCTCCCGACGATGCCACGGCGGCTCGGGTCCGCACAACCCCGCCGCCCGTCTGGCCGAAGGCGTCAACGCCGTGAAGGGAACATTGAGGGACTCAGAGTCCCTCAATGTTCCCTTCACGGACCTTCGGCGAGGGGGTCAGGCGTCCGCCGGTTCCTTCGGCGGCAGCCAGGTCAGGCCGGGGACGCCCCACTTGTTCTTCTTCAGCATCTTCTTCGCGGCGCGCGCGTGCCTGCCGACGAGCCGGTCCAGGTAGAGGAAGCCGTCGAGGTGATCGGTCTCATGCTGCAGGCAGCGCGCGAAGTAGCCGGTGCCCTCGACCTCGATCGGGTTGCCCTCGACGTCGAAGCCGGTCACCTTGGCCCAGCTGGCCCGCCCGGTCGGGTACGACTCGCCGGGAGCGGACAGGCAGCCCTCCCAGTCGTCGTCCGGGTCCGGCATGGTCTCCGGGATCTCGGAGGTCTCCAGCTTCGGGTTGACGACCACGCCGCGGTGCTCGTTGCCCTCGTCGTCCGGGCAGTCGTAGACGAACAGCCGGAGGTCGAGCCCCACCTGGTTCGCGGCGAGCCCCACGCCTTCGGCGGCGTACATGGTCTCGAACATGTCGTCGACGAGAACGCGCAGCTTGTCGTCGAACTCGGTGATCTCGCGCGTCGGGTTGTGCAGCACGGGTTCGCCGGCGATGCAGATGGGAAGGACGGTCACGGACGCCGAGTTTAGTCGGACCCGTCTGCTACACCTGGATCGGACCGTGACGCGCCGGGTCGGATGCCCATGTCGAGCATGGGTTCCGTGATTCAATGACGCCCGCGGAAAGGTAACGCCGACACCGATTGCGAGGACCGCATGGACGCCGCGGAGTCGATGGCTGAAGATCAGCCGTCGCTGCCGGACAATGTCGGTGGCCTGACCGAGCGCGAGCTGGACATCCTCGCGTTCGAGCGGCAGTGGTGGCGCCACGCCGGGGCGAAGGAGAACGCCATCCGGGAGCGCTTCGGGCTGTCCTCCACCCGTTACTACCAGCTGCTCAACCTGCTGCTGGCCAAACCGGAAGCGGTAGCTGCCGACCCGATGCTGGTCAAGCGGCTGCGCAAGACGCGCGCCGCCCGCCAGCGCAAGCGCGGGGCCCGCCGGCTGGGGATCGAGCTGTCATGAGCATCTTTTCGGGACTGTCCCGGCCCCTGCGGGCCGCGGGCGTCGCGCTGATCGGGATCGCCGTGGCCGCCGCCGTCGTGGGCGGGGTCACCCTGCTGAACACCGGGGGCGAGCAGAACACCGGTGCGTCTGCGCCGTCGTCCACGCCGGGCGGTGGTGAATCGGCGACTCCGGCGCCGGGTTCGTCCTCGGCGCCGTCTTCGCCCGCTTCGTCGGCCCCCGCGTCCTCGGCACCGGCCTCGTCGTCGGCCGCGTCGTCCGCTCCCGGCCAGCCGGGCCAGCCGGGCCAGCCCGGTCAGCCGGGGCAGCAGCCCGGACAGCCGGGCCAGGCCGGTCCGGACCAGCAGGCCACGAACAAGTGGGTCACCCTGCGGGTCTACAACAACTCGCTGATCAAGGGCCTGGCCGAACAGGCCGCCGCCGACTTCCGCGGGGCGGGCTGGAACGTCGTCGAGGTCGGCAACTACGCGCAGGGCAACATCCCGACGACCACGGCGTACTTCCGCCCGGGCACCGACGAGGAGGCCGCGGCGCGGCAGCTGGCGAAGGAGTTCGGGTTCCAGGCGCAGCCTCGGTTCGACGGGATCCAGAACTCCAGCCCCGGTGTCATCGTGATCGTGACGAAGGACTACCAGCCTCGGCACGGAAGCTGACGTCTGCCACGGGAAGCCCGCGCTACGGCGCGGGCTTTTTCGCGGGCTCGGCGAGCATCGCGGCGGCCTGCTCACGGTGAACCTCGTAACCGGGCGGCCGGCTGACCTCGTCAGGTCGTCCGTCGCTTTCGGACGGGCCTGCTCGCGGTGAACTCGTGCCGACCGGCGAGCAGGCCCTCGCGAGCGTCGCCTAGCGTTCCTGCTGCGCCTGTGCGTACGCCTCCAACGTCGCCAACTGCGTCGCGTCCAGCGAAGGCCGCACCGTCTCGCGGGCCTTGTCCAGGTGCGCCGCGGTCACCTCACGGGCTTCCAGCGACTCCCGCATCGCGGTCAAGGCCGCCTCCCGGATCAGCGCCGCGCAGTCGGCCGCCGAGTAGCCTTCCAGGGTTTCCGCGGTCGCCGCGAGGTCCACATCGGACGCCAGCGGGGTGTTTTTCGCCGTCGCGGCCAGGATTGCGGCACGCGACTCGGCGTCCGGCGGCGGCACGTAGATCCGCCGCTCCAACCGGCCCGGGCGCAGCAACGCCGGGTCGACCAGTTCGGGCCGGTTCGTCGCGCCGAGCACCACGACCTCGCGCATCGGCTCGACCCCGTCCAGTTCGGTGAGCAGCGCCGCGACCACCCGGTCGGCCACCCCGGAATCCGACGACTGGCCGCGCCGCGGGGCGAGCGCGTCGACCTCGTCCAGGAAGATCAGCGACGGTGCGGCGTCGGCGGCACGGCGGAACAGGTCGCGTACGGCCCGCTCCGACTCGCCTACCCATTTGTCCATGAGTTCCGCGCCCTTGACGGCGAACACGTTCAGCGCGCCGGTGCCGGCCAGCGCCCGGACCAGGAAGGTCTTGCCCCCGCCGGGTGGGCCGTAGAGCAACACGCCGCGCGGCGGTTCGACGCCGAGGCGGGCGAACGAGTCCGGATAGCGCAGCGGCCACAGCACCGTCTCGGTGAGCGCTTCCTTGACCGTCGTCATGTTGCCGACGTCGTCCAGGGTGAGGCCGCCGGTCGCCAGATTGTCCGAAGTGGACAGCGAGATCGGCCGGACAGTGGCCAGCGCGTCAAGCAGGTCCTGCTGCGAGATCCGGGGCTCCTCGGCATCCCGCTGCCGCAGCGCGGCCCGCAGCGCCGCGTCCCGGCGCAGCGCGAGCAGGTCGGCGGCTACGAAACCGGGCGTGCGCTCGGCGAGGACACCCAGGTCCGCACCGGATTCGACGGGCACGTCGCGCAGCAGGATCCGGAGCAGCTCGACGCGCGTCTTCGCGTCCGGTAGCGGCAAACCCAGCTCGCGGTCGAGCAGGTCGGCACCGCGCAGCCGCGGGTCCACCGACTCGGCGCGCGCGGTCGTCGCGACCACTGCGAGCCCGTCTCGACGCAGCGCGTTACGCAGCTCCTCCAGGACGACAGTGGCAACCGGCGGCGGCGTCGTGGCGGGCAGCAGCGCGTCGATGTCGTTGATCAACAGCACGCCAGGGCCGTCTCCGTCAGCTGCCCGGCCGATGGCCTCGCGCAGCGCGCGGTGAGTGGCGTTGGGTTCCAGCACCGCGATGTTCGGCGCGGTCAGCGACACCACGCGCACCTTCTCGGCGGCAGCGACGGACCGGACGAGCGTCGCCTTGCCAACCCCTTCCGACCCGGACAGCAGCACGCCCAGATGCGCCGACGTGCCCAGCTTCGCCAGCAGCTCCGGCCGGTGGAAGGCCAGGTCGAGCCATTCGGCGAGCTTGCGCGCCGCACGCTCGGCCCCGACCAGGTCGGAGACCGGCACCGGCTCGTCTCGCTCTTCTTCGCGAGCTTCGGTGACGACCTCCTCGACGATCTCCGCGTCGAGATAGTCCTCAGCCGCGCTGACGGCGGTGGTGCGAACGAGCGCGGTCGCGTTCCGCGCCGGCGGCTGGGCCGGTTCGCCAGTACGCGCACCGTCCCGCCAACTGACCACAGTGGACGGCCCGACGGCGACCACGCCCTCCGGCTCGGTGGCGGTGACGGTGAGCAGCTCGTTGGTCCAGGTCGCCCCGATCACCCGGGACAGCTGTCCGCGCACCGCCGCGACGTCCGAACCCGGGACCGGCGCGAGGTCCTGCGGCAGCAAGGAAACCGCGTCGCCGCGAGTGAGCACCTTGCCGGTGAGCGCGAGCCGCAACGTCTGCGGCGAAACCGAAACGGACGCCAGCCGGGACCCGGACACCGTGACAGTACGCGCGGCGGTGACCTCCACCGGCGCGACGACGATCTCGCCGCCCTCGGAAACGCCCAGGTTGGACATGGTGACGTCATCGGTCAGGACGACGCCCGGGGTGCTCGCCTCGTCGGCCGGTGCGGCGAGCGCGGCACTGCGCCGCGCACCGGTGAGGTGCACGGCGTCCCAGGCGCGAAGGCCGAGCGCGTCGAGCACTTCCGGATGCAACCGGACCACCCCGCGCCGCGCATCGAGCGCGGACGGCGTGTGCCGGACGGTCAGGGTGATCTGAGGATCGCTCACGCCACAAAACTACCGTGCTCCCGGCCCGTTCCCGGCCGTGCCGAGCGGTCCCGGGAGGGGAACCTTCAGGGACGTGGCGTCGCTCAGCGGCCTTTCGCGGACTTGGTGTCCCTCAGGGGGCCTTTCGCGGACTTGGATTCCCTCAGGGGGCCTTTCGCGGACTTGGATTCCCTCAAGGGGCCCTTCACGGACGCCGAACCCGGCTCCGGCTTAGCCCAGCCCAGCCCCGGCCTAAACCAACCCAACCCAGCCCAGGCTCAACCGGCTCCCGGATCCTCGCCGCCTCGCGATGAGCCCCGTCCGTGGTCAGCCGATCGAGTCGCGACGAGCGCAACCCGCGTGGGTAATCACCGGCGGCGGATGCCGATCCGCCGCCAGCTCCGCCGCCGCTGCCCGCCGGGTCCGGAAGTAGCCGGACTGCTGTGCTCCCGCTCCCGCATCGCGCGGCTCCGGACCACATCCGACCCGGTCCGCGGCAAGCGCACCGCTCGCATGGCCGCTCCGGCGACGCGCCCGGATGCCGGCCGCAGCCGCAACCGGCGGTGGCCCCGGGCCCGCCGGATCGCCCGCCGCTCCCGGGGCGGCACTTCCCATGCCTCCGGGTGCGCGGCCAGCCACCGGTGCCGGTAAACCGAGTACGGAATGTGCAACAGGTACAGCACCAACGCCGCGGCCAGCGCCACCAGCGGGAACACGATGATCGCCGCCGCCAGCAGGCCCACGCCGACCAGCAGCGGAGCGATCGCCTTGGCCGGGGCCTTGACGGTCTTGAGCGACAGGGTCGGGATCCGGCTGATCAGCAGCGCCGCCACCGCGATGGTCCACACGAGCACCACGTACTGCGAGGACCACCATCCTTCGCCCCACTGCAGCGTCGCGATTAGCGGCAGCATCGCGACCAGGCCGCCCGCCGGGGCGGGGACGCCGACGAAGAATTCGGCGGCGAACGGCGGCTGGTCGGTGTCGTCGAGCAGGGTGTTGAACCGGGCCAGGCGCAGGATCATGCAGACCGCGAAGATCAGCGACGCGACCCAGCCGATCCGGTCGCCGTGCGCCTGCCAGATGTAGAGCACCAGCGCGGGCGCGACGCCGAACGAGATGCCGTCGGACAGCGAGTCGAGCTCGGCGCCCATCTTGGACGTCGCGTCGAGCAGCCGGGCGATCCGGCCGTCGAGGCTGTCCAGTACGGCGGCGATGCCGATCGAGCCGATCGCCATCGCGAAGTTGTCGGTCAGGGCGAACTGCACCGCGGACAGCCCGGCGCAGAGCGCCAGCACAGTGATGGCGTTCGGCAGCAGCCGGATGCCAGGGGTGGTCACGCGGACCATTGTCAGCCTTCTCCCAGCGGGGGCAGTTCGGCGAGCACGGTTTCGCCGCCGACAGTGCGCTGGCCCTTGGCCACTGTCACCCGGCTGCCCGGCGGCAGGTAGGTGTCGACGCGCGAGCCGAAGCGGATGATGCCGTAGGTATCGCCAGCGGAGACCTTGTCGCCTTCGCGCACGTCGCACCGGATGCGGCGCGCGACCAGGCCGGCGATCTGCACGACGACGAGCTCGTGGCCGTCGACGGTCTGCAGCACCAGCGAGTTGCGCTCGTTGACCTCGCTCGCCTTGTCGAGGTCGGCGGAAAGGAACTTGCCCGGCTTGTAAGCCACCTTCGAGACCACCCCGGCCGCGGGCGTGCGCTGCACGTGCACGTCGTAGACCGACAGGAACACGCTGACTCGCATCCGCGGCTCGGCGGGCAGGCCCAGCTCTGCGGGCGGGACAGCTTCCTCGATCAGCGACACGGTGCCGTCGGCGGCCGAGATGGCGACGTTGGCCCGTTCCGGGGGCACGCGCTTGGGCTCGCGGAAGAACGCGGCCATGCCCGCGGTGGCCAACGCGCCGACCACGCCGAGGCGCTTGGAGAACCGGCGCAGCACGAGCGTCGCGGCGAGGCCGCCGAAGAGGAACGGCCGCCCTGCCGGGTGCATCGGCGGGAACGTCTCGCGGGCCAGCTGGACAGCGTGCGCGAGGGGGTTACCGGTGGGCTGGCCGCTCATGGGTCGAGTTCCCCGCTGTTCGTCTCGGTCGGTCGGAAGGGCCCGGATTGGGGCATCCCCAACGCTACCGCCCGGCTGCGGCGGACCCGGCAGCCCCTGGTCGTAAGCGTTGTCCCGGCGCGGGTGGGCACGACCACAAACCGGTAACGACCCGTCGAACAATCCGATAACACCGGGTAGTCGACGCCGCTCGGGACTGGTGCCCGGGCCTGACCAGGCGAGGGAGACGATGGCGGTAACCGACTTGCTGGCCCAGCTGTTCTCCGCCTGGCGCCGGGACATCGCCTCGGTGCCGGTGCCGCAGCTCGTGGACCCGGAACGCGGCGCGCGGATCGTGCGGGCCGCGGCTCGGGTGCATGCGTCCCCCGACGATGCACGCACCCGGCCGCGGAGCCGTTCAGTTTAGACCTCGCCCAGAGATTTTTGACAGATCGTCGGGAAACCGTTACAAACGGTCACCGCCTGCCGCTGCCGATGGCGCTGACCAGCCGCAGCACCGCCAGCAGCGCGATCGCGCCGAGGATGGCGACGCCGAAGCTCGGGAAGTCGAACTCGAAATTCCGCTGCTCGCCGGTCGCGAGCCGGTAGACGAAGCCGCCGAGCGCGGCCCCGACCACCCCGACGAGCACGCTGACCAGGCAACCCTGCCGACGCCGTTCCCGGCCGCCGACCACGAGGTTCGCGAGCCAGCCGACGAGCGCGCCGAAGATGATCCACAGGATGATGCCCATCCCTCGAGAATACCCGCGAGGTATTGCACAAGAAGTATTGTACAACTACTCTTGTGCATTATGGAGATCCGTGATTCCCGGGTGCTGGCCGCCGTCGCGCACCCGCTCCGCAACCGGTTGCTCGCCCTGCTGAAGCTCGACGGTCCGGCGACCGCGTCGGTGCTCGCCGAGAAAACCGGCCAGGCGGTGGGCAATGTGAGCCACCACTTGAAGGTGCTTTCCGAGGCGGCGCTGGTCGAGGAGGCTCCGGAACTGGCGCGAGACCGGCGGGAACGCTGGTGGCGGCGTCCGCCCGGCACGCTGTCGTGGTCCACTTCGGACTTCTCGGGGGACCCGGTGGCCGAGGTGGCGGAAGCGGTCGGGCTGGATCGGCAGACGGCGCTGTCGCGCGAATGGCTGGCGGAGCTGGAGACGGCCCCGGCGGCGTGGCGCGACGCCTGGTTTTCCACCGAAGCGTGGTTGCGGCTGACGCCGGCGGAGCTGAGCGAGCTGAACGACCGGGTGGCCGGATTGTTCGACGAGTACGCGAAGCGGGCGGCGGAAGATCCGTCCGCGGAGCGGCAGCCGGTGTTCGTGTTCGGCAGAGGCTTCCGAGCGCAGCCGTGAAGACAGCCGCGTTCCGTCTCTTGTGGACCGGGCAGACGGTCAGCACGGTGGGCAGTGCGGTCGCCGGCGCTTCGGTGCCGTTGGTGGCGTTGCTGGTCTTGCACGCCTCGACGTTCGAGGTCGCGCTGCTGACGGCCGTGGCGTGGCTTCCGTGGCTGGTGGTCGGCCTGCCTGCCGGAGCCTGGGTGGACCGATGGCCGAAGCGCCGGGTGATGCTGGTCTGCGATGTGATTCAGATGGCCGCGTTCCTGACCGTGCCGATCGCCTGGGCATCCGGAGTCCTTTCGGTGCCGGTGCTAGTGGCCGCGGCGCTGGTCGGCGGTTTCGCGAAGGTGTTCTTCTCGCTGGCCTACCGTGCTTTCCTGCCCTCCGTGGTAGCCGACGGCGATCTGCTGGGCGCCAACGTCCGTCTTCAGGGCTCGGAATCCGCCGCGCAAGTCGGCGGCCCGGGTCTGGCCGGGTTGCTGGCTACGCTGTTCGGCCCAGTCAGCGGCGTGCTCGTGGACGCGGTGAGCTTCGGGGTTTCCGCGCTGTGCTTGCGTTTCCTCCGCGCGGACGAACCCGCGCCCGGCCCTCGGACGCGGCTGCGGGAGGAAATCGGCGAAGGAATGCGGATCGCGGCGCGCGACCCGTATCTGCGGGTGATGGTGTTGTCCGGGGCGACGTCGAACCTGGCGCTGAACGGGTATTTCGCGGTGCAGGTCGTGTTCTTGGTCGAGGGGCTGGGGCAGGGGCCGGGGGCCGTCGGAGCCGTGCTCGCGCTGGGCGAAGTCGGCGGAGTGCTCGGGGCGGCTCTGGTCAGCAGGCTGGCCCGGCGAACCGGGACGGCGTGGGCGTTCTTGTGGTGCGAAGCCCTGGTCGTGCCGGCGTTGTTCCTCGGCCCGCTGGCGTGGCCGGGATGGGGCCGAACGCTGTTCGTGCTGGCCGGCGCGGGATGTGCGGGCGGGGTGGTGGCGTCGAACGTGCTGGGCGGCACCTTCCGGCAGCAGTACTGCCCACGCCACCTTTACGGCCGGATCACCGCGAGCTCCGCGGTGGTCAACTACGGGACGATCCCGCTCGGCGCGTTGCTCGGCGGCGCACTGGGCGAAGCCGCCGGGGTGCGGGTGGCGATGTTCGCGATGGCGGGTGTGCAGGCGGTGTCGTTCGCGGTGTTGCTGGCCGGGCCGTTGCGGCGGGCGAGGGATTTTCCGCGAGCGGCCTTGGCTGTGCAGAGCGCCGCTTAAAGCAGCAGTACGTCCACCTCGTCTCCCTCAGCGACTTCCGCGACCTCTTCCGGCAGCACGATCAAGCAGTTGGCCTGCGTGAACGCCGCCAGCAGGTGCGACCCCGGCCCGCCGCGCGGCCCGACCATCCCGGTCACCTCGCCGAGCACCGGCGTGAAGAACCCCCGCCGGTATTGCCGCCTGCCGGCGGGCGACGTCATGTCCTCGGTCAACCGCGCCCGCACCCGCTGCCGGTCCACGTCGACATGTCCCATCGCCGCCAGAACCGCCGGGCGCAGGAACGCCTCGAACGACACCAGCACGCTCACCGGGTTCCCGGGCAGCGTCACCACCGGCACGCCGTTCCACCGGCCGCACCCCTGTGGTCCGCCCGGCTGCATGGCGATCTTCTGGAATTCCACGCCCTGTCCGGAAAGCGCGTCCTTCACCACCTCGTACGCGCCGGCCGACACCCCGCCGGAAGTCAGCAGCAGGTCCACCGAAGCCAGCCGCGGTTCGATGAGCCGGCGGAACTCCGCCACGTCGTCCACGACGCTGCGCACGACCTCGACCTGACACCCCAGCCCGCGCAACGCGGCCGCCAGCATCACGCTGTTCGACTCGTAGATCTGTCCGTGCTGCAACGGGTTCGGCGCTTCCACCAGTTCCGTGCCGGTCGAGACCACCAGCACCGACAGCGGCCGGTACACCTCCAGCGAAGCCAACCCGACCGCCGCCGCCAAGCCCAGGTGCGAGTGACTCAGCACAGTGCCTTCGTGCAGTGCCAGTGCGCCCTTCGTGACGTCCTCGCCGATCCGCCGGATGTGGTTGCCTTCCGGAGCCGCGCGCGAGATGCGCACCTCGGTCATTCCGCGGTCGGTGTCCTCCACCATCACGACCGCGTCCGCGCCCGGAGGCAGCGGCGCGCCGGTCATGATCCGCTGCGCGGTACCGGGTTTCAGCGGCTGCACGTCGATCCGCCCGGCCGGGATGTCATCGGCGACCGGCAAGGTCACCGGCGCGTCGGCGACGTCCGCGGCGCGCACGGCGTAGCCGTCCATCGCGGAGTTGTCGAACGGGGGCAGAGCCACGTCCGCGAACACGTCGCGGGCCGCCACGAGCCCGGCTGCTTCGGCGACCGGCACGGAGATCGCCGGCGCGCGGCCGAGCAGTTCGGTCACGGTCTGGCGGTAGGCGTCGACAGAGATCACGCGGACCATCCTCCCTCCTGCGCGCGCTCGTGCAACACTCTCCCGGCACAGTCGGGGAACACGGGGAGAGTCCAATGCAGTTTCGGGTCCGCCACGAGTCCGGGCGCGGGGCGCTCGCGCACACCCGCTGACATGCGCGTTCACACCCGGCACACCCCCGGCTTCGGGGTCGCCCGCGTACTGCTCGGACCGGGCGAAGCGGTGCAGTCCGCGTCGGAAACCCTGCTGGCCAGCAGCTTCGGCGTGGTCGAGGCGAACCAGGGCCGCAAGAGCCGTTCGGTGTTCACCGCGCCCGCCGAGGGCGGCTGGGTCGACCTCGCTCCGCCCGGTCCCGGCGACGTCTATCCGCTCGAACTGAACGGGTCCACTGGCTGGTCGGTGCACCGCGACGCCGTACTGGCCCGGCCGAGCACGGTCCGGGTCGACCAGAGCTGGGCACCGCTGCAGCAGCTTTTCGGCGCCGACTCCGGCTTCCTCGACCACTACAGCGGCCGCGGCCCGCTGCTGCTCACCGCGCCCGGCCCGGTCGACTCGTTCGACCTCGGCCGCGGCGAACTGGTGACGGTGCGGCCGGACTACCTGCTCGCCTATCCGGACAACGTCCAGTGCCGGCTGCGCGCGCTCGACCCGAGCGGCCCGCAGTCGCTGCGCACCGGAGAAGGGCTGGTTCTCGACTTCGCCGGGCCGGGCACTGTGCTGGTCCAGTCGCGCAGCCGTCGGAAGTAACCGGATCTGCCGTTTATCCCATTGCCGAGGAGGCCGGTTCCGGTAGCGTGTTCTGCACTTCGCACGCTGTAAGGACACCGGATCATCGTCTCGAGGGAGGCGCCGTGGCTGTCGGCACCGTCAAGTGGTTCAACTCGGAAAAGGGCTACGGGTTCATCGAATCCGCCGAAGGCCCGGACGTCTTCGTCCACTATTCGGCCATCCAGGTCGACGGGTTCCGCACCCTCGACGAGGGCGACCGCGTGGAGTTCGAAGTCCAGTCCGGGCGCGACGGGCGGAGCCAGGCCGCGGACGTCCGCAAGGTGCCCTGAGACATGCCCGCTGACCGGTTGGGCGAACCGGCAGTGGCTGCGGATACCGGCGCGTTAAGCTGCGCTGCGTGACAGGCGACGCGTCGGGGGACCTCACCGGTCGCCGGCTGGGCAACTACCGCATCGACTCGGTGCTCGGCAAGGGCGGCATGAGCGTGACCTACCAGGCCACGGACGTGCGGCTCGGCCGCAAAGTGGCGCTGAAGGTCATCGGTGACCACCTAGGCGCGGACGCCGAGTTCCGCGAGCGGTTCGTGGACGAGGCCCGCAACACCTCCGCGATCGACCACGCCAACGTCGTTCCGCTGTACGACTTCGGCGAGCTCGACGGAATGCTCTACATCGCCATGCGGATGGTCGACGGCGGTGACCTCGCCGGCCTCATTTCCGCGGGCCCGATCAGCCCGTCGCGCGCGCTGACCCTGCTCGACCAGGTCGCCGACGCTCTCGACACGCTGCACAACCACGGCCTCGTGCACCTCGACGTCAAACCGGCGAACGTGCTGGTCACCAGCCGCGAAACGTCCCGCGAGCATGTCTACGTCGCGGACTTCGGCCTCACCCGCCGCGGCGCCACTGGCCACCGCACCCGCGGCGGCGATTTCCTCGGCTCGCCCACCTATGCCGCACCGGAGCACCTGCGCGGCGAGCCGCTCGACGGCCGCACCGACCAGTACGCGCTGACTTGCGTGCTGTTCGCCTGCCTCACCGGCAACCCGCCGTTCCGCGGCGACGTGCCCACCGTGATCAAGGGCCACCTCAGCGGCGAGCCGCCGTCCGTGGCGAGCCTGGTCGCGCTGCCGGCCGCGGTGGACGAGGTGATCCGCAAGGGCATGGCGAAGAGCCCGGGAGACCGGTACCCGAACTGCGTCGAGATGATCGCCGCGGCACGGGTCGCGCTGGGCGCGCTCGCGACGTCGGACACTCCGCCGGGCCCTGCCCGGCCGAACGGACTGCCGGAGGGGGCGGGGATGCAGCAAGGACCGGGTGGAGCCGGCGGAGCGCCGGGGCCGGGAACGGGAGCACCGGGCGGGCAGCCGGGCGCGGCTCCGGGAACGCCGGGCGCGTGGGCCGCTCCGCAGCCTGGCCAGCCAGGGCAACTCGGCCAGCCGCAGCAGCCGGGCCAGCCGCAGCAGCCCGGCCAGCCCGCGTACGGCGGCCAGCCCGGCTACGGCAACCCCGCCGGGTACGGCAACCAGTCCGCCCCCGGCTACGGAGCACAGCCCGGCCAGCCCCAGCCTGGACAGCAGCCCGGCCAGCCCTATCCCGGCCAGCTGCAGCAGGGCCCTCCGCCCGGTTATCACGGCTACCCCGGCCAGCAGGGCCCGCCGCCCGGCTACCCGAACCAGCCGGGATACCCGAACCAGCCCGGCTACTCCGGCGGCCAGCAGGCGTTCGGCGACCCGATGCGGTTGCGGCCGCCTTCCCCGGCAGGCGGCGCGGGCGCGTTCGAGACGCAACCGAAGAGCGGCGGCCTGAAGTGGCTGTGGATCGCGCTCGGCGTGCTGGTCGTGGCCGGCCTGGTGGTCGGTGCGATCTTCCTGTTCGGCGGGGACGACAAAAGCGGCGGCGGCTCGCCGCAGACCTCGGCCCCGGAGATCCCGGTGGGACCGGGCGGTTCGCAGTCGGCCGGACCGTCGTCGCTGCGTCCGCCGCCCTCGTCCATCCACATCCAGCCGAGCCACTGATCCGCGCGGGCTCCGCCGCACCGGCGCTGACCTGCGCGCCTTGCACTCGACCCCGGAGAGTGCTAAAACCGGCATTGGCACTCGACGCCGTCGAGTGCCAGGCGAGCGGTCACCGACCGCCCGCCTGAAGGTCGGGACGGTGAGGCTGGCCCTGGTCAGTCGTCCGTCGCGGGCACCGAGCCTGGCCGAGGACGTGTCCTGCTGCCGCCGCTGGAGACAGCGCGGCGGTAGCGCCCAATACCGGAGGACCACACCGCAATGGCCAAACTGATCGCGTTCGACGAGGACGCCCGCCGCGGTCTTGAGCGCGGCTTGAACATCCTCGCCGAAGCCGTCAAGGTGACCCTCGGCCCGCGGGGCCGGAACGTCGTGCTCGAAAAGAAGTGGGGCGCGCCGACGATCACCAACGACGGTGTCTCCATCGCCAAGGAGATCGAGCTCGAGGACCCGTGGGAGAAGATCGGGGCCGAGCTCGTCAAGGAAGTTGCCAAGAAGACCGACGACGTCGCGGGTGACGGCACCACCACCGCGACCGTGCTCGCCCAGGCGCTCGTGCGCGAGGGCCTGCGCAACGTCGCCGCCGGCGCCGACCCGATCTCGCTCAAGCGGGGCATCGAGGCGGCCGTCGAGGCCATCACCGAGCAGCTGCACAAGGCCGCCGTCCAGATCGAGACCAAGGAGCAGATCGCTGCTACCGCCTCGATCTCGGCCGCTGACCGCACCATCGGCGAGCTGATCGCCGAGGCGCTGGACAAGGTCGGCAAGGAAGGCGTCGTCACCGTCGAGGAGAGCAACACCTTCGGCCTCGAGCTCGAGCTCACCGAGGGCATGCGCTTCGACAAGGGCTACGTGTCCGGTTACTTCGTGACCGACCCGGAGCGCCAGGAAGCCGAGCTGGAGGACCCGTACGTCCTGCTCTTCGGTTCCAAGATCTCGAACGTCAAGGACGTTCTGCCGCTGCTGGAGAAGGTCATCCAGTCCGGCAAGCCGCTGCTGATCATCGCCGAGGACGTCGAGGGCGAAGCCCTGGCGACCCTGGTCGTCAACAAGATCCGCGGCACCTTCAAGTCCGTCGCCGTCAAGGCCCCGGGCTTCGGCGACCGCCGCAAGGCGATCCTGCAGGACATCGCGATCCTGACCGGCGGTCAGGTCATCTCCGAGGACGTCGGCCTCAAGCTGGAGAACGCGGACCTGTCCCTGCTGGGCCGTGCCCGCAAGGCGGTCATCACCCGCGACGAGACCACCATCGTCGAGGGTGCGGGCGACGCCGACCAGATCCAGGGTCGCGTCAACCAGATCCGCGCGGAGATCGAGAACTCCGACTCGGACTACGACCGCGAGAAGCTGCAGGAGCGGCTCGCGAAGCTGGCCGGCGGCGTGGCCGTCATCAAGGCTGGCGCCGCGACCGAGGTCGAGCTGAAGGAGCGCAAGCACCGCATCGAGGACGCGGTGCGCAACGCGAAGGCCGCTGTGGAAGAGGGCATCGTCGCCGGCGGTGGCGTGGCCCTGATCCAGGCTGCCGAAGCCGCTTTCGCGGGCCTGAAGCTGACCGGTGACGAGGCCACTGGCGCGAACATCGTCAAGGTCGCCGTCGAGGCTCCGCTGAAGCAGATCGCGATCAACGCCGGCCTTGAGGGCGGCGTCGTGGTGGAGAAGGTCAAGGGCCTGCCGCAGGGCCACGGCCTGAACGCCGCCACCGGCGAGTACGAGGACCTGCTGGCGGCCGGCGTGCCGGACCCGACCAAGGTCACCCGTTCCGCGCTGCAGAACGCCGCTTCCATCGCGGCGCTGTTCCTGACCACCGAGGCTGTCGTCGCGGACAAGCCGGAGAAGGCTGCTGCCGCTCCGGCCGACCCGACCGGCGGCATGGGTGGCATGGACTTCTGAGTTCGGCTGCTTGTCCGGCGAAGCCCGGTTCACCCTCGAGGTGGGCCGGGCTTCGCCCGTTTCCGGGGCAGTTCGCCCCGGGTCACGCTTCCGGGGTGAGGATGGCCGCGGCGAGGTAGATCGGGATGATCAGCCCGGCCGACAGCGCGGTGCCCGCGACCACGGCGATGCGCAGAATGGCGGGGTCGAGGTTGAGGTATTCGGCCCAGCCGCCGCATACCCCGGTGAACATCCGGTCGGTACGGCTGCGGTAGATCTTCTTGGCGGTCTGCACGTTGTTCGTCATGCCAGCAATACTCCGCCGCGACCGGCCCCGGCACATCCGGGAACGCCCCGGACATCGCCCCGAGGCACCGACCCTGAACGTCCCTTACCCGAGGAGCCGGCGGACCCGGTCGAAGCGGTCCAGCCACGCGGCGCTCACCTCGGGCGAGGCCGCGAACTCGGCGTAGGCGTCGGGTTCCGGGGCCTCGCGCGGCACCGGCAGGTAACCGTCCACAGGGGACAACGTGGCCCGGCAGACGTCGCCGCGCAGCAACGACATCGTGCCGAGCCCGCAGGCGAAGTCCAGCTCCGGCAGCGCTCCGGCGAGAGCCAGCCCGGCCGCCAGCCCGACGCTCGTTTCCACTGCCGACGACACGACGCACGGCAACCCGCAGGCTTCCGCGACTTCCAGCGCCCGGCGCACGCCGCCGAGCGGGGCGACCTTGAGCACGGCCACGTCCGCGGCCCCGGCGACCGCGACCTTCAGCGGATCTTCCGCACGCCGGATCGATTCGTCGGCCGCGATCGGCACGGACACCCGGCGGCGGACCGCGGCCAAGTCGTCGATTGTGGGACAGGGCTGCTCGGCGTACTCCAGTCCACCGGCCGCGCGGTCCAGTTCGCCGAGCGCGCGGACGGCGGTATCGACGTCCCAGGCCATGTTGGCGTCGACCCGGATAGCGCCGGACGGGCCCAGCGCGTCGCGCACCGCTTCGATCCGCGCGCAATCTTCGGCGAGCGTCGCGCGTTTGTCCGCGACCTTGACCTTCGCGGTGCGGCAACCCGAGGTCCGGACCAGTTCGTGCGCGCGTTCCGGAGAGACGATCGGGACGGTCGTGTTCACCTCGATCCGGTCCCGGACCGGGGCAGGCCAGCCCTGTTCGCTCGCTTCGAGCGCGGCGGCGAGCCACGGGACGCTCTCGGCGTCGGAGTAGTCCGCGAACGGGCAGAACTCGCCCCAGCCGGCCGGACCGTGCAGCAGCAGCCCTTCACGGACCGTGATGTCGCGGAACCGGGTGTGCAGCGGGAGCGCGTAGACCTGCATGACAACCGATCATGCCATCGCGGCTGTCTCGGAACCCAGGTGCCTTCGGGGCCGTCTGACAGCCACAATGGAACGCGTGGACGGCCTCGACTTCCGGGTGCTCGGCCCGGCCGAGGTGCTTGCCGGGGACCAGGTGGTGCCGCTGGGCGGCAGCCGCCCGCTGGTCGTGCTCGCCGGGCTGCTGCTGAGGGCCAACCGGCTCGTCTCGGTCGACCTGCTGAGCCACTGGCTGTGGGGCGACGACCAGCGATGGTCGAAAGGGGCGCTGCAGACGTACGTGCTGCGGCTGCGCCGGGCGCTCGGCGACGGCGCGGCGATCCGCACCGAGCGCGGCGGCTACCTGCTGGAGGTCGACGGCGCCGCGATCGATCTCGGCCGGTTCCGGCAACTCGCGGAACGGGGCCGCGGCGCGGCCGAACGCGGCGAACACCGCCGGGCGGCGGGCTATTTCGAAGACGCGCTGGGGCAGTGGCGCGGCGAAGCGCTGCAGAACGTCGAATCGGACACGCTGCACCGTGACGAGGTCGGGCAGCTGACCGAGGAGCGCACCCGGGTGCGCGAGTCGTGGGCCGAGACGATGCTGATGGTCGGCGAGTACGACACGGTGGTGCCGGAGCTGGAGCAGCTGACCCGGGAGTACCCGTTGCGGGAACGGCCGCACGAGCAGCTGATGCACGCGTTGTTCCGGGCCGGCCGGCAGGCGGAGGCGCTGGAGGTGTACCGGCGGATCAGCGGATTGCTGGCCGAGGAACTCGGCCTGGACGCGGGTGCCGGCCTGCAACGCGCGCACCGGATGGTGCTGGGCGGCGGCGAGGAGGTGATCCGGCTTCGGAGCGCAGCGGAACCGGAAGTGCCGCACCAGCTTCCAGCCGACCTGGGCGCGTTCGCGGGCCGGGCGGCGGATCTGAAAGCCCTGCGCGCGCTGCTGCCAGAAGCACTCGACGACGGCACCTCCACGCCGATCGCGTCGGTGGAAGGCATGGGCGGGCAAGGGAAAACGACGCTGTCCGTCCACTTCGCACATCAGATCGCCGATCGGTTCACCGGCGGCCAGATCTTCCTGGACCTGCGCGGTTACGGGCCGGGCGTGCCGGTGGCCCCGATGGTCGCACTGGAAACGATGCTCACCGCGCTGGGCGTCCCGGCCGACCGGATCCCGCCCGGCCTGGACGATCGCGCGGCGACTTGGCGGACGTACACGACCGGTCGGCGGCTGCTGGTCGTGCTGGACAACGCGAACAGCACGGAGCAGGTGCGTTCGCTGTTGCCCGGTCCCGGATGTCTGGTAGTGGTGACCAGCCGCTGGCAGCTGCGCGGACTGGTAGCGACCCATGGCGCCCGGCGGATCGCATTGTCCGAATTGGACAACGACGAGGCGGTGGAGCTGCTCGCGTCGGCAGTCGGGGTCGAGCGAGTGGAGGAGGACCGCGCTGCCGCCGACAGGTTCGTGCGGTACTGCGGGGGCCTGCCGCTGGCGATCCGGATTCTCGCGGTGCGAGCGGCGCAGTTCCCGAAACTGCCGCTGGGCGAGTTCATGGCGGCGCTGCCGGCCGACCCCGACCGGCTGAGCACCTTCGACCTCGGAGACGGCGACGAAACCAACATCCGTGCGGTTTTCTCCTATTCGTATCGCGTGCTCGGCCCGTCGACGGGGCGCTTGCTGCGACTACTGGCGCTGTCGGCCGGCCCGGATTTCTCGCTCGGGATGGCTGTCGCGCTCGGTGCCCGTTCCGAAGCGGAGACGCGCGGCGCGCTGGACACGCTGGTTTCGACACACCTGCTCACCCAGCCGAAGCCGGGCCGGTATCAGTTCCACGACCTGATCCGGGCCTATGCCACGGAATTGTCCGAGCAAGTAGACGACGAGGCCGAACGGGCGGCGGCTTGCACGCGACTGCTCGACTGGTTCGTCGGCTCGGCCTGGAACGCGTCGGTGGCGATGCGGCCGGAGCCGCTGCTGAAACTGCGCGGGCTGACGACCGCGCCCGGGCAGCTGGATTTTTCGGACTATCACGCGGGTTTGGGCTGGTTCACGGAGGAACACGCGAACCTGTTGTCGGCGGTCCAGTGGGCCTTCCGGATCGGCCGCTACGAGCAGTGCTGGCGGCTGGCGTGGTCCTTGTTCATGTACTTCGCCGGCCGGGCTCGCGTGGATGACTGGCGGTACGTGTTCGAAACCGGCTTGCGCGCGGCTCGGAAGTGCGGCGAACGCGAGGGCGAGGCCGCGATCCTCAACGGGCTCGGGGTGATCGAGGGCGTCGCGCGGAACTACGGGCTGGCGCGGGACTATTTGGAGCGAGCCCTGGCGGTGCAGCAGGAACTGGGATCGCCGCAGGGCGAGGCGCGGGCCCGGTACAACCTGGCGATGACCGGGCGGACGGTCGAGGATTTCCCGGCGGCGTACCGGCATGGGTCGCGGGCGCTGGAGATCGCGCGGGAGCTGAAGCTGTCGGTTTTCGAAGCGAATGTGTTGCGCGCTTTGGGAGATCTGTGCGCGATGGTGGGGGACTATCCGCAGGCCCTCTCGCTGGCGGACGAGGCGCTGGCACTGGTCCCGGCTGGAGCGCCCGCGGCGGGCAGGTTCTCGCTGGCCGCGCGGGGGCGGGCTCTGCTCGGGCTCGGACGGCATGTCGAAGGAGTGGAGTGCCTGTCGGAGGCCGTGGACCTGTTCTTCGAAATGGGCGAAGAGTATGAGGCAGCGGACGTCCTGTCGGAACTGGGGACGGCGCATCTCCGGCACGGAAGGACGGCGGCGGCGCGGGATTGCTGGCTGCGGGCGGTTCGGTTGCTGACCGAGTTGGGGCATCCGGATATGGACGTGGTCCGGGCGCAGTTGGCGTCTTTGGTCAGGGGGTAGGGGACTTCGCCGGTCGGGCCGGGGTCGGGCGGAAGCGGCCGATCCGATGCGTCTTGGCGGATGCGGGCACGCGGCCGATCGGACGAGTCGCCGCGCTCAGCTGGAGTTGGCCGAGCCGCTGGTGTCGCGGGCACCGGGCGCTCGGTTGGGGTTGCCAGCGTAGCGGCACCGGGCACAGTCGTGTCCAGACAACCTGCCGGTTGTCGGGGAGTTGCCGGGAACGGTCGGGCCTTGCCGGGGATTCGCCGGGAACGATCGGGCCTTGCCGGGAGTGCGGCCGCAGTGGCCGGCGCGCCGACCCCCAGTGGCAGCACGCAGACCACCGGCGGCCCGTATCCGCTACTCAACCGGATGGCGCTCACTGTCCGCTGACTGTGCTGGCGGGGGTTCCGCTCCGGCCGGCGTAACTCGCGGGTTTTTCCGCCGCCCGGGCGGTCGCACAGGTGTGGGATCGGGTTTCGGGGTGGCCCCGGCCTTGTCTCAGACGACGCGCCGCACGGCCCGCCAACCTGTCCGTGAAGGGCCCCTTGAGGGAATCTAGGCGGATTCGAGGGGTCGTCGCAACACAGGCTGGATTAGCTGGTTTCGGTGAGGAGTGTAGCGAGGCGTTCGGCTGGGGTGTCCCAGCCGAGCGTTTTGCGTGGGCGGCAGTTGAGCTCTGCGGCGACGGCGGCGAGGTGTTCGGGGCTGTGGAGGGAGAGGTCGGTGCCTTTGGGGAAGTACTGGCGCAGCAGGCCGTTGGTGTTTTCGTTGCTGCCGCGTTGCCAGGGGCTGTGGGGGTCGCAGAAGTAGACGGGGATGCCGGTGGCGATGGTGAATTCGCGGTGTCGGCCCATTTCCGAGCCTTGGTCCCAGGTCAGGGACCGTGTCAGGTGGTCGGGCAGGGTGTGCATGGCGGTGACGAGGGCGTCGCGGACGGCGTCGGCGCCGCGGCCGTGGGGCAGGGGGACCAGGAGCGTGTAGCGGGTGGCGCGTTCGACCAGGGTGGCGATGGCGGAGGCTCCGTCCTTGCCGATGATCAGGTCGCCTTCCCAGTGGCCGGGGACGGCGCGGTCGGCGGCTTCGGCGGGGCGTTCGCTGATCATGACCATGGGTTCGGCGAAGCGGGGCCGGCGGGCTTCGCCGGTGCGGCGGGGTTTGCGCACGGCGCGGCCGGTGCGCAGCGCGCGGTGCAGTTCGCGGCGCAGTTCGCCGCGGCCTTGGACGTAGAGGGCCTGGTAGACGGTTTCGGGGGTCACGTGCAGCTCCGGGCGGTCGGGGTGGTCGCGGCGCAGCCGCTGGCTGATCTGCTCCGGGCTGAACTTCTTGCGCAGCATGCCCTGCACGAGGTCGCGCAGCTCGGGACAGGCCGCGATCTTGCCGGTCTTGGGCCGTTTGCGGCGCGCGTCGGCGCGGGCCTGGGCGGCGTAGGGCCGGTAGCCGCGGCTGCCGGGACGGGCGTTGCGGGCCAGTTCGCGGCTGATCGTGGCGGGATCGCGGCCCAGTTCCCGGGCGATCGCGCGGACCCCGGCCCCTGCCCGGCGCAGGTCGGCGATCGCCAGCCGNTCNTNCTGNGTCAGGAACCGCGACTGCGCCTCGGGGCGGGCATCGGCGACGGGGGCCGGACGCGAGGGCGGGGCCGGCGACCGCACGGCCGTCCGCCCCGCCCGGCTCGGCCGCCCGTGCCGCCACCGGTGCCCGGTCCGCCGGTCGACCCCGACAGCCCGGCACGCCTCGACCGTTCCCACGCCTTCCGCCACAAGATCAAAATACCGGCGGCGTTCCGCCGCCAACCTCCCCCGACCCCGCGACGCTGCAACCTCCCGGACCCCCGCCACGGCAACCCCTCAACAACTCAGGCGTTGCAACCACCACTAGAACCCAAGCCAAGTCTCTCAAGGGGCCCTTCACGGACAGATCGCCAAACTGGTGCCAGGCTGCGCAGGTATCACGAAAATCACCAGGTGAGACCTGCTCTGAGTAGGCTACGGGCACGAAAAGCATCGATCCGGGTTGAGGGCCAGCCTTGGTGAGGGTTGCCAGGGGGACCCGGGCAGTTCTCCTGACCCGGCGAGCGGGCCGGTACCAGACGGGAGCCCAGAACCGGGCGCAGGGGAAGGCTGAGCGCGGCTGCGGGTGCGCTGCGGAGCGGCGCGGCAGGTGCGGCGACGGGTACACCGCTAAGCGCTGCTGCGGGGGCAAGGCTGAGCCCAGAACCGGGCGCGGATGCAAGGTTGAGCGCGGCTGCCGGTACGCCGCAGAGCGGCCCCTCCTCCGGGGCCGGGTCGCTCCGGTTCAACCGCAGGTGAGGTCCGCAGTTGATCTTGAGCGTGTTTTTCCAGCCCGATCCCCGTCCGGTTTCGACGGGTGAGCCTCGAAGCAGCGGGCTGGCGGATCCCGTCAGTCTGATTTCGGCTCCCAGTTTTCTGCGCGGGGCGTTCCCGTGCGGACGGTTGCGGTAGACCTTGCCGCGCGGCCGTTTTCCGGACGTCTGACCTAGATAATGGGACAGATGTCCCAATCGAAGGGACGTGGGTCTCATTTCGCTGACTCCGGAGCCTGATCGTCGGATTGACGGTTTGAGCCGGGGAGGGAACGGAAGGCGGCGCGGGCTATCCCGGCCGGAGGCCTGGCCGATCAGCTGGGCTGCTTCCTTGGCGACCGGTCCAGGTCGCCCGCTGGACTTGCCCGAGGCGGGTTCGGCGGATGGCCGCCCGATCGCCGAAAGATGGAGGCTAACCCCGTCGCGCGGCCGCACCCGGCCTGGCATGCGCCCATCCCCGCCTCGGTCGCTCATCCCGTCAGGCCCACGAGAATCGCCACCTTCGGGACTGCACCAGAGTTGCCGCGTATTCGCGGAGGTTTCCTGGTTGGGCCAAGTAGGTCGGGAGGCTGAAGGCTCGATGCTCGGCCGCCACCGTCAAGGCTCGGGCAGGGGTTCTCGGCGGGGCCGAGACGGACAACTCGATCGCGTCGAAGCCCAGCGCCACCAAGGTCGCGCCGAAGCGGTCTTCCCAGCTGCGCAGGACTGCCGACAGTTCCGCGACCTGGTCGGTGGACTTGATCATGCCGGTCCAGCCGATCAGCGCCGGGACGTCCGCTGGGCGTTCGGTTTGGACCAAGCCCAGCCGGTGCCGGGTGTGCGCGGCCAGGATCGAGCCGGTGTTTCCGGCTTCGGCCAAGGGGTCCGAGCGGCGGTGCGAGCGTTTCGCCAAGCCGGGGAAGCGAGTTCCGAACGGGCGCAGGCAGGCACCGTCGCAGCAGGAGGTGTCCCACCAGCGCGCCAGGACTTCGCCCGGGTCCGCGGCGTCGACTCGGTGGCCGGCCGGGGCCAGCCTGCCTCGGTCGTCCAGCCAGTCTTCGCCTCGGGCGGCGAAGCGCTGATCGTGCGGGACCAGGACCGGCCACAGGCCGGAGCGTTCGAACTCCGCGACGCAGCTCAGATAACGCTGGGGCTGGGACAGCGGCTCGTCCGACACCCAGATCCGGCCGTGCCAGCGGCCGGGCGGCAAGGTCTGGACCGGCGGTGCGCCGATGCCAGGGCGGAACGGTGCGATCGTCATGAGCTTCCCCTCGAACTGGTGTTCGGTTCCTGCATATCGAACAGTAGTTCGAACCACCGACAATTTCCAGGCGGAGGCGGGTTCATCCGTTCGGGTGAACTCAGGGAAAGCCCAGGTCAGCGCCAGGCGAGGCGGGGGATTTGGATCATCGAGAACAGGGCCGTGCGACAGCCAGCGCGACGATCGCCGCGTGGCGGAATGCTGACGCGATCCGTCGCCGGTCGAGGTCGGCCCGCCTGGAAGCGTCCGCGAAACATCGTCGCCGACGCGCGAATGACGTCGGCGAACCACGGCTACCGCCGCGCGCTGGCCGTTTCTGGTATCTCGGTTCCTAGTTCAGAGGGGTCGGCGCAGGTCCTCGGCATCGACAATGTGATACGCGTACCCCTGCTCGGCGAGGAACCGCTGCCGGTGCGCCGCGTACTCGGTGTCCACGGTGTCCCGCGAGACGATCGAGTAGAAGTGCGCCTGCCGTCCGTCGCCCTTCGGCCGCAGCAGCCGGCCGAGCCGCTGCGCTTCCTCCTGTCGCGACCCGAACGTGCCGGACACCTGGATCGCCACCGACGCTTCCGGCAGGTCGATCGAGAAGTTCGCCACCTTCGACACCACCAGCGTGCGCAGCTCGCCGTTACGGAACTTGTCGAACAGCTCCTCGCGTTCCTTGTTCTTCGTCGCGCCCTGGATCACCGGGGCTTCCAGTTCCGCGCCCAGCATCTCCAGCTGGTCCAGGTACGCGCCGATGACCAGGGTCGGCTCGCCGGCGTGCTTGTCCACAATGGACTTGATGACCGGCATCTTGGTCATCGCGGTGGCGGCCAGCTTGTATCGCTCGTCCGAGTCCGCGGTGGCGTACTGCAGCCGCTCGTTGTCGGTGAGCGTGACCCGCACTTCGGTGCATTCCGCGGGCGCGATCCAGCCCTGCGCCTCGATGTCGCGCCACGGCACGTCGTACCGCTTGGGACCGATCAGCGAGAACACGTCGCCCTCGCGGCCGTCCTCGCGCACGAGCGTGGCCGTGAGGCCGAGCCGGCGCCGGGACTGCAGGTCCGCCGTCATCCGGAACACCGGCGCGGGCAGCAGGTGCACCTCGTCGTAGACGACCAGGCCCCAGTCGCGCGAATCGAACAGCTCCAGGTGCCGGTACTCGCCCTTGGTCTTGCGCGTGACCACCTGGTAGGTCGCGATGGTGACCGGCCGGATCTCCTTCTTTTCGCCGGAGTACTCGCCGATCTCGTCCTCGGTGAGCGACGTGCGCGCGACCAGTTCGCGCTTCCACTGCCGCCCGGCCACGGTGTTGGTGACCAGGATCAGCGTGGTCGCGCTGGCGTGCGCCATCGCGGCCGCGCCGACCAGTGTCTTGCCCGCGCCGCAGGGCAGCACGACGACACCGGACCCGCCCGCCCAGAACGCCTCGGCGGCCTTGCGCTGGTAGTCGCGCAGGTTCCAGCCTTCTTCCGCCAGATCGATCGGGTGCGCCTCGCCGTCGACGTACCCGGCAAGGTCCTCGGCCGGCCAGCCGACTTTCAGCAGCGCCTGCTTCAGCCGGCCGCGTTCGGACGGGTGCACGATCACCGTGTCGTCGTCGATCCGCGCGCCCAGCATCGGGCTGATCTTCTTGTTGCGCGAGACCTCTTCCAGCACCGCGCGGTCGATCGTGGTCATGACCAGCCCGTGCGCCGGGTCGTTGGCGATCTGCAGCCGCCCGAACCGGCCCATGACGTCGACCACGTCGATCAGCAGCGGCTGCGGCACCGGGAACCGCGAGTACGTGGTGAGCGCGTCCACCACCTGCTCGGCGTCGTGCCCGGCGGCGCGCGCGTTCCACAGCGCCAGGGGCGTGATCCGGTAGGTGTGCACGTGCTCGGGCGCGCGTTCGAGCTCGGCGAACGGCGCGATCGCGATCCGCGCGTCGTCCGCACGCGGGTTGTCGACCTCGAGCAGCACGGTTTTGTCGGACTGGACGATCAAGGGGCCATCAGTCACCTCTCCTTTATACGTTCCCTGCCGGACCGGCTCCGAGGGATGCCAAGATGGCGAGACGAACCCCGCGAAGGGACTGCAGTGACCACACCTCCGTTCGACGTGCCGCCGGCCGCGGACCCGTTCCAGCCGCCGAGGTACGCCGCTGCGGCACCCAACGGCGCGAAACGCGTCTCGGGCTTGCAGAAGGGGCTCTTCGCCGGGTTGATCGCGGTGGCGCTCGGGCTCGGCACGCTGGGCGCGTTCGGAGTGGCCGCGATCGCGCGCGCGTCCGGGCCGCCGGCCGTGGGCAGCTGCCTCAACCTCGAGGCGATGAGTGCGAACACACAGAGCTACTCCGGCGTGAACTGCACTGACCGGGCCGCCACCTATCGCGTCGATGCGATCACCAAGGGCCGTGGTTCCTGCCACGGCCAGGACTACGTGCGGTTCGAGCTGTACCTGTCCGCCCGCGGCGGCAGTTCCCCGACGAACACGCTTTGCCTGGCGCTCAACGTCGCGTCCGGCGAATGCGTGCGCGATGTCTCGGACGAGACGACGGTCGCGAAGGTCGCCTGCACCGACCCGAAGGCCGAAGCCCGCGCGGCGGTGCACGTCGGGCAGCGGTCGTCGTCCGCCTGCGGCGAGAAGGACCTGCCGCTGGTTTACGTCGGACCGCCGGTGCGCACGATCTGCCTGCAGCCGACCGGCGAGAGCATCTAGAACGAACGTCCGTGAAGGGCCCCTTGAGGGACTTGGATTCCCTCAGGGGGCCCTTCACGGACGCGGGCCTGGCCGCCGAGGGTGGGTCAGGGCTGATCCGCCCCGGGAAGCATCGCCTGCACGTCCAGCCGGTTGGCCAGCTGCCCCGAGCTGTGCATCAGATCCGCGACCCGCTGCAGCCGGGTCGCGGACAGCGTCGTCGGATAGCTGCCCAGCGAGATCAACGCCGCCGTCGTCTGGTCGATATCGGAAAACGTCGGCAGCGCGTCCCGTACCACCGCCGGATCGGCCGCGGTCAGCTGCGCCTGCGACAGCACGCCGCGGAAGGCGGCGAGCGTACGAGGGTTCGCGGCGGCGAACTGCCCGGTCGCGGCATATCCGGAAGCCGGGAAATCGAGTGTGGCTCCGCTGGACCCGTCGGCGAGGATCTGCGCGCCCAGTTCCTTTTCCGCCCGGGTGAGGTAGGGCTCCACCATCAGCGCCGCGTCCGCGTCGCCGGATTGCAGCGCGGCCGGCATCTGCCCGAACGGACGGGTCACGAACTGGATCTTCGACTGGTCGACGCCCGCGGTGCCGAGCACCGAGCGCGCGGTGAGCGTGCCGATGTCGTCGGGGGAATCGACCGCGATGGTCGGGGACTTCTTCGCGGTCGGTTCGCCGTAGTCGGAACCGGGCAGGGTGACCAGCGCGATAGTGGTGCGGCCGAAGGTGTACGCCTCGCCTTGCAGCTGCAGCGAGGTACCGGACGCGGCGGCGCGGAACAGCGAGACGTCGCTGCCGAAGGTCACGTCCAGCTGGCCGGCCTTCAGTTTGTCGAGGCCGCTGTCCGTGCCCAGCTCGACGAGCCGCACGTCCAGTCCGGCTTGCCGGAACTTGCCCGCGGCGACCGCGATGCGCAAGGGAGCGGTATCGATCGGGCTCGATACGCCGACACGCAGGGTCCCCCGTTCGGGTGGCGCTGGTTGCGCAGCGTCACCAGAGCCGAACCAGGAACAGCCGGTGATCGCGAACAGGGCCGTCGTCACCAGCGCAAACGCCCGCCTGGTCGTCTTCATCTGCCGTCCCCCGCCCGGAGAATCTGTGCCTCGTGCTGGATCGTATGGGCCGCTGCCCATACGATCGCCCGCAGGGCTGCGCCTGAAGACAGGATGGCTTCCCGATCCCGGCCGCCGGAAACTACTCTTGAGTAGGTTTCCGGCCGGAACCCCGATGACGTCCGCGGGCAGAGGTCCCCGCGGTGGAAAAGGAAGCACTGGTGGCCCGTCGCGACGACCGTCCCCGTTCGGGTGACGCGACGGATGCCTCGCGCCCGGTCGGCGGCCGCTGGCGGCTGCGCAACTGGCGGTTGCGCACGAAACTCTTCGTCGTTCTGCTGATTCCCGCGCTCGCCGTGGTCGTCCTGGTCGGCCTCCGGGTGAACAGCGACCTGCGCGACGCTCGCCAGCTCGCCGAGTTCGCCGCCCGCTGCCGCGTCGACACCACGGTCGCCGAGGTGGTGCACCAGCTGCAGCGCGAGCGCGACGTCACGGTGCGGTTCGTCGCCGGCGACCGCAAGGGCGCCACCGACGTGCTCGTCGGCCAGCGTAACCGGGTGGACCTGGCGATCGGCGCGTTCGAACGATCGCTCGCGGACAGCAAGCCCCGGCTCGACCAGTCCGCGGCGAGCCATCTGCAGCAAAGTGACGACCGGCTGCGAGTGCTGGGCGGTCTCCGGTATTCGGCCGAACACTCGGCGTATCCGGCCGATGCGGTACTCCGCTCCTACAGCGAGCTGATCTCCGGGCTCCTCGACATCAGCGACACCGCGGCCGCGGATGTCACCGAGCCCGATCTCGCGCGGCTGCGGCTGGCCGGGAACGCGCTCGCGCGGATCAAGGACCAAATGTCGGTCAAGCGCGCAGTCATGTCCGAGGCGCTGGCGCAGGGCACGCTGAACCGGGACCGGACGCGCGCGCTGCTCGGCGCGGAGGCCGAGCTGGACTCCGCGCGCAACGACTACCGCACCTTCGCGACTGCGGACGAGCAGCGCATGTACGCGGACACGGTGATCGGCCTCGTGGTCGACATCGGCAACGACATGGTCGAGTCGGCGCTCACCCGTACGGAGAACAATCAGGGTCTGTCCGGTCTGGATCAGAACCAATGGGACACCGCGTCCACCTACACCGTCAATCTCGCTCATCAGGTGCAGCAGGCACTGCTCGTCAAGCTTCAGGAGAAGACGGACGCCCTCGCGGCCCAAGCCCGCGCGTCGACGATCTGGGACGGCGGCATCGTCATCGGCGTGCTGCTGGTCGCTGGCGTGCTGTCGGTGGTGATCGCGCGCTCGCTGCTGCGTCCGCTGCGCATTCTGCGCCGCACCGCGCTGGAAGTAGCCGACCACCAGCTGCCGGAGGCGGTGCAGCGGCTGCTCACCGAACCGGACCCGACACCGGAGAACATGCGGCGCCGGGCGGCGATCGCGCCGGTGCCGGTCTTCACCCGGGAAGAAGTCGGGCAGGTCGCGCGCGCGTTCGACGCGGTGCACGGCGAGGCGGTGCGGCTTGCCGCCGAACAGGCGATGCTGCGCGAAAACGTGAACGCGATGTTCGTCAACCTGTCGCAGCGCAGCCAGGACCTGGTGGAGCGGCAGTTGTCCGTGCTGGACCGGATGGAGGCGGGCGAGCAGGACCCGGACACCCTCGGCGGCCTGTTCGAGCTCGACCACCTGGCCACCCGGATGCGGCGCAACAGCGAGAATCTGCTCGTGCTGTCCGGCACCGACCTGGTGCGCGAGGACACCGGGCCGGTGGTGGCCGACGAGATCATCGGGGCCGCGCTGTCCGAGGTCGAGGACTACCAGCGGATCGAGGTGGGCCCGGCACCCGCGCTGGCGGTGCGCGGCGACGTGGTGAACGACCTCGTGCACGTGGTGTCCGAGCTGCTGGAGAACGCGACTCGCTACTCGGGCGCGCAGTCGCCGGTCACGGTGGAGAGCGCGCGGACGCCGGAAGGGGCCTGGCGGGTCGAGATCACCGACCGCGGGGCGGGGATGCCGCAGGCGGAGATCGATCGCACCAATGCCCGGCTGGCGCATCCGCCGGAGGTCGACGTCGAGGTGTCCCGCCGGATGGGCCTTTTCGTGGTCGCGACGCTGGCCGAACGGCACGCCATCCAGGTGTCGCTGCGCCTGGCCGAAGGCCGTGGGCTGACCGCGACCGTCGTGGTGCCGTCCGGGCTGATCACCGAGGCCCCGCCGCTGCCGCAGCCGCCCGCGCCGGTCGAGCCGGAACCCGCGCCGCCGCAGGACCTGTTGCCACCGCTCGCTCCGCTCGCCCCGCTGGAGGAGCCCGCCGGACCCGGGGAACCGGACGAGCTGGTCGCGCCGACGCTCGATGCCGGTCCGCTCCGCCGCGCGCCGGTGGTCGAGGACGCGCCGGCGTGGCCGGCCGAATCGGTGCGCTCGCATCTCGAGATCGACGCGCCGACCGACCGGATGCCCGCCTACCGCGACGTGCTCTCGCGGTGGTTCGACCATTCGGCGCCGGCGGAGGACCCGGCGGCGCCGGAGCCGCGGACGGTGGCGCCGATGCCGGAGGTGCCCGCGTTCGAGCCGCAGCCGGCCGCGGAAGACGAACCGCTCGCCGACGGAGCCGCCCGGTGGCAGCAGACGGTGCGCGTGCCGCCGGTCCGCGCCGAACCGGAGCCGGTGGACTGCCAGCCCGCCGAGCAGCTGGCCGAGCCGGTATTCCCGACCGCCGACCCGGACGAGCTGGCTCCGGAGTGGCCGACGCCCGAGCAGCTGGAACAAGAGGACGGCGCCGAGCCCACCTGGCCGTTCCTGCGGGTCGCCGACGTGGCGGACGGCCCCGCCGCGGCACCCCAGCGGCGGCCGATACTCTCGCTTTCCCCCGATGCGGTGCGCGCCCGGATGACGAGCCTGCAAGGCGGCTTCCGGCGCGGCAGGCACGCCCAGGGGGACAGCACCACCCCACCACCCCGTCATCGGATCGAAACGGATGAGGCATGAGCTCGAAGACCGCCCTGCTGGAAGTGATCGCGCTGGGTCCGCAGGACGCGGAGAGCGCGCAGGAGGGCGGAGCGGACCGGCTCGAACTGATCTCCGACATGGCCAATGACGGGCTGACTCCGAGCGAGGCGACCGTCCGCGACGTGCTCGCCGCGTGTGATCTCCCGGTGCGCGTGATGCTGCGTGCGGAGAACACCTTCCGCGCCGGCGCGATCGACGAGCTGTGCGCCACCGCCGCCCGGCTCGTCGCGGCGGGCGCGCGGGAATTCGTGTTCGGCTTCCTGACCGAGGACGGCGAGGTCGACGTCGACGCGTGCCAGGCGCTGCTGAAGGAGATCGACGGACGGCAGTGGACGTTCCACCGCGCTATCGACCGCGCGCGCGATCCGATCGCCGCCTACGACGTGCTCGCCGAATTGGGCTGCGACACGGTTCTGGCCGCCGGCCACCCGAACGGCGTCGGCAGCGGATTGTCGGTGCTGCAGCAGTTGGCGCGCCGGACCGACGGACCGGCATTGCTGGTCGGCGGCGGTTTGCGCCCCCAGCAAGTGCATTTGCTGCGGGCCGGCGGGGTGCGCGGCTTCCACGTGGGCGGCGCGGTGCGACCGTCCGGTTGGGACGTTCCGGTCGACGCGGCCGCGGTCCGCGAATGGGCCGAGCTCGTCAACGGCTGAGCAGGCGGGGCAAGATCGGCTTGCCGGCCAGCGAGACCTTGCCGAGACCTGACGTCCCGGCAAGGTCTTCTCATTTTCTTGACAACCGCGCGGGCGCGTGCGCGCAAGGGCCGGAAATGTCGGCGGCATCCGTATTCCTGCTTTCGGCTGGTACCGGACGAATGCGGACAGTGCGCCGCTAATCGGTTAAAAAGCGAGGTTGGTGGAAGAAAAACTAACCGTTGGAAAAGCATAGCCAAAAGTAGGTTTTTTTGTTTCGAGGGGTTTCTTAGGCTCCTGCTCGCGGGTCGGTAACCGCGATTGGCCGGCTCGGTCCCCGCCTCTCGAGAGGAATTCCCATGCGCTTGCGCAAGCTTGTCGCCGCAGCGGTCCCGCTGCCGGCCCTGCTGTGCCTGTCGGTGGCCGGCGTCGCGAACGCCGACCCACTGGTTCCCCTGACCGGAAATGCCGCGCCGCTCGCCGCCAGTGCCCGCTCCGGCGACGTGCCCGCCGCTCAGCCGATGACCGCCGCGCTGTCGCTGAAGCTGCACAACCAGCAGGCGCTGCAGAAGTTCCTCGCCGATGTGCAGGACCCGGCCTCGCCGAGTTACCACAAATTCCTCTCTCCGGAGCAATTCACTGCTGCATTCGGCCCAACGCAGGCCGAAACGGACCAGGCGGTGAATTTCCTTAAGCGCAGCGGTGCGACCGGAATCGAGGTTTCCGGAAACCGGCAGGCGATCACCTTCTCGGCCACCGCCGGGCAGCTGGAATCCGCCTTCCACACGCGCATCGGCAATTACACCGACCAGGTGACCGGCCGGAAGTTCTACGCGAACGACGCCGCGCCGGAACTGCCCGCCTCGGTCTCCGCGGTGGTCGACTCGGTCGTCGGCCTGGACAACCACGCGGTCAAGCACCACGCCAAGCCGGCCGCCGCGCCGCGCACCGTCAAGCCGGTCACGCCGACCATCCTCAAGACCGCGTACGGCACCAAGGGCCTCTCCGCCACCGGGGCGGGCGTGAACGTCGGCTTCGTCGAATTCGACGGCTACAAGAAGTCCGACATCACCGCCTACGACACGACCTACAGCCTCAAGGCGGGCTCGGTCACCACCGTGTCGGTCAACGGCGCCAACTACGACTCCAGCCCCGGCCAGGGCGAGACCGAGGTCGACCTGGACATCGAGGTCGTGCACGCGCTGGCCGCGGCCGCGAACGACTACGTGTACGAGGCCCCGAACTCCAACGCGGGCGAGCTGGCGATGTACCAGAAGATCGCGTCGGACAAGAAGGTCAGCGTCGTCTCGATCTCGTGGGGCTCCTGTGAGGCGGCGGAGGGCTCCTCGGCGGCCACCAGCGTCGACAAGGCGATCGCGACCGGCACCGCGGAGGGCATCAGCTACTTCGCCGCCGCGGGCGACGACGGCACCACCGACTGCGCCCGCCAGACCGGCAGCAAGGCGCAGGCGGTCGACTTCCCGGCGTCCAGCCCGAACGTCTCCGGCGTCGGCGGCACGCAGCTGACCGTCAACTCCACCAACGGCTACAGCAGCGAGACGACGTGGAACGACGGCGCCACCGGCGGTGCCGGCGGCGGCGGTATCTCGACCCTCTTCGCCGCGCCGTCCTGGCAGTCGAAGCAGAGCACGACCAAGCGCAAGGTCCCGGATGTCGCCGGCGACGCGGCGAAGGGCTCGGCGTACACCATCATTTCCGGCGGCCAGACCGGAAACGTCTGGGGCACCTCGGGCGCGGCTCCGCTGTGGGCCGGCTTCGCCACCCTGCAGAACGAGGTCCACAAGGGCTCGCTGGGCAACCTGAACCCGAAGTTCTACGGCATCGGCAACGGTTCTTCCTACGGGACCGGCTTCCACGACGTGACCACCGGCAACAACACCTTCAACGGCACCACCGGATTCTCCGCCGGCACGGGCTATGACCAGGTGACCGGCTGGGGCTCGTTCAACGGGACCGGACTGTCCAAGCTGATCGGCTGAACCTGATCTTCGGGGGCGGCCGGGCCGGGTTCTCCCGCCCGGCCGCTCCCGAGTTCACTTCGCTGGCCGGAACTTCCGGGCACGGCCGATTGACCTGCCGGAACCGCGCTGTTTGGATGAGCCGGGTGGATCCTCTCCTGACGACTCAACAGCAGGCACTGGTCGATCGAGCCGGCAAGCTCGCGGACGTGTTCGCGGAGCGGGCGGCCGAGCACGACCGCGAAAACACCTTCCCGTACGAGAACTACGAGGATCTGCGCGAAGCCGGTTTCCTTCGGCTGTCGGTGCCCGAGGAACTGGGCGGATTCGGCGCCGGGCTGCCGGAGATCCTGCCCGTGCTGGAACGGCTCGCGATGGGCGACGGCGCGACCGCGCTGGCCTTCACGATGCACCTGTCGCCGTTGGGTCAGTGGGCGAGCGTCTGGCGGCGCACCAAGGCGCCTCGGCTGGCGGAACTGCTGCGCAAGGCGGTCGACGGCGAGCTGATCTGGGCTTCGCTGACGAGCGAAACCGGGCTGCGCAACGACATGACCGACGCCAAGACGCAGGCGGTGCGGGTCGAGGGCGGGTTCGAGCTGACCGGCCGCAAGAGCTTCGCGACGAACTCTGCGGTCGCCACACACTGCTCGACCACCGCGCGCTATGAGGACGCCGAGGGCGGCCCTCGGCTGCTGCTGTGCCAGATTTCGCTGACCCAGCCCGGGGTTTCGATCCACCAGACGTGGAACACCATGGGCATGCGCGGCACGCAAAGCAACGACGTCGAGTTCGACAAGGTGTTCGTCGAGGACGCCGCGGTGGTGCACTCGCTGCCGGTCAAGCATCTGGACTCGCGCGTGCTGGAAACCGTATGGGCGTGGGCGATGCCGGCGTTCTCGGCGGTCTACACGGGAATCGCGGCCGGTGCGCTGGACTGGGCCGTGCGATCGCTGGTGCGGCGTGGCAAGGCCGAGGACCCGGTGCTGCAGGACGTGATCGGCGAATGCCAGATCCTGCTGGAAAGCTCGCGGGCGCTGATCTACCGGCAGGCCGACGAGGTCACCAGCCGGCGTCTGTTCACCGGCGACATCCAGGACGGCGTGGCCCGCAGCGCGGTGGTGAAGTACACCGCGGCGAACAACGCGGTGAAGGTGCTGCAGCGGCTGGTGGACGTGCTGGGCGGCATGTCGTACGCCAAGGCGCTGCCGTTCGAGCGGATGTGGCGGGACGTCCAGGCGAGCACGTTCATGCCGATGGGCAACCTGGCCGCGCGCAAGCTGATCGGCGCCAACGTGCTGGGTGTGCGGACGCTGCCGGAGATCGGCCCGGACGAGACCGGGCCGGATTCCCGGGCCAAGGAATGAGCCGCACCTCCCCAGGGCGCCGCTTGTCCGTGAAGGGCCCCTTGAGGGACTTGGATTCCCTCAAGGGGCCCTTCACGGACAGACAAGGCCGGCTGTTACCGGACCGGCAAGGCGAGTCCTTCGCGGACCGGCAGGTCAGCCCTTCTTGACGGCTTCGGCGGCGTCCGAAGAAGACTCCTTCGCGTCGTCCGATTCGGACTCGGCCACCGCGGCCGCGACTTCGGCGGCTTCCTGCTCGGCCAGATCCGCTGCGGCCTGGACCGCCGGACCGTGCAGCAACCGCGCCACTTCACCGCGCAGCGAAACGAATTCCGCCGATTCCCGGGTGGTGATCTGATCCCGTTCCGCGGGCAGGCCGACCTTCAGGTCGGCGACGATCCGGGCCGGCGACTTCGACAGCACGAGCACCCGGTCGCCCAGGTACACGCTCTCGTCGATGTCGTGCGTCACCAGCAGCACCGTGGTGCCCTGTTCGACCTGCACCCGGCGCAGCAGGTCCTCCAGTTCGAACCGGGTCTGCGCGTCCACCGACGCGAACGGCTCGTCCATCAGCAGCAGCGCCGGACGGCTCGCCAGCGCCCGCGCGATCGACACCCGCTGCTGCATGCCGCCGGACAGCTGCCACGGATACTTGCCCGCCGCGGCGGACAGGCCGACCGCTTCCAGCGCCTCGGCGGCCCGGGCGCGCCGGGTCGCCTTGTCGAGTTTGCTCCAGCGCAACGGGAATTCGACGTTCTTCGCGACCGACAGCCACGGGAACAGCGACCGGCTGTAGTCCTGGAACACCACAGCCAGATCGTCTGGCACCGAGGTGACCCGGTCGCCGTGCAGGCTCACCGTGCCGCCGGTCGGCGGGATCAGGCCGGCGATCGCGCGCAGCAGGGTGGACTTGCCGCAACCGGACGGGCCGACGATGCACGCCAGCTGCCCGGTCTCCACCGTGAACGACAGGTCGTTCACCGCGACGTGTGCGGAGTCGCCGCTGCCGTAGCGGTGGCTGAGGCCGGAGACCTCGAGCATGGTCGACATAACGGGAAACCTTCCTAGTTCCGGTTCCGGCCGGGCTGCCAGCCGAGCACCCGGCGCTCGATGCCCAGCAACGCGGCGTTGAACCCGTATCCGAGGATGCCCAGCAGCACGATCCACGCCCACATCTGGTCGAAGTCGTACGCGCGCTGGGCGGCGATCAACGCGTAGCCGATGCCGTTGAGAGCGCCGACCAGCTCGGAGATCGCCATCAGGATCAGCGCGATCGAGAGTGACAGCCGCAGCCCGGCGAAGATCTTCGGCAGCGCCGCGGGCAGCACGACCAGCCCGATCCAGTACCGCTTCGGAGTGCGGAACGCACGCGCCGTCTCCACCTTGACCTGGTCGACCGAGCGGACCCCGTCCACCGTGTTCAGCAGCACCGGCCACACCGAACCGAAGATGATCGTGGCCACCTGCATGCCCGGCCCGATGCCGAACAGCACGATGAACACCGGCACCAGCGCGGGCGGCGGGATGGCGCGGAAGAACGCGAACAGCGGCCCGACATAGTCCATCCCGGTCCGCGAACGGCCCAGCGCGGTGCCCAGCGCGACGCCGATCAGCACCGAGAGCAGCCAGCCGCCGAGGATCCGGGCGAGGCTCGGCAGGATGTGGTCGAATACCGGGTCGCCGAGGAACAGGTGTGCCGCCGGTCCGGTGAACCACAGCTTCCCGGCCGCGCCGAGGATCTGCGTCGGCGGCGGGAAGAACGGGCTCCCGGCCAGCCGGGCGGCGATCTCCCACAGCACCACGAGAACGACGAACAGCAGCCATTTGCGGGCGAACCCGCTGAGTCCGCGGCTCACCCGGCCGGGTACCGCGGACGGCTTCACGACCACACTCACGCGGCGGCTCCTTCAGCGGCGGCGTTCCATCGGAACAGCCGGTTGCCGAGCCGCTCCAGCCCCTCGTTGACGAGGTAGCCGAGGATCCCGGCGATCACCGTGCCGGCGAGCACGAGGTCCATCCGGCCCGGTCCGGAGCTGGCTTCCAGCACGAACTGCCCGATGCCGAGCTTCGCGCCGGCCAGGAATTCGGTGCTGATCACCAGGATCAGCGAAATCGCGGCGGACAGCCGGATTCCGGTGAACACGAACGGGGCGGCGTGCGGCAGCGCGACCGAGGTCAGCACGCGCGAGCGCGGGGTGCCGTAGGTGCGCGCGGTTTCCAGCAGCAGCGGGTCGATCTCGGCGAGCGCGTAGATGGTGTTGAACAGGATCGGCCACACCGCGGCGTATACGGCGAGGGTGATCTTCGCTTCCGGTCCGCCGCCGATCACCAGCAGTACCAACGGGATCAGCGCGACCGACGGGATCGGCCGGAGGAATTCGACGATCGACTTGGTCGCGTCGCGCAGCCACGGCACACTGCCGAGCAGCAGGCCGGCCGGCACCGCGATGGCGATCGAGATCAGCAGCGCGATCATCCAGGCGAGCACCGAGGCGATCGCGTCGCGGACGAACTCGACGTCGCCGAGCAACTGGCCGATCCGGGCGAACACCACGGTCGGCGGGGGCAGGTCGTTCTTGTCGATCAGGCCGGCCCGCACGACCGCCTCCCAGATCAGGAGGAAGCCGAGCAGGCCGGTCAGGTTCCGGAGAATCCGCACGTCAGGAAGCGCTGACCTGCGGGACGATCATCGACGCGACGTCGATCTTCGACGGGATCGAGTTGAACTGCTGCAACAGGTCCGGCACCCGCTGGATGCGCCGGGCGTCCAGAGTGGACTGGAAGGTCAGCAGCGTGGTGAGCTTCGCGGTCTGGGCGTCCACCTTGGAGAACTGGACCATCAGCGGCTCGATCTTGGACCGGTCGGCGGCGTCCTTGGTGGCCTTGACCATCGCGCGCTGGAACGCCGCGACCGTCTTCGGGTTCGCGTCGGTGAACTTGCCGAGCGAGCCGAAGCCCGCGGTCGGGAAGTCCTTGGTGCCGCCGGACGCGGTGTCGATGACCTCGACCGTGCCGTTGACCTTCGCCGACTGGGTGATGAACGGCTCGGTGAGGAAGCCAGCGTCCACGTCGCCGCGCTTGACCGCGGACCCGATGTCCGGGAACTTCATCGAAACCCAGGTGACGGTGGAGAAGTCCGCACCGTTGTCACGCATGACCGACTTGGTCAGGGTGTCGCAAATGGTGTTGGTCGCGGTGATCGCGATCTTCTTGTGCTCGAGGTCGTGCACGCTCTTCACCGGGCCGCCCGGCAGGGCCACAATCTCGGTGCTCTTGGGGCCGGCCGAGGAGCAGTCGGCGACCAGCTTGATGTCGCCGATGTTCTTGCTCTTGGCGATGAAGAACGGCGTGTAGCTGGAGTAGGCGATGTCCACCTCGCCGCCGATCAGCTTCGTCAGCGAAGCGTCACCGCTGGCCGCGTCGACCGTTTCGACCTCGAGACCCTCGTTCTTGAAGTAGCCGTTCTGCACCGCGAGGTGGAAGGGAGCCAGGTCGATGGTCGGCATGATCGACACCTTGATCTTGGCCTTCTCCACCCCCGAGCCGCCGCTCGTGCTGCCCGAATCGTCCGATCCGCCGAGCAGACCGCATCCGCTCGCGGTCATCGCGACACCGCCGGCCATCGCGAGCGACAGGAATCCGCGCCTGCCGTAGGTGCGGCGGCTGCTCGCTGCTTCATCAAACAAGGTCGCTCCTAGCAAATGGGCCCGCGTCTGGGATGGACGCGGGGGGAAGGTGGCTCATTGTCCGGAGTCACGCGGCTACTGTAGAGAAACCAGTCGATCACTCACAATGGGTGTTCATATACGATTCAGAAGTGTTGCTTGTCACTCGATCAGGTGATCGAATCTCCAGGTGCACGGGGGTTTGAGGACGTCGCGTGGGTGCCCTCGATGCCTTGATCGGCTGCCCGGGTGCTCCGTGGGCAACTTCTGGAGGGTTACAAATCGGCCAAGCGTTCGCTACCCTCTGCGCTGCAGTGTGAGGGTGTGGACCACCGATGTAGTGAGAGCAAGCCTTGGGAAAAAGGCACTCCGCAACCGCAGGCGCCGAGTCAGCGGTGGGTGGCCTCGGCCGAACGGACCACAAGATCGACCACGTGCGGGGACCGAACGTCATGCCAGACCTGAACCGATTCCGCGCCCGAGGCGGCGAGCGACCGCGCCAGGAAGTCGATCTTTTCACCCGTAAGGGTGTAACGGCTCGGTCAGCGGTCCAGGCCGATCTGGTCATGGACCACCTGCCGGGAGCGTGCGCGTAGTGGCCAGGAGCACGGCAGGTTCGGAATCAGCGGGCTCATCGGGTCCGGACGGCTTTGGTGGTGCGGCGGTGCCGAACGGAGAGACCCCGGGCGCGGCGGAGGCTCCCGCCGAGCAGAATCCGGCCAGCCCGCGGCAGCGGTCCTGGCTGGCTCTCGCCAACTGGCGGTTGCGCTCCAAGCTCGCCCTCATCCTCATCATCCCCACGCTGACCGCGCTCGTGCTCGGTGTTCTGCAAGTGGTCGGCAACGTGCGCTCAGCGGTCGACCTGGGCCACACCGCCGACCAGGTCGCGTTCGCCGAGAAGGTCACCGCGGTCGTGCACGACCTGCAGCGCGAGCGCGCACTGGCGGTCATCCGGGTCTCGTCGAACGACCCGCTGCGCCAAACCGGCCTCGACGCGCAGATCGCCAAGGTCGACCACGACGTGGACGAACTGCGCAACGCCGCGGTCAACCTGGACAGCACCGACCAGGCCGCCAGCGACCGGTACGCGCACGGCCTCCAGCGCCTCGACGCGCTGCGCCCGCTGCGCGAGGCGATGGCCAACGGCTACTCCGACCGCGCGATCCTCGACACCTACTCCTCGGTGCTCGACGCGCTGATCCAGCTCGGCCGCGAGGTCACCACCGCCACCACCGACCGGGACCTGCTCCGGGTCGGCAACAGCACCCAGGCGATCAGCGAGGCGAAGGAATACATCCTCCGCGGCGACTCCGCGCTGCAGATCGCCGCGTTCCGCAACGACTTCCCCGGCAACCTCCTCGACGAGACCCGAGCCGCCGAGGCCAGTGGCGACGCGCAGATCAGCGCCTTCCTCACCAACGCCACGCCCGACCAGGTGCAGCTGTACAACGACACCTACTCCGGTCCCGAGGTCGACGAACGGCGCCGGCTGCAGACCCAGGCGTTCGCCTCCGCCCAGCAGAACAAGCCGCTGAACATCGAGCCGACCGGGCTCGGCCAGGACTCCGCGGTCGCCGCCGACAAGCTCCGTGCGGTCGAGGCGTCGCTGCTGAGCCAGATGCGCGCCCAGGCCGACAGCCTGGCCAGCAACGCGGTCCGCTCGGCCTGGGTCGCCGGGGTCGTGGTGCTCGCCGCGCTGATCGCCGCGCTGATGCTGATGCTCGTCATCGCCCGGCTCATGCTGCGCCCGCTGCGGGTGCTGCGGAAGACCGCGCTGGACGTCGCCTACACCCGGCTGCCGGAAACCGTGCAGGCGATCCTGGACGACCCGGACCCGGTCAACGCCTCGAAGAAGGCGGTCGCACCGGTGCCGGTCGACTCTCGCGACGAGATCGGCGAAGTGGCGCGCTCGTTCGACGTGGTCCACGAGCAGGCCGTCAAGATGGCCGCCGAGCAGGCGCTGCTGCGCGAGAACGTCAACGGCATCTTCGTGAACCTCTCCCGGCGTTCGCAGCGGCTGGTGGAACGCCAGCTCGGCGTCATCGACCGGCTCGAGGCCGACGAGCAGGACCCGGACCATCTCGCCAGCCTGTTCGAGCTCGACCACCTGGCCACCCGGCTCCGCCGCAACGGCGAGTCGCTGCTGGTGCTCTCGGGCGCCGGCCTGGCGAAGTCGGTGCCCAAGCCGGTGCCCGCGGCCGACGTCATCGGCGCGGCGGTGTCGGAGATCGAGCAGTACGCCCGGATCGAGATCGGCATCGTGCCCGAGGTCGCGGTGCAGGGCCTGGCGATCCACGACCTCGTGCACGTGCTCGCCGAGCTGCTCGACAACGCGACGTACTTCTCCGAGCCGGAAACCAAGATCACCGTCCGCGCGGTCATCACCCGCAAGAAGGCGCTGGCGATCCAGGTCACCGACCACGGCGTCGGGATGAGCGAGGAACGCCTCGCCGAGGTCAACGAGCGCCTCGCCGACCCGCCGGACCTGGACGTGTCGGTGACCCGGCGGATGGGTCTGTACGTGGTCGCGCGGCTGGCCCAGCGCCACGGCATCGAGGTGCGGCTGCGCGAGAACGAGGACATCGAGGGCGGCGTGATCGCCCGGGTCGTGGTTCCGATGGAGCTGCTCACCCAGGTCCGGGCGGCGACCCCGCCGGCGCTGCGGCACACCCCGCCGCCACCGAACCGCAACGAGATCTCGCACCCGAGCCTGCCGCCGCTGAACCGCGAGCCGGAACCGCTGCCGCCGATCACCCCGCCGCCCGCCGCGGCGGAGCTGACCGAGGCGATCGGCTCGCCCGCGTCGGCCGCCGGTGCGGCCGAGAACGGCGGACTGGTCCCGCTCGACCAGCCGATCAGCCTGGACGACCTGGTGGCGGGCAACCGCGCGGCCGGCCCGTTCCTGAGCCCGGCGGTGCCGGCTTCGGAGGTGCCGGCCTGGCCGACCGCCGAGGACCTCGCCCCGCTCACCCGGGACACCAACGGCGACGGCGCGAGCCTTACGCAGACCGAGTTCGCGCCGCTGGCGTTGCCGAAGCGCGAGCCGAGGTACGTCGCGCCGGAAGCGCCGAAGGAAACGCCAGCCGAACCCGACGCTTCCGCGGCGCTCGAGGACGACGTTCCGACCCGGCGGCTGCCGATCTACCAGTCGGTGCTGTCGCGCTGGTTCAGCGAGGGCGAAGACGGCGACACTGGCGCCTCGGCGGAATCCGCGGCCGCGCCCGAGGCCCCGGCCGCCGAGGCGAACGGGGCCGATCTGACCGCCGAAGCGAACGGGTCCGACCTGGCGACCGAGCCGGTGTCCCGGCCCGAACCGGCGGCGAAGGCGGCTCCGGTCGAGTCGACCCCGCTCTACCCCGGCACGGACGAACCGGACGACAGCTGGCACAGCGTCTCCGACGAGGGCTGGCAGGCGGCGCAGTCGCTGCTGGAGTCCAAGAACGAGGAGATGACCTCCGCCGGGCTGCCCAAGCGCGTGCCGAACGCGTATCTGGTCCCGGGCTCGATCGGCAACGCGCCGGAACCGGCGCAGCAGAACTCGTTCACCGACGCGACCTCCGGAATGCCCGGAACGGGTGCGATCACCCGCTCGGCGACGGCTGCCCGCAGCCGGATGGCAAGCTTCCAGCGTGGGTACAAGTCCGGACGGCATGCGCTGAAGGAGCGGCCGCCGGAAGCCCGGCTCGACGAGGACGGGGTTCGCGTCACCGGGGCCGGGTATGTGAGCGACAGCAGTGAGGAGCGAGAGTGACACGGGCGGGAGTGCAGCCGGGAGGCGGCTCGGTGCAGCCGAACGGCAGGCAGGTCGGCGCCACCGCGGCGGGCAGCTTCGCATGGCTGATCACGGACTTCGTCCACCGAGTGCCCGGTGCGGCGCACGCGGTGGTCGTCTCGGCGGACGGTCTGCTGCTCGCGTCTTCGCGCGGGCTGCCGAAGGACCGGGCGGACCAGCTCGCGGCCGTCGCCTCGGGGCTGACCAGCCTCGCGCGCGGCGCGGCGAAGGTCTTCGAAGGCGGCCCGGTCGCGCAGACCGTGGTCGAGATGGCGAACGGATTCCTCTTCTTGATGTCGGTGTCCGACGGCTCGTGCCTCGCGGTGCTGGGCTCGCCGGAGAGCGACATCGGCTTGGTGGTGTACGAAATGACGCTGCTGGTCGAACGGGTCGGTCAGCAGCTGACACCGGAGATGCGGGCACAACTGCAGGGCGCTGCGGTCCGTCGCTAGGCGGACCTAGGACTACAGGAGTAAACCGTGGACGACGGGCGCTTGCGCGGCGATGGCCGGCTCGGTGACGAGCACACCGGAGGCTGGGGCGATCGAGACCAGAGCCGGGAGGACTGGAAGTCCTTCCGGGACCGGGTCGACCGCGAATGGCGTTCCCGGGAGGTCCGGGCCGCGGATTCCGAACCGGTGCGCGAACCGCCGAACTGGCTGACCGACTCCAACGCCGGACAACAGCCGGGCATCACCGCGATGCCCGGGTACCGCGAACGGCTGCTCGGCGGCCCCGGCGCGGAACTGTTCGGCGGGGCGAGCGGACCGCTGTACGACTCGGCCGAGTTCGCCGCGTTCAGTGCCGAACGGGACGGCGGGCCGTCGTCGAACGACCTGGCCGCCGCTCTGCCGGCGCAGGCGGCGGGCGAGTACGTGGACGAGCCGGCCGAGGTGGAGACCTCCGGCCTCGTCCGTCCTTACTTCCGCACCCGCGGCCGCACGAAACCGACCTACGACCTCGCGATCGAGGCGCTGGTGTCGACCAGCGAGCAGGGCCGGGTGCTCGACCGGGTCCGCGTGCCGGAGCACCGGTCGATCTGCGACCTGTGCCTGGACACCCGGTCGGTCGCCGAGGTGGCCGCGCTGCTGCGGTTGCCGCTCGGCGTGGTGCGGGTGCTGATTGGTGACGTGGCGGGCCTCGGCCTGGTGCTCGTGCACACGAGCAGCAGCAAGAATTCGGGCGACCGCCCCAGTATCGAGTTCATGGAAAGGGTGCTCAGTGGGCTTCGGAGAATTTGACTCCGACGCGAACACGCCGCAAGCAGGTCCGACCTCGTCGGCCAAGATCGTGGTCGCGGGCGGGTTCGGTTCGGGCAAGACGACGCTGGTCGGGGCGATCTCCGAGATCGACCCGCTGACCACCGAGGCCATGATGACCGAGGCCAGCGTTGGCCACGACGACACGTCGGCCACGCCGAACAAGTCGACCACCACGGTGGCGATGGACTTCGGCCGGCTTTCGCTCGACTCGGACCTCGTGCTGTACGTGTTCGGTACGCCGGGGCAGCACCGGTTCTGGTTCATGTGGGACGACCTCGCGGTCGGCGCGATCGGCGCGGTCGTGCTGGTGGACACGCGCCGGCTGGCCGACGCGTTCCCCTCGATCGACTTCTTCGAGAACCGGAAGCTGCCCTACGTCGTGGCGATTAACTGCTTCGACCGGCTGCTGCACCACCAGATCGAGGACGTGCGGCACGCGCTCACCATCTCGCCGTCGGTGCCGATCATGGCGTGCGACGCGCGGGAGCGGGAATCGGCGAAGCAGGTGCTGATCTCGGTCGTGCAGCACGCGATCGCGCACGACACGGCTTTGCGGGCGGGCTAGCCCCCGCCCGCGGTCCCCGCCGCCTTCCGCGAAGGAGGAACCGCAGACCCAGTCTTCCCGTCCCCCGCCCCCGGCGCGGGTGCGGCCGTTGGAGTGAACTCCACCGGCTTCACCCGCTTCGGGCAGTGGTGCCGCCGACCGGGGGCAGACCGTGGAGCTCTGCCCCTGCCGAGGGGCGCCGGCGAGCCCGATCGGCCGCCGGACCAGCGGTGACCTGCGCGGACATCCCACTGCGCACGGTGCCCGTTGCCACCACCGAGTGACCCGCGAATGCGTGGTTGTGCATGCGTTCGCGCGTTGTCGCCACCGGCAGACACGTACGGTGCCCGGACGCACGCTCGACACGACCGGGCGCGTGAATACGCTGGAGCGGCGTCTCCGCCTCGCGGCCAGGCCCCACGGCCTGCCGGGAGGAGCGGACGCACGGCAGCGTTCGACAGCTTGGAGGGACAGTGACCGATTCCGGCCGGTCAGCGGACCAGGGCACGTTCAGCTGGCTGATCTCGGATTTCGTGCGCCGGGTCCCGGGCGCGGCGCACGCCGTGCTGGTGTCGGCGGACGGCCTGATGCTCGCGCCGTCGGAGGGACTGCCGCAGGACCGGGCCGAGCAGCTGTCGGCGGTGGCGTCCGGGCTGGTCAGCCTGACCCAGGGGGCGGCGCGCTGCTTCGAGGCGGGCGGCGTGAACCAGACCGTGGTGGAGATGGAACTCGGGTACCTGTTCCTGATGTCGGTCTCCGACGGGTCCAGCCTCGCGGTGCTGGCCGCACCCACCTGCGACATCGGAACGGTGGCTTACGAGATGACGTTGCTGGTCGAACGGGTCGGCGAACAGATCACGCCGGAGCTGCGCGCGCAGCTGCAGGGCGGCGGGGTGCTGGGGTAGCGGATGAAGATCTCCGGATTCGGCGAACAGGAGACCGGCGCCTGGGACGCCTTGCACAAAGGGACGGAACGCGAGTCGTTCGACTCGCCCAGCCGCTTCGACATGAGCACGTTGGGCGTTCGGTTGCCGCACCGGCAGCCGCGTCCGGCCGCTCCGCCTCCGGCTCGGCCCGTTCCTCCGCCGGCTTCGCGGGCGGCCCAGGCTCCGGCCCCGGTGGCGCCGCGGCCGGTCGCGCCGGTGCTGCCGCCGCCCGCTCCGGTGCGGGAAGAGTCGTGGGACGACGGGTACGAGTGGGTCGAGGACGGCGAGTCCGGTTACTGGGAGGAACCCGCGCCGGCGGCTTCGGCAGGTCAGCCGGCGGTGCGTGACCCGTATTCGTTCGACGAGTACGCCGGGTCGCCGGGTCCGGAGGATCGGGCGGTGCCGGAGGGGTCGGCGTATCAGCGGCGGCCGGCCGACGAGGAGCGGCGCAGCCGGCACGCGCTGGAGGATCCGTACGAGACGGACCGGTTCTCCGCGGAGTCTCGAAACGCCTATGCGGAGGAGCGGTACGCCGACGGCGAGCCCGCCGCGGGGGCGTCCGACCTGGATCAGTTCTGGTCCGGGACGGAATCGGAGCCGGTGCCGGAGCCGGTTCGACCCGAGCCGCCGACGCAGCCGACCAAGTCTCGGGTGCGGCCGTACGCGCGCACTCGTGGACGGACCCGGTCGGACCACAACCTCGCGCTGGAGGCGTTGGTTTCCACCAGCGACGAAGGCCGTCGGTATCGCGGAGTGCGCTCGATCGAGCATCGGCGGATTTGCGATCTTTGCCTGGAAACCCGGTCGGTCGCGGAGATCGCCGCGCACCTGCACTTGCCGTTGGGCGTGGTGAAGGTGCTGGTGGGGGACATGGCGGATATCGGACTGGTGCTGCTGCACCAGACTGAGCTGATCCTGGGGGATCGGTCTTCGCGGGAGTTCATGGAGCGGGTTTTGCAGGGGCTGCGGCGGCTCTGAGCCGGGTTCTTGATGTCGTGAAGGACGGTCGCCCGGTCAGTCTTCGACGAGCGCGGCGGAAGTGATGCGGTGCAACGGGTACCGCTCGTTGTTGGCGCCTTCCAGGACGCCGCCGCCGACTCGCATCGGGCGTACTACCCGTTGACTGGCCGTGCCCCGGGAGTCCACGAACCCGATCCACACTTCCCGTTGTTCCAGTGTGGCGCGGGAAAGCAGGTCCAGGGTCGCGGTGGTGTCGGCACCGCCGCCGCCTGGTGCGCGGACGGTCGACCCGCGTCGTCGTGCGGCCGCTTGATCGCCCGCGCGCAGGTTCGACACGATTCGTGCGGTCTGTTCGTCGGTCAGCACTGCCTGTTCGCCTGCGCGCGGGCGCGCTGCTCGGGCTCGTGCGGGAAGCCGTCGTCCGGTGGGGCGCAGATCTACGACGCGGCCGTCCGGGCCTTCCGCGGCAGGGGCGAAACCCGCGCTGCGCAAGGCTTCCAGTACTTCGCCGAGCGGCGCGGAGCTGATCAGGACCGTCGGCGCGATCAGGCGTAAGTCGTACTCCGCGGCTACCGGGTGGGCGAGTACTTCGGCAAGCAGGGCCTCGTCGTCGCAGCGCAGGAACGAACCCGCGGCACCGCCGCGGAGGCGGCCGTGGCGGCGGGCTACGTCGTCGATCAGGTAGGTCAGCCCCTGCGGTACCGGGGTCGCCGACTTGTCGCGGAACATCGCGTGCAGTTCGTCGGCGGTTCGGCCAGTGTCCAGTGCGCGGCGGACGGACTGCTCGGTGATGCGGTAAACCGTTGCGTGGCCAGCGGATTCGACATTCGCGACCGCGGCCATCTCCGCCGCCAGCTCGGGTTCCAACGGGCCGGGTGCGACCACGGTGAGGTCGGCTTGCACCAGCACGTGACCGATCGGCGCGGGCAGGGCGTCGTGCATTGCTTCGACGGCGCCGGTGCGGTCCTCTTCCAGCAGCAGCCGGGTCGCGGTGGTGAGGCTGCCCAACCCGATCAGGCCCAGCGCGGTGGCCTCGTTCATGGTCCAGCGCACGGTCTCGTCGCGCAGCCGGCCGCCTCGGCGAGGGGCGCGCCAAGCCAGCACGGCAACCAGTTCGTCCGGGCTTTTCACGCCGGTGCCCGGGTTCAGTTCGGCCAGCGCGAGCAGCACTCGCCGCCGGGAGACGGGGGCGAGCGGACGGCGAAGTTCCTCGGACAGCGGAGCGATCGGCTTGTCTTTCGCGTCCCGTCCGCCGGCCAGGCCGGGCAGGCGCGGCAGTTCCAGCCAGGCTTGCGCCAGCGTCATCCAGCGTTGCACCGACGGCGACGCGAGCCAGCTGTCGGTCAGCATCGTCGGCACCCACTCGGGAGCGGTGTTTTCGCTGTCCGCGACGAGTCCCGCGCCGACGACCAGTTCGGCGAGCAAGGTCGCCCGGGTCTCGTCCACTTCGAGATCCTTGGCCAGCTTCTTCAGCTCGCGTACGCCGAGCCCGCCGGACTTGAGCACCGGAGGCGGCGAGTCCGACCAGGCGCGCAGCAGCGATTCCGTCTGCCGCAGCAGTTCCATCGCCTCGCCGGCCGCCGTGGTGTCCACAGTGTCCGTCCGATGTGGATTGACCGGCAGCTCGGGTTCGGTCAGCGCCGAGGGATCGAAGGCGAGGCCGCCGCGCAGCAGGAGGCCGAGTTCGCGGGGGAGCTCGACCGTCTGGTCGTCGCGCCGCAGCAGCAGGCCGCGGGCGAGCAGCTTCTGCACTGGGGTCGCCGCGTCGGACAGCGAGACGTCGAAGCTCGCGTCGCGGGTGCGGCCGATCGGCGGGCCGGCCGCCAGTGCGGTGAGCACGGCCCGCTCGTCGTCGCCGACCTCGGCGAGCCGGGCGTCTATGTCGGTGGCGGCCAGCGCGGGTGACGAGGCACCGAGCCCGGCCGGGTAGGGGCCGAGCGCGTCCCGGGCGGCCGGCGGCACGCGCAGCTCCTCGGCGGACCCCCAGACGAGGATCCGGGACCGCAGCCGGGCGAGCGGGGCGTCGATGTCGCGGCCGATCAGCGCGGTCACCGCGGACGACGGCACCGGATCGGTGTCGGCGCCGGCCACCAGCAGTGCGTCGAGCACCGCCAGGGTGAACGTGTCCAGGTCTTCGCAGGCTCGTGCGACCGACCCCGGCGTGCCGGCGCGGGTGGCGAGCACGGTGGTGTCGGACGGGGGCGGCGTGGACAGATCGCGCCGCGTGCGCAGCAGCTCGGCGAGCGCGTCGTCGGACTCCGCACGCAGCCAGTCCGCCAGGGAGGTCGCGGGCATAGACGTCCAGGATACCGGGCGGGTGCGCGCGCACGTCCGGCGTTCAGGCAGACTGTGTGCGAGTTAGCCGGACGAGGGCCTCGGAGGAAGCAGTGGCGAAGGGCGAAAAGACCAAGGGCATCGACCCCACTTGGCCGGGCGAGCCGGGCGAGCACCCGGTCACCGAGCTGTCCTCGGACCGGCAGGGCGCGCTTTCGCCCTTCGGCGATGTGACCTTCCCGCTCGACACGGTGCCCTACACGCACCCGGAGACCGAGATCAACCGCTGACCTGCGTCCGCTCGCGGGTAGCCGCTCCGCCGGGTGCCCGCGAGCGCGAAGTTACTGGTCAGTCACCCGGTTGGGGTGAGGTGGCGCGGGTCACCGGACTAGATTCGGACCCGTCTGAACCACCTCACCAGCGGGGAGTACGAGTCATGCCGGTTCCCGGTCCCGGGTATTCGATCACCGTCCGGGTCGAGGCCCCGGCTTCGTCCTCGGCCGCGGGCGACCTGACCACCGCGGTCGGCCGCGTCGGCGGCGTGCTGACGGCGTTCGACGTCGTCGAGTCGCACGCGGACATGATCGTGGTCGACATCAGCGCCAACGCGCTCTCGGAGAACCACGCGCAGGACATCACCCAGGCGCTCGAAACGCTGCCCGGCGTCCGCGTGCGCAAGGTGTCGGACCGGACGTTCCTGATCCACCTCGGCGGCAAGATCGAGGTCAGCCCCAAGGTCGCGCTCCGCAACCGCGACGACCTCTCCCGTGCCTACACCCCGGGCGTCGCCCGCGTGTGCCAGGCGATCGCCGCGAACCCGGAGGACGCGCGCCGGCTGACCATCAAGCGCAATACCGTCGCGGTGCTCACCGACGGTTCCGCGGTGCTCGGCCTCGGCAACATCGGCCCGGCCGCCGCGCTGCCGGTGATGGAAGGCAAGGCGGCGCTGTTCAAGAAGTTCGCCGGCGTCGACGCCTGGCCGGTCTGCCTGGACACCCAGGACACCGAAGAGATCATCATGATCGCGAAGGCGCTGGCCCCGGTTTACGGGGGCATCAACCTGGAAGACATCGCCGCGCCGCGCTGCTTCGAGATCGAGAAGCGGCTGCGCGAATCGCTGGACATCCCGGTGTTCCACGACGACCAGCACGGGACCGCGATCGTGGTGGTCGCCGCGCTGCGCAACGCGCTGCGCGTGGTCGGGAAAAACATCGAGGACTGCAAGATCGTGCTCAGCGGGGTCGGCGCGGCCGGCTCGGCGATCATCCGGCTGCTGCTGCGCAAGAACCCGGGCGACATCGTGGCGGCCGACATCGACGGCATCGTCTACCCGGACCGCGGCAACCTCGACGAGAACCTGACCTGGATCGCCGAGCACACGAACAAGGAGCGCCAGTCCGGCACCCTGCACGACGCGCTGGTCGGCGCGGACGTCTTCATCGGCGTCTCCGCCCCGAACCTGTTCGGGGCCGAGCAGGTCGCCACGATGAAGGACGACGCGGTCGTCTTCGCGCTGGCCAACCCGGACCCGGAGATCGACCCGCTGGAGGCGCAGAAGCACGCCGCGGTGGTCGCGACCGGCCGAAGCGACTTCCCGAACCAGATCAACAACGTGCTCGCGTTCCCGGGCGTATTCCGCGGCCTGCTCGACGCGGCGGCGAACAACATCGACGATTCCATGCTGCTGGCCGCTTCCGACGCGATCGCCGACGTGGTGGACAACGGCAAGCTCAACGCGTCGTTCATCGTCCCCAGCGTGTTCGACAACGCGGTCGCCCCGGCGGTCGCGGAAGCGGTGCGCAAGGCGGTGCGGGCGGAACGCGCCGGCTGACCCAGCCTCGTTCCATCCGTGAAGGGCTCCTTGAAGGAATCAGATTCCCTCAAGGAGCCCTTCACGGACTCTGGGCGAAGTTGCGCAGTAGCCTCGCGGTCGTGAGTGAACTCAGCCACGTAGACGAATCCGGCGCCGCCCGGATGGTCGACGTCTCGGAGAAGACGGCGTCGAAGCGCACCGCGCTGGCCGGCGGGACGGTCCACACCACCGAAGAGGTGGTCGGTCTCCTGTCCGCCAACGGCCTGCCCAAGGGCGACGCGCTGGCGACCGCGCGGATCGCCGGGATCATGGGCGCCAAGCGGGTGCCCGAGCTGATCCCGCTGTGCCACCAGATCGCGCTGTCCGGCGTCAAGGTGGAGTTCGAGCTGGACGGGGCCGCCGTGCACATCAGCGCGACGGCCAAGACCACCGACGTCACCGGCGTCGAGATGGAGGCGCTCACCGCGGTCGCGGTCGCCGGGCTCACCCTGCACGACATGATCAAGGCCGTCGACCCGGCGGCGACGCTCGACAACGTGCGGCTGATCCGCAAGGACGGCGGCAAGACCGGGACCTGGGAGCGGCCATGACCAGCACGGCACGCGTCATCGTCGCGTCCAATCGCGCCGCGCGAGGCGTCTACGAGGACAAGACCGGGCCGGTGCTCGTCTCCTGGCTGGCTGAGCGGGGCTACGAGGTGCCCGCGCCGGTCGTCGTCGAGGACGGCGACCCGGTCGGCCTGGCGCTGCGGGCGGCGGTGGCGGACGGCGTCCAGGTGATCCTGACGACCGGCGGCACCGGCATCTCGCCGACCGACCGGACCCCGGACGTCACGCGCGCGGTGCTCGACTACGAGCTGCCCGGCGTCGCGGACGCGATCCGGGCGGCCGGGTTGCCGAAAGTGCCCACCGCGGTGCTGTCCCGCGGCGTGGCCGGGGTCGCCGGGCGGACCCTGGTGGTGAACCTGCCGGGGTCGAGCGGCGGCGTGAAGGACGGTTTGCGGGTCCTGACCGACATCCTGGACCACGCGGTGGACCAGCTCGCCGGCGGCGACCACCCGCGCGAGGCCGCCCCCGCCGGTCCGCCGGTCCGGATCCTGCGCGCGGACGTGAGCGACCAGCCGCTGTCGGTCGAGGAACACGCGCGGCTGGTGGAGGACGAGGCCGCGGGGGCGGTGGTGACGTTTTCCGGCGTGGTGCGCGACCACGACGGCGGCAAGGGCGTGCGCGATCTGACTTACGAAGGCCACCCGACGGCGCGGGACGTGCTCGCCGAGGTGGTCGAGGACCTGGCGGCGCGCTGGAAGGGCGTACGCGCGGTGGCCGTGAGCCATCGCGTCGGTCCGCTGACGATCGGCGACGTCGCGCTCGCCTGCGCGGTCGCCGCCGAGCATCGTGGCCAGGCGTTCACCGCGTGTGCGGAGCTGGTCGACGAGGTGAAGGCGCGGCTTCCGGTGTGGAAGCACCAGCACTTCACCGACGGCACCGACGAATGGGTCAACTCGCCCTGATCCGCTCGGGAGCGGCCGGACCGGTTCTCACCGGCGCGGCCACTCACCAGGTTGGAGACGACGAAAGGCCCCACCGCCAGGGGATTGACGCGGTGGGGCCTTTCGGGCGTTCAGTCACAGCAGCAGCTGCGCCGGAACCCGCCTCACGAGGAGGCTCGGGTCACTTGGTGGCGAGCTTCTGGCCGACGACGATGAAGTTCGCGTTCGGCACGTACTGCTTGTTCAGGTCCTGCAGCTTCTGGTAGCCGCCCTGGATGTTGTGCTCCTTGGCGATCTTCGAGAGTGTGTCGCCCGCGACGACGGTGTAGTCGCCGTTCGGGTTCGATCCCGCGACCGCGGCCACCTGCTGGGTGACCTCCTTCTTCGGAGCGGTCACCTGCTTCTTGACCGACTTGGTGCTCTGCTTCGGGGTCGACTGGTGCGCGGAGGCGGCGCTGCCGCCCTTCTTGCCGCACACCGGCCAGGCGCCAATGCCCTGGCCCTGGAGAACGCGCTCGGCAACCGCGATCTGCTGGTCACGCGACGCGCCCTGCGGGCTGCCGGTGCCGCCGTAGGCCTTCCAGGTGCTCTGCGTGAACTGCAGGCCGCCGTAGTAGCCGTTTCCGGTGCTGGTGCTCCAGTTGCCGCCGCTCTCGCACTGCGCGATGGCGTCCCAGTTGGTCGCCGACGCGGGGGTCGCGGCGATCGCGAGGGGGGCGCCGACCGCGATACCCGCGACTGCGACACGGGCGATGGTGCGGGTGGCAGCGGACATCTTGCGGTGCTTGCCTCGGTAAGACATCTGAAACTTCTCGATTCCTGCGCCTGCGAGCTTCGCTGCGGGTCGGGTTGGGAGCCCGTCCGCCCGTTGCCGGGCGGCTGACGCGGACGGCGCACGACGCGCTGTCTTCGTCCCCTCGTCCCTGTCCGGAAATGCTTTCGCTCGGGGTATGGGTCCGGGATCCGTCGGACAGGGCTCGGCGCTACGGATTCCCGGTGTTGCTTGGTTGGTCGGGGCCAACCGAAAAGCGACGGTACGTAATGAGCGCCGTGATCGGAAATTATTCGGGCTGTGACCTACGTCACAGTAGCGGCACGCAACCTCGTTCGATCGCCTTGTTTATGCAGGTCAGAGCGTCGTTATCTGCCCGTTTTCTTGCCGAGATATTTCACGGATCGTGAGGCTTGGATCACGTCGATAAGGCGTCAGGGGTCCATTCGCGCCGGTTAAGCGCGGGCACCCTAAACCACTCGTCGATCAGTCCGCCACTGCAGCTGGAGTGGTTCTTTGAGCAGCTGGAATACGCCGTGAGCGAAACGCTTCGGAGAGTAGGGATAAAGAGTAATGGCCGCTCAGCGCGCGTATGCCGCCATTTGGCGTGGTCCGGACCAGATGGCCGGACAGGCCGGGGAAGTCGGTCTGTGCGGCGCTCAGCCGGGAGAACGGCGGATGAACGCAAGGGGTCGGCCGCGAGGGCTGGCAGGACGCTGCACGGCAGGCAAAAGTCACTGAGCGTGCACGGCACATTACTTAGAGCTTGCCGCGGGTCGTGCGCGCCGGACGGTCCGCTGGTCGGTCCGTGAAGGACCCCTTGAGGGAATCCAAGTCCCTGAAAGGGCCCTTCACGGACATCCGCCGTCGGCGAGGGCACCGGGCAGAGCCAGTTGTCGGCGAACAAACCGGGCGGATTCAGCCGCCGGCGAACGGCGGCAGCACGTCCAGCCGTGCTCCGTCGCTGAGCGCACGGCCGCGATCGCGCACCGCGACCTCGTTGACCAGGAAACTGGCAGCGTCGAGCACCCGGGACAGCCCGCCGGGGTGCAGCGCCCGCAGCGCCTCGATGGCGTTCGCCACGGTGGCGCCGTTCGCCAGCTCCACCTTCTCCTCTTCGGTACCGGCTGCGGCGCGGGCCGAGGCGAAGTACCGGACGACGACCGTCATCGACGAAGAGGTCGCCGCGGTGGCGGCCGGGGCCGGCGGGGAAGGGATGGTCATGCTCAACCGCCGATCGCGCTCATCGGCCGGATCGGCTGCGCGAACCCGGCCTCGTTGATCTCGTGGCCCGCGAGCTTGCCCCACATCGTGGCCCGCCACGCGTCCGCCACCTCTTCATCGCGCGCGCCCGCGCGCACGAGGGCGCGCAGGTCCGTCTCGTCGTTCGAGAACAGGCAAGACCGGACGGCGCCGTCCGCGGTCAGCCGGGTGCGCTCGCACGCGGAGCAGAACGGCCGGGTCACCGACGCGATCACGCCGACGTCGCCCGGGCCGCCGTCGACCAGCCAGCGTTCGGCGGGCGCGCCGCCGCGCGGGGCCGGGAACGGGGCCAGTTCGAACTCCTCGCCGAGCATCGCCAGGATCTCCTCGGCGGTGATCATGTCGCGGCGATTCCAGCCGTGCTGCGCGTCCAGCGGCATCTGCTCGATGAACCGCAGGTGGTAGCCCTCTTCCAGGCAGAACCGCAGCAGCGGCACCGCCTCGTGCTCGTTGTATCCGCGCATCAGCACGGAGTTGACCTTCACCGGAGACAGGCCGGCGTCGCGCGCGGCGGCCAGCCCGGCCAGCACGTGCGGCAGCCGGTCGCGGCGGGTCAGCTCGGCGAACCGCTCGCGGTCGATGGTGTCCAGCGAGACGTTGATCCGGTCCAGTCCGGCCGCCACCAGGCCAGGCGCGCGCTTGGCCAGCCCGATCCCGTTGGTGGTCATCGACACCCGGGGCCGCGGTTCGAGCGCGGTGACCCGCTCGATGATCCGCTCCAGGCCGGGTCGCAGGAGCGGTTCGCCGCCGGTCAGCCGGATGTCGGTGACGCCGAGCGTTTCGACCGCGATCCGCATCAGCCGGATCAGCTCGTCGTCGGTGAGCACCTGGTCGTTCGGCATCCAGTCGAGGCCCTCGGCCGGCATGCAGTAGGTGCAGCGCAGGTTGCACCGGTCGGTCAGGGAGACCCGGAGGTCGGTCGCGACCCGGCCGAAGGAATCGACGAGTCCTGGGTGCTCGGGCCGGGGCGTGCCGGACGTGCCTCGGTTGCCGGGGACACGAGGAAACCCGAGATCTACTGCCGTCATTGTGCTCAGGATAGCCCGCCCAGGCCGAAAAGGCAGGCTCGCGCAAACCAGAAAATTGCCCACGGTTCCGGTACCGCCGCTCTCGGTGAGCGCCGGGGCGGCGCACTCTTCGCGGCGGAGCAGTGAGATGACTCACTTCGCGAGATATTTCCGCAGTTCAGGCGGTGGGTGAAGGTCCTTGCCGCGGATCGGATCCAGTGCCGGCCGGAAGGGTCCGCCGAGCCCGATTCCGAGGAGCGGAAAGTGTTCGCCGGTTATCTGCGCGCAATGGCCGAAGCGTTACCGAAGAATAGGCATCGCGGATGGCTTTTCCGCATCTGCGGAGATAATGTTCCGGCCATGCCGCAATTTCGGTTGTCCGAGGCCGCCCGGCTGCTCGGCGTCAGCGACGACACGGTCCGCCGGTGGGTGCGCGCGGGCCAGTTGACCACCACTGACGACGCCGCCGGCCGCAAGGTGGTCGACGGTGCCCAGCTCGCCGCGTTCGCCCGGAACCAGGCCGCCGGCCCGGACGATCCGTCGGCGGTCGGTCGCTCCGCCCGCAATCGCTTCGTCGGGCTCGTCACCGAGGTCGTCGCCGACAAGGTGATGGCTCAGGTCGAGCTGCAGTGCGGGGCGCACCGAGTCGTGTCACTCATGAGCACCGAGGCGGTTCGCGAACTCGGGCTGCGCCCGGGCGTGCTCGCGGTCGCCGTGGTCAAGGCGACCACCGTCGTGGTGGAAACCCCGGAAGGATCCAGATGAAGAAGCTCGCCCTCGCCGTCGCCGGAACCGCGGCGATCGCGCTGACCGCCGGCGCCTGCAGCTCCAGCGACGAGCCCAGCACCGGCTCCGGTCCGGGGACCGCGGCTGTCCCGGCTCCGTCGAGCGGCACGCTGACGGTGTTCGCCGCCGCCTCGCTCACCGAGTCGTTCAACGCGCTGGGCAAGCAGTTCGAGGCCGCGCACCCGGGCGTCAAGGTCACCTTCGACTACGAAGGGTCCTCGGCGCTGGTGCAGAAGCTGGACAACGGGGCCAAGGCCGACGTGTTCGCCTCGGCCGACCAGAAGAACATGGACAAGGCCAGCCAGGACGGCGTGCTCGACGGCCAGCCCACTGTGTTCGCCACGAACAAGCTCGCCATCGCGGTCGCCAAGGGCAACCCGAAGGGCATCAAGACCTTCGCGGATCTGGTCAAGCCAGGCCTCAACGTGGTGGTGTGCGCGCAGCAGGTGCCGTGTGGTTCGGCGACCCAGAAGGTCGAGCAGACCACCGGCACCCAGCTCAAGCCGGTGAGCGAGGAGACCAACGTCAAGCAGGTGCTGGCCAAGGTCCAGTCCGGCGACGCGGACGCCGGCCTGGTGTACGTCACCGACGCGACCTCGGCCGCGGGCAAGGTGGACAAGGTCGACTTCCCGGAGGCGTCCGGCGCGGTCAACCAGTACCCGATCGCGGTCGTGAAGAACGCCCCGCAGGCGGCGCTGGCCAAGCAGTTCACCGACTTCGTCCTCGGCCCGCAGGGCAAGGCCGAGCTGGCCAAGATCGGGTTCGGCGCTGGCAAGTAAGGCGCGCTCGGGCGCGGCGGCCGACAATCGGTCGCCGCACGCCCGGGTGCCGCTGATCCTCTGGTTCCCCGCCGTCGTCGCGCTCGCGCTCGTCGTCCTGCCGGTGGTCGGCCTGCTGGTCCGATCTGACCTCGGCCGGCTGCCGTCGCTGCTGGTCACGCCGTCCTCGCTGAGCGCGTTGCGGCTTTCCCTGACCACCGCCGCACTGTCCACGCTCGCCTGCGTGCTGCTCGGCGTGCCACTGGCGGTCGTGCTGGCCCGGTCCCGGGTGCGCGGCGTCCGGCTGCTGCGTTCGGTGGTGCTGCTGCCGCTCGTGCTGCCACCGGTGGTCGGCGGACTGGCCCTGCTGTATCTGTTGGGCCGCAAAGGTTTCCTCGGGATGCTGATCACTTGGCTGAGCGGCGAGCAGGTGCCGTTCACGACCGCCGCGGTGGTGATCGCGCAGACCTTCGTCGCGATGCCGTTTCTCGTGGTCAGTCTCGAAGGCGCGCTGCGCGGTTCGGGTGACCGCTACGAGCAGGTCGCCTCGACGCTTGGCGCCCGCCCATGGACGGTGTTCCGCCGGGTGACGCTGCCGTTGCTGCTGCCGGCGCTCGGCTCCGGCGTGGTCTTGAGCTTCGCTCGTGCGCTCGGCGAGTTCGGCGCGACCATCACGTTCGCGGGCAGCCTGGAAGGGGTAACGCGGACTTTGCCGTTGGAGGTCTACACGCAGGCCGAAGTGGACATCGACAGTGCGGTCGCCTTGTCCCTGCTGCTGATCGTGGTGGCGCTCGTCGTGATCGCCGTCGCGCGGCCGCGTTCATGGGAAGGCGGTTTGCGGTGAGCCTTGCCGCCCGGATCGAGGCCGTCCGCGGCTCGTTCGAACTGTCCGTGTCGCTCGACGTGCCCACCGGGAAAGTGCTGGCACTGCTCGGCCCGAACGGCTCGGGCAAGTCGACCGTGCTGGGCTGCCTGTCCGGGCTGATCACGCCGGCCTCGGCGGAGATCACGGTAGCCGGGCGGGAACTGGCCGGGGTCCCGCCGCACCGCCGCGGGATCGGGCTGCTGTCGCAGGACGCGCTGCTGTTCCCGCACCTCTCGGCAGCGGACAACGTCGCCTTTTCGCCGCGTGCCACCGGATCCAGTCGCACCGCGGCGCGGGAACGGGCCCTGCACTGGCTGGCCGAAGTGGACGCTGCCGACCTCGCCGACCGGCGGCCCGGGCAGCTGTCCGGCGGACAGGCGCAGCGCGTCGCGATCGCCCGTGCGCTGGCGGCCGAACCGGATCTGCTGCTGCTGGACGAACCGTTCGCCGCCCTCGACGTCGATGCCGCACCGGCGATCCGCGGCCTGTTGCGGCGGGTGCTCAAAACCGGCCCGACCACGGTGCTCGTCACGCATGATCCGCTGGACGCGCTCGCGCTCGCCGACCACGTCGCGGTGATGAACGACGGCCGGATCGTCGAACGCGGCCTGACCCGTGCGGTGCTTTCGGCACCACGGACGGCGTTCACCGCGCGGATCGCGGGCCTCAACCTCGTCGCCGGCACTGCGGTCGAGGAGGGGCTGCGGACCGCTTCGGGTGAGGTGGTGTCGGGTATCCCGACCCCGGACGTCGTGCTGGGGGAGCCCGCGGTGGCAGTGTTCGCGCCGAACGCCGTGGCGGTCTATCCGCACGACGGCGAGCATCGCGGCAGCCCGCGCAATACGGCGGACGCGGTGATCGCGGCGATCGAGCCGCACGGCCCGGTGATTCGTGTCCGCGCTGAGGCCGACGGCTGGGCGCGCGGCTTGACCGCCGACCTCACCCCGGCCGCGGTCGCCGAACTCGCCCTGGAGCCCGGTTCGGCGGTGACGTTGTCGGTGAAGGCCGCGACCGTCGCGGTACACCCGGCCGCGACCACCTGACCTGGGCGCGCCTGCTCCTGCGCCCGCGCCCGCTCCGCCCGCTCGCGGGCCCTGAGTCCGTGAGGGGCCCCTTGGGGGAATCTGGGTCTGTGAGGGGCCCCTTGCGGGAATCTGCGTCCGTGAAGGGCCCCTTGTGGGCGGGCGGCAGCGGCGGCGGCCAGCGGGAACTTTCCGTCGATGTGGTTCAACCACGGAATCCGCTGTCTCTTGCCGCTGCGCCGGTCGATCGCCGGCCCCGGGAAATGTCCGGCGTGCGTCCACAATGCACTCGGCCGCAATGGCGAGTGCGGTCGCTGATCGCGGCGTCGGAAATTACTGCGGCAGCCCATTTTCGAGGCCCACGCAGGCAGCTCGCGTGCCTGCGCGCGTGGTAGGTTCCGCCCATGAGCGAAGGCCGGTGGACGTATCTCTCCGACATGGACGGCGTCCTGGTACGCGAGGAGCATCTGGTTCCCGGCGCGGACGAGTTCCTCGCCGAGTTGCGGAACAACCAGATCGACTTCCTGGTGCTCACCAACAATTCGATCTACACCCCGCGTGACCTGCGTGCGCGACTGCAGCGCACCGGGCTGGACATCCCCGAGGAAGCGATCTGGACCTCGGCTCTGGCCACCGCGAAGTTCCTCGACTCGCAGCGGCCGAACGGCACCGCGTTCGTGATCGGCGAGGCCGGGCTGACCACGGCGCTGCACGAGGTCGGCTATGTGCTGACCGAGCGCGACCCGGACTACGTGGTGCTCGGCGAGACCCGGACCTACAGCTTCAGTTCGATCACCAACGCGATCCGGCTGATCGAGAAGGGCGCGAAGTTCATCGCGACCAACCCGGACGCCACCGGCCCGAGCGTCGAGGGATCGATGCCGGCCACTGGTTCGGTCGCCGCGCTGATCGAGAAGGCCACCGGCCGCTCGCCGTATTACGTCGGCAAGCCCAACCCGCTGATGATGCGGTCCGCGCTGCGCCGGCTCGGTGCGCACTCGGAATCCACGCTGATGATCGGCGACCGGATGGACACCGACGTGCACTCCGGGATCGAGGCCGGGCTGCAGACGATCCTCGTGCTTACCGGCATCTCGAACGAGGAATCGGTGGAGAACTACCCGTACCGGCCGACCAAGGTGATCGGCTCGGTGGCAGACCTGATCGGGCGAACGCTCGACCCGTTCGGCGAAGGCTGACCGGCCACCGCCCGGGAGCAGGGCATATCGTCGAACAATGAGCGTCTATGTGGTGGGCGACGTCCACGGGCACCGCGACGCCCTCGTCGACGCGTTGCGGGCCGAGGGCCTGGTCGACGGCGACGGCAAGTGGACCGGGGCGGACGACCGGCTGTGGTTCCTCGGTGACTTCACCGACCGCGGCCCGGACGGCGTCGGCGTGATCGATCTGGTGCGTGAACTGCAGGAGCAGGCCGCCGATGCAGGTGGATCCGTGCAAATGCTGCTCGGCAACCACGAAATTCTGCTGCTCGGCATGTACCACTTCGGCGATCGCCCGGTCCCGTCCGACTTCGGCCCGCGCAGCTTCGCCCGCAGCTGGGAGATCAACGGCGGCCTGCTGTCGGATCAGGACCGGCTGACCCCCGAGCACATCGAGTGGCTCACCGAGCGCCCGCTGGCGGCGGTCGACGAGGACCACCTGCTGCTGCACTCGGACACCCTCGAGTACCTCGACTGGGGCGAGAGCATCGAGGCGATCAACGAGACCGCGCGCGGGATCCTGTCCGGCAGCAACATCGAGGACTGGTGGGACATCTGGCGCCGGATGACCACCCGGTACGCCTTCCGGGGCCCGGACGGCGAGGAGAACGCCCAGCGCCTGCTGGACGCACTGGGCGGGTCGCGGATCGTGCACGGGCACAGCGTGATCGCCGACCAGCTGGGGATCCACCCGACGCAGATCGAGGGGCCGTATCTCTACGCCGGGGGCAAGGCGCTGGGCATCGACGGCGGGCTGTTCGTGGGCGGGCCTTGTCTCGTCGTGAAGCTGCCGTTCGAGCCGGAGGATTAACCCGAGTTCGCCGGGCGGCCATGAGCGGTGGCGGATGCTGGCTCCGCCAAAGCCCGCTCGGGTGACGCGGCCGCCAGTGCCGCGCGTCAGCGCAACTCCACGATCTCCTTGCCCAGCGGCATCAGCGACACCGGGATCATTTTGAAGTTCGCCAGCCCGAGCGGGATGCCGATGATCGTGATGCACAACAGCACGCCGCTGATCAGGTGCCCGATGCTCAGCCACAATCCGGCGAAAATGAACCAGATGACATTGCCCAGGAACGATCCGACCCCGGCGTCGCGCCGGTCGACCACGGTCCGGCCGAACGGCCACAGTGCGTAGTGCGCGATCCGGAACGACGCGATGCCGAACGGAATCGTGACGATCAGGACGCAGCAGACAACGCCGGCGACCAGATAGCCCAAGGCCATCCAGAATCCGGACAGCACCAGCCAGACGACGTTGAGAATCAAGCGCATCAGACGTACAACTCCCCGCTCACCACAGTGACGGCCTGCCCGCGCAGCAGCACGCGGTCGCCTCGGATCTCGGTTCGGACCGTGCCCTGGCGGGCGGAAACCTGGGTTCCGACCAGATTCGTCTTGCCCGATCGCTCGGCCCAGTACGGGGCCAGCGAACAATGCGCCGACCCGGTCACCGGGTCCTCGTCCACGCCGACGCCGGGACCGAAGAACCGGCTGACGAAGTCCTCGCCCTCGGCGGTGACGATGAGCCGTCCGGTCCAGGTGGCGCGGAGGGCGTCCAGATCGGGCCGCAGATCGCGCACGGCCTCGGCGCTCTCCAGCTCGGCGAAGAGGTTTTCCCGGGCGCGGCCGGTGAAGGTCGCGGGCGTGCCGTTGAGCAGGTGAGAGAGGTCTTCGCCGGTCTCGACGGGCGGGTCGGACGGGAAGTCCATCTCGATCCAGCCGTCCGCCTTGGTGCAGGTGAGCTGGCCGCTGAGAGTGTCGTAGACCTGGTGCCCGCCGAGCACATGCGTGACGGCGATGGTGGCGTGGCCGCACAGCGCGACCTCGTCGGTCGGGGTGAACCAGCGGAGCGGCTTGACGGCGGACCCGTCGTCGACCACGAAGGCCGTCTCGGAATGCTTCATCTCGGCGGCGACTTGCTGCATCCACGCGGCCTCGGCGGGCCGGTCGAGGACGACCACGCCGGCCGGATTGCCGGAAAACGCCTGGTCGGTGAAGGCGTCGACCAGATGGAACTGGACGCTGCTGGCACTCGGATCCATGACAGCGATCCTGCCGCGCCGAGCGGGGACCCGGCATCGGGGATTAGCCCTGAATTCTCAGCGCACGCCCTCTTCGATCGTCTCCAGCAGCCACCGCCGCAGATGTGCCCCGGTGGACGGCGTGAAGTGCAGCCGGAAGCCGCCGTCCGGCAGGGGGTCGGAGAACGTCAGGTACCGGCCGCCGTCGGTGTCTGCGAAGGTCGCCGTCGAGACCGGGCGCAGGGTGCCTCGGCCGGGACGCAGCGAGAGTTCCACCGTGCCGTGCCGGTGCAGCGGCCACTGCGAGTATCCGGCCAGCGCGTCCACGTCCCGCTTCGACGGCTTCGGCGGTACCTCCGGCGCGCCGGGCGCGCGCCGCGGCGGCGGGGGCTGGGTGATCGCGACTGGGGGGACCGGCAGTGCCGGGTAGTCCGGGAACATGCTCAGCAGCAGGTCCACCAGCCGCTCGGGGCGGGACTGCCGGAAGCGGATGCCGTCTTCGATCTGCTCCGAGAACACGCCAAGGCCCTCGCCGATGCAGGCTCGGTACAGCACTGTTCCAGCCGGCAGTTCGGCCGCGCGCACGATGATCAGCACGTCCGGCTTGGTCCAGGCGCGCAGCGTCGCCTCGACGTCCCGGTCGAGTTTGTCGGCTTCGGCCAGGCCGCGGCCGCGCATCGCCGCCCACGCCTGTTCCGACAGCCGTTTGTGTTCGGTCATCGTCGCGCCCGCGCTGCGGATCTCGAATGGATGCCACGCCGCGGGCAGTCCGCTGCGCTGCACCGCGACGTCGGTCTCGGTCCAGCTCAGCGAGAATTCCTCTGGCAACGTCCCGGTCCCCTCGTGCGCGAATCTGCCGGCACCGAGCGTAGCGGAATCCGCACCGGGATCAGCCGATCGCGACGTGCGGACACCCCACAACGAGGGTGGCGGCGGGGTCCGAAATCGGACTTAGACTCAGGCCAGTCGAAGAAGACCGCCACGGGAGGCACCATGCCTGACGCCCCAGCTCTGCCCAGTTACGCCTCCGGGACGTCCACCGTCCCTCTCCTTGGCGACACGATCGGGGACAATTTCGATCGCACGGTCGCGGCGTTCGGCGATCGGGACGCGCTCGTCGACTGCGAGGCCGGTGCCCGCTGGAGCTACCGTGAACTGGCCGCCGAGGTCGACACCCTCGCGCACGGGCTGCTCGCGTCCGGCATCGGCAAGGGCGACCGCGTCGGGATCTGGTCGCCCAACCGGGCGGAGTGGACGTTCCTGCAATACGCGACGGCGAAGATCGGCGCGATCCTGGTCAACATCAACCCGGCCTACCGGTCGCACGAACTGCAGTACGTGCTGAACCAGGCGGGCATCCGGATGCTGGTCGCCGCGGACCAGTTCAAGACCTCGGACTACGCGGCGATGATCGAGGAGGTCCGGCCGAACTGCCCGGGCGTCGAGGCGGTCGTGCTGCTCGGCACTGGCTCCTGGACCGCGCTGATGGAGTCCGGCCGCGACGGCGACCCGGAGCGGCTGCGGCAGCTGCAGGCCGCGCTGTCCTCGGACGACCCGATCAACATCCAGTACACGTCCGGCACCACTGGCTTCCCCAAGGGCGCCACCCTCAGCCACCACAACATCCTCAACAACGGCTACTTCGTCGGGGAGCTGTGCAACTACACCGAGGAGGACCGGGTCTGCATCCCGGTGCCCTTCTACCACTGTTTCGGCATGGTGATGGGCAACCTCGCGTGCACCAGCCGCGGGGCGGCCATGATCATCCCGGCGCCTGCGTTCGACCCGAAGGCCACCCTCGCCGCGGTCGCCGCCGAACGCTGCACCTCGCTCTACGGCGTGCCGACGATGTTCATCGCCGAGCTGAACCACCCGGACTTCGAGACCTTCGACCTGTCCTCGCTGCGCACCGGCATCATGGCCGGCTCGCCGTGCCCGGTCGAGGTGATGAAGCAGGTCATCGACCGGATGGGGATGACCGAGGTGTCCATTTGCTACGGCATGACCGAGACGTCGCCGGTGTCCACCCAGACCCGCGCGGACGATTCGGTGGAGCGCCGGGTGTCCACCGTCGGCCGGACCGGGCCGCACCTGGAGTCCAAAGTGGTCGATCCGGAGACCGGGCTGACCGTGCCCCGGGGCACCCCCGGCGAGCTGTGCACGCGCGGCTACTCGGTGATGCTCGGCTACTGGGAGGAACCGGAGAAGACCGCCGAAGCGATCGACGCCGCGCGCTGGATGCACACCGGTGATCTCGCGGTGATGGACGACGAGGGCTACGTCAACATCACCGGCCGGATCAAGGACATGGTGATCCGCGGCGGCGAGAACATCTACCCGCGCGAGATCGAGGAATTCCTCTACACCCACCCGGACGTGCTGGACGCGCAGGTGATCGGCGTGCCGGACGTCAAGTACGGCGAGGAACTGATGGCGTGGGTCCGGATGCGCGAAGGCGCGCAGCCGCTGACCGCGGAATCCGTGCGCGAGTTCTGCCAGGGCAAACTCGCGCACTACAAGATCCCGCGCTACCTCCACGTCGTCGAGGAATTCCCGATGACGGTGACCGGCAAGGTGCGCAAGGTCGAAATGCGCCAGCAGGCGGTGACCCTGCTCGGGCTGGAGGAGGCGGCCGCACAGAAGCACGCGTGACCGGGCGGCGGCCGTCCACTGTGGACGGCCGCCGGCACCGGGTCAGGCCGAAGCCGCCGCCGCGGCCTCGGCGAGCGCCTTCGCGTCCTCTTCGCCGAAGGTGTCCTCCAGCTGTTCCGGCGAGTAGTCGAGGTCGATCTGCTCGACCGGCGTGCCGCGCGCGGATTCGATGGCGCCGAGCCGGCGCTGGGCGCGGTCGGCGGCGTACTGGATCAGTTCCTCCGGGTCGTTGTCGAACGGGACCTCTTCGAACTGGTCCTGCACCCACTGGATCATGCCCAGTGCGTGCGGCAGCAGTTCGCCCATCCGCTCCTGGACCGCGTCCCACATCGCGTCGTCCGCGGCGACATGCCGTCGGCAGGTGAAGGTGCCCCAGGCCATGTGGCGGCGCTCGTCGTCGCCGATGCGACGGACCAGTTCCTGCATGCCCGGCAGGATCTGGTTCTGCGTGCAGATCAGCTGCCACGAGTAGTAGCCGGTGAGGGCGAGGCTGCCTTCGATGACGTGGTTGTAGGTGACGCTCGCGCGGATCTGGTTGAGCGGGCTGGGATCGTTCTCCAGCGCACGCAGCGACTGCGGCAGCTCTTCGTAGAAAAGCTTGCGGTAGTGCGGGTTCTCCGCGACGTAGGAGTGCAGGTCGTCGTCCAGTCCTACCGCGTCCATCCAGCGCCGGAAGACCTCGACGTGCTTGGCTTCCTCGAAGCAGAACTGCGTCAGGTACATCTCGTCGCCGAACCGGCCGGTGGCCGACATCGCCCGCATGAACGGCTGGATGTCCTCGGTGACCGCCTCTTCGCCCGCGATGAACTGGGCGACGAGGTAGGTGGTGGAACGTTGTTGTTCCGGGGTCAGGCTTTCCCAGCCTTCGCGTTCCTGGCTGAAGTCCAGGTCCGCCGGGTTCCAGAACTTCTTGTTGCCCTTGACGAACAGGCGCAACGGGAACGAGTCCCAGTTCAGCCCGCCCTTGCGCAGCGAGGAGAATCCGCTGCGCAGCTCCGGAAGCGTGTCGGTCATGACTGGCCCTCTCGTTTCACTCCATTGTGGACGAATTGGTCGATGGCGGGGGCGAGCACCGCGAGGATCGAATCCGCGGCCTCGGCGGCGGAATGCGTCGGCAGCACCAGGTGGCTGAGCGACAGCCGGACCACCGTTTCGGCGAGCAGCGCAGCGTTTTCCGTGGTGAGCCGGGGCTCCAGCTCGAGGTACTGCTGTGCCGCGAGATCGGCGGACGCGGTGAGGATCGGCTCGCCGCGAGAGGTCAGCAGGGGCAGCAGATCCTCGCCGGCCTCGGTGCCGAGCGCCGCCGCGATCAGCCGGTTCTCGCGCGCGTGCTCGATCGTGTAGACGACCGCGCCGCGGATGCCCGCGAGCAGGTTTTCCGCGGCCTCGAACCGGCAGCGGATGCCGTCGAGGAATTCGGCCGCGGTGCGCAACGCGACGGCCTGGGTGAGCGCCGCCTTGCTGCCGAACTCGTTGTAGACGGTCTGCCGGCTGACCCCGGCCTGGGCGGCCACGTCGGCCATCCGCAGGCCCTGGTGGCCGTGGTCGGGGAGCAGGTCCGCGGCCGCGTCGAGCAGCGACTCGCGGAGGGAGGCTTTGGTCCGCTCGGTGAAGCTGGTCACACCCCGAGCTTGACACAGGATGATTCTGTGTCAAGCAGCTTTACCTGGATGGTGCACGTGTACAGCCATTGCCGGAATTGTCGGAGCGAACCGTTACCGTGTGGCGGTGGGCATCACGGTGGGCTTCGACCTCGACATGACTTTGATCGATCCACGGCCGGGCATGGCCGCGGTGATGAACGCGCTGGGCGTGGAGACCGGCCTGCCGCTGGACGGCGAAGCGTTCGCGTCGAACCTCGGCCCGCCCCTGGACCAGGCCCTGCGCGAGTTCGGTGCACCGGAGGACCGGCTGGTCGAACTCGTCGCGCGGTTCCGCGAGCTGTACCCGACGGTCGTGGTGCCCAGCACGGTCGCGCTGCCGGGTGCGGCGGAATCGCTGCGGGCGGTACGCGCGGTCGGCGGGCGGACGCTGGTGGTGACCGGGAAATACGGGCCGAACGCGCAGTTGCACGTGGACGCGCTGGGGTTCGAGGTGGACGAGCTGGTAGGCGAGCTGTGGTCCACGAACAAGGCCGGCGCGCTGATGGAGTTCGGGGCGCGGGCTTACGTGGGCGACCACCTCGGCGATGTACGCGGCGCACGGGCGGCGGGGGCGGTTTCGGTGGCAGTGGCCACCGGGCCGTGCACGCGGCAGGAACTGGCGGAGGAAGGGGCGGACGTGGTGTTCGCTTCGCTGACCGAGTTCCCGGAGTGGTTCGCGGAGACGTTCGTGGGGACGGTGGCGTAGCGGCTGACCTGGCTGCGCGGGAGCGGAGGCGGTGCCGTTCCCGCGTCCGGCGCAGCCGAGCGGCCGCCGCTCGGCGGGAAGTCGCAGGTCAGCCGTGCTTGCCCGCGCGGGCCTCCTGAATCAGCGCGATCAGACCGAGCAGCAGCCCGATCGGCGTGACCACTCCGGCCACCGCGCTCAGCCAGACCGGCAGGTTCTCCAGCCCGGCGGCGAACAGCACGAACACCGTGACCACCGCGATCATGCCGATGGCGAACAAACCGATGCCGAGCCGCATCAGGATCGGTTTGCCGGTGTGCTTCGCTGCGTTTTCCATGGACAAGAGGATATCCGGACTATCCGCTTCTCCCCAGCGGCTGTGGCGAGATACGCTTGACGGACGCGCGCCTCGGGTTCGCCCGGGGCGCGTTCGTTGTGACCTGCACAAGCAGAAGGACTGGTGAGGGAAGTGCCGACCGGCAAGGTCAAGTGGTACGACACGGAGAAGGGGTTCGGTTTCGTCACGCAAGATGGCGGTGCCGACGTCTACATCCGCAAGGCCGCGCTGCCGAAGGGCGTCGAGGGCCTGAAGGCCGGGCAGCGGCTCGAGTTCGGCGTAGCCGACGGCCGGCGCGGGCCGCAGGCGCTTTCCGTCCGGCTGCTGGACCCGCCGCCGTCGCTTGCCGAGGCTCGGCGGCGGCCGGCGGAGGAGCTGCACGGTCTGATCGAGGACATGATCAAGCTGCTGGAGCTGAAGGTCCAGCCGGACCTGCGACGCGACCGCTACCCGGATCGTAAGCACACCAAGCAGATCGCGGAGATCATGCGGGCGGTCGCCCGGGACCTCGATCCCTGATCCGCGACCGGCACCGGCTCCACTGACATTCCGTTAAGGGCCCCTTGCGGGAACTGGATTCCGGCAAGGGGCCCTTAACGGATCAAGACAGCGGGGTCAGCTGGGCTGGACCTGCAGCGACCACAGCGCGGTCGTGACCGCTTCCGCGTCGTTCGGGTCGCCGGTGCGGCTGACCACTGACGCCTGCGCGACCTCGACCACCACGATCTGGTCGTCCTTGGCCGGCGGCCGCGCGGTGTAGGCGTACCGGTCGCGCGAGGTGATGATGTCCTCCATCAGCGGCTGAGGCTGGCCCTTGCCGTTCAGGTACTGCACCGTCACCTTCCACGGCGTCTCGGCGATTTCCTTCGGCACCGAGATCTGCACCGGCTGGCCGGGCCGCACCTTCAGCTTGCCGGTCGCGCTGGGATTGGCCGCGCAGACCGCCGTCTTGATGTCGCAGTTGCCGATCGGCGTGACGTTCACGGTGTGCCCGTCGGCGTAGAACGTCACCTCGGACGGGCCCGGCCCGGAACAGCCGGCCACCGCGAAACCACCGACTGCCAGCATGGCGATGACCCGGGAACGTCGCATGTGCCGAGATTACCGGCGGCCTCGGCCGGCCCCGGGAGCGGGGAAGCTGCCGGTCGGTTCCGGGTGCAGCGGGCGGTTGCCGCCCAGCCCGGGCACCAGGGAGCCGCCGCGGCGGACCAGGTAGGTCTGGGCAAGGCCGACGCCGAGCAGGATCGTCACGACCAGGAACCCGATCCAGTACGTCGGAGGCAGCAGCAGCCCGACCGCGCCGCCGAAGCACCAGGACAGCTGCAGCACCGTCTCCGAACGCCCGAACGCGGACGCGCGCGACTGCTCCGGCAGGTCTTCCTGGATCACCGCGTCGAGGCTGATCTTCGCCAGCGCGCTCGCCGTGGCGCCGATCAGGCCGACGATCGCCGCGGTGGCCAGGCCGGGCAGCAGGGTCGCGACCAGGGTGGTCAGCGCGCACGCCGCGACACAGCCGACGATCACCTGGTCCGCTGAACCGAAGTGCAGCCGCGAACCCAGCGCGTTGCCGACGAACCCGCCCGCTCCGGCCGCGGCGCCGATCACGCCGAGCAGCAGCAGTTGCGTGAACGCGCTGTGTCCGGCTCCTTCGGTCTGCGCCTTCACCGCGAACGCGGCGAACATCATCAGGAAACCGGTCAGCACGCGCACCGAACCGTTGCCCCACAAGGCGACCACGATGTGCCTGCCCATCGGCTGGCGCTGCCGCTTCTGCTTCGGTTCCGGCCTGGCGGACAGCGACGCGGGCACTTCGCCCTCGGTCACCTCGACCCACGCCGGGATCCGCATCGACTGGACGGCCGCGGCGACGCAGATCACCGCGGTGAACCAGAGCGCGCCCGACGAGTTGGTTATGCCGCTCACGCCGCTCGCCAGAGCGCCGAACACGCCACCGGCGACCAGGCCGAACACGGTGATCCGCGCGTTGGTCTTCGACAGCGTGATCTCCGGCGGCACCACGCGCGGCGTGATCGCCGCCTTCAGCACGGTGAACGACTTCGACAGCACCATCATCCCGAGCGCCGCCGGGTACAGCAGCCAGTCGTCGAAGTGCAGCGCCATCACGACGGCCATCAGGCCCTGCCCGACCGACGACACGCACATCGCGAGCCGGCGGCCGCGCTGAATGCGGTCCAGCGCCGGCCCGATCACCGGTGCGACCAGCGCGAACGGCGCGATCGTGATCAGCAGGTACAGCGCGACCTTGCCCTTGCTCTCGCCGCTGGTGGCGGCGAAGAACAGCGTGTTGGCCAGCGCGACCGCCATCGCGGCGTCGCTGGCGTAGTTCAGCATCACGGCGTACATCAGCGAGGTGAGGCCGGACTTGTCCGCGCCGTCTGCCTTGGTGGCGCGCTGGAACGCGCCGATCGCCTGGCCGCTCAGCTGCTTGCTGCGCAGGGCGGCGACCCGCGTGACGGTGAGCTTCTTCGGCAGCTTCGGCACCGAACCCGCGCCGGGAACGGCCCCGGGCACCGCGGTGGTGCGCACCGCGTCGTCCTGCTCCTCGCCGACGCGCGGTTCGCCCGCGTAACCACCGGTGTCGTATGTCTCGTAGCCGGCGTTGCCAGGCCGGTCGTCGAACGGCCGCGGGTGCACCGGCTCGGTGCGATTTTCTCGAGGCGGGTACGGCCGGGCGCCCCGCGCGGGCGGCGGCCGGTGGTTTGCCGGGACCGCGCCGGTCGGCGCCTCGTCGGCGGTCGGCGGGTACGGGGGCACGTCGTCGTAGAACGAGCTGCGCGGCTCCGGCCGTCCGGGGTAGCCGCGCGGCGGTGAGTATCCGGGCGGCGGTTCCGCCGGGTAGCCGCGCGGCGGTTCGGCGGCGTAGCGCGGCGGTTCCCCGGGACGGCGCGGCGGTTCCGCCGGGATCCGCTCCGGCCGGGCGCGCGGCGGTTCGGGCGGGTAGTCCGCAGGTCGGCGCTGGTCAACCGCGTGCTCGACCCGGGTCGGCGGGATGTCTCGCCACGAGCGGGCCTGCGCGGCGCCGGGCTCCGGGGTCCACCGGCGCTTCTTCCGGCCGTGGCCTTTGCCCGACTGCCCGCCGAGGGGGCTGTCGGAACCGGAGCGCGAGCCGAAGAGTGCCACGGTTCAATCCTGCCTCATCGGGGTCCGGCCCCGCCCGCTCACGTGCCGGTTTATCGGTTTTCGGGGACGAACTTCACGCGGAACGACGACGGCCAGAGCTTCCCGGTCAGCAAGAACTCGTCGGTGCCGGGGATCGCCGCGATGCCGTTCAGCACGTCCTCGCCCGGACGGGTCGGCGTGCGGAGCCCGCTCGCGTCGATTTTCGCGGTGATGCGCCCGGTGTTCGCGTCGATGCGCAGGATGGTCCCGGTCTGCCAGACGTTCGCGTAAACGGTGTCGCCGACGCACTCGAGTTCGTTCAGCTGGTCCTGGCCGACATCGACGGATCCGGTGACCGCAAACGTTTGCGGATCACGAAACGTGAGCATCGACGACCCGTTGCTCATCACCAGCCGTCCGGACGGCTGGTGGCACAGGCCCCAGCCCTCGCCCTCGTACTGGACCCGGCGCAGCTCGGCGAGCGTCTGGGAGTCGCGTTCGATGGCGATGCCGTCGCGCCAGGTGAGTTGCCACAGCTTCGGGCCGAGCACGGTGATGCCCTCGGCGAACAGCGGCGAGGGGAGCGCCACCTGCTTGGCCGGCGCGCCGCCGGCCGGGCCCGCGGTGAGCGCGGACTGGCCTTCGAGACCACGGCTTTCATACAACGTGGCACCGGAGTACTCGAGCCCTTCGGTGAACGCGGCCGGGTCGTGCGGCAGGGTTCCGAGCACCTGGACCGTGAGCTGTTCGGGCTGGGCGGGCGCGGCTGGGGTGGCCGCGCAGCCGCCGAGCAGGGCGGCAGCCACCAGCGGCCAGACGATCAGGGTTCGCACAAGGAACAGCCTGGCACGGGCGGCGCGGATGCGTGCGGCACAATTGGGGGTATGACGCTGCTGTTGACCCTGGACGACGGCTTTCTCCACCAGAAGCTCGCGGACGCCGTCGGCGTCGCGCGGGAGGCGGTGCTGGCGAACGCACCCGAGGAACAGGTCGGCGAGCACGTCGGAGTGGAGCGCGAGGACGCCGTGTCCGCGACCCACCAATTCGAGGCAGCGGTGCCTGGGTACTGCGGCTGGCGCTGGTCGGTCACCGTCGCGACGGCCGGACCGGACGAGCCGGTCACAGTGAGCGAGCTCGTGCTGCAGCCAGGGCCGGACGCGCTGGTCGCGCCGGCTTGGGTGCCCTGGGAGCAGCGCGTGCGCGCGGGCGATCTCGGCGTCGGCGACCTGTTCCCTGCGGACAAGGACGACCCGCGGCTCTCGCCCGCCTACCTCCAGTCGGACGACCCGGCGGTCGAGGAAGCGGCGCACGAGGTCGGCCTCGGCCGGGTGCAGGTGCTCTCGCGCTACGGCCGGCTCGACGCGGCCGCCCGCTGGCACAGCGGCGAGTTCGGCCCCCGCTCGGACATGGCGCGCAGCGCCCCCGCGTCCTGCGGGACGTGCGGGTTCTTCATCCCGCTCGCCGGCTCGATGCGCGGCGCGTTCGGCGCGTGCACGAACGACATCGCACCCGCTGACGGGCATGTGGTGGACGTGGCTTACGGGTGTGGCGCGCACTCGGAGGTCAAGGTCGAGGTGATGTCGTCGGTTCCGGTGGCGGAGCTGGTCTACGACGATTCGCTGATCGACTTCACGACGGCGCCGGAAGCTGCTCCGGCTTCGGACGAGGCTGCTTCGGAAGAGGCGGCGGTGGACCCGGCGGTGGTGGCGGAAGCTGCCGAGGCGGCGGCGGAGGAGACTGTCGCGGCGCCGGAGGTCGAATCGGAAACCGCGGCGGAGGTCGCGGTGGAAGAGGTGGCGACGGAAGCCGTGGTCGCCACGGAGTTGGCCGAGTCGGCTGAAGCGGCTGAGCCGACCGAGTCGGCGGAGATCGCCGTTGAGCCGGTTGCGGTGGCGGAGTCTGCGGCGGCGGAGCAGGAGACTGCGGTCGCCGCCGAGCCGACCCAGGTCGTGGAGACCGAGGTCGTGGTCGCGGAGACCCCTGCCGATGACGAGCTGGCGTCGGCCGACGAGACCCCGGCGGACGAGGCTCGGGCGGACGAGACCCCGGCGGACGAGACCTCGGCGGACGCCGAGCCGGCGTCGGCCGACGAGACCCCGGCCGCTGTCGAGCGGGCTGAATCGGCGGAAGCGGCGGGAACGACGTCGTCCGGTGAGTGAAGTCGCTGAAGGGCTGTCGGATCCCTTCGGGACAGCTCGGCTGCGGGCGGCGGTACTGGCCGCCTGGCGCGACTCTCCCACTCGCTTCACCGAAGACACCAACTCCGAGCGCGACTTGCGCGTCGGCGCGTACCGGGACCGGCTCTTCGTCGAGCTGGCCCAGAACGCCGCCGACGCCGCGCAGGTCGCCGGGGAACCCGGCCGGATCCGGGTGTCTCTTGCGGACGGTGAGCTGCGGTTCGCGAACACGGGCGCACCGCTGAACTCGGCCGGGGTCGAGTCGCTGGCGTCGCTGCGCGCCTCGGCCAAACAGGGCACCGTCGGGCGGTTCGGCGTCGGCTTCGCGGCTGTGCTGACCGTCACCGACGAACCGCGCGTGGTGTCCGAGACCGGCGGCGTGGCGTTCTCGGCGCAGCGCACGCGCGAGGAGTCCGGCCGGGACGGCGACGTTCCAGTGCTGCGCTTGCCGTTTCCGATCGCGGAGACCCCGGACGCCGGTTTCGCCACCGAGGTCCGGTTGCCGCTCAAGGAATCCGGCCAGGACCTGCTGGACCGGTTCGCCGCCGAGATCGAGGACCTGCTGCTGGCGCTGCCCTGGCTGGCCGAGGCCGAAGTAGCCGGTCGCAAGTGGACGCGAAGCGGCGAGAAGATCGTGGAGATCGCTTCGCCGAACGGAACGCGGCGCTGGCTGAAGCACGGCTCGTGGGCGGTTCCGGTCGACGCGGACGGGGTGCCCGAAGCACTGGGCGACGACGTACTGCACGCGCCCACGCCCACGGACGAAGGCTTGTCGCTCCCAGCTCGGCTGATCGCCGACGTGCCGTTGGAGCCGTCGCGGCGGCGAGTGCTTCCGGGGGCGGAGCTTCGCGGCGCGCTGGAAAAGGCGGCGGACGAGTATCTCGGCCTGGTCCTCGCGGTGCCGGCCGAGTACCGGCCGGGGCTGGTCCCGGTCGCCGGGTTCCCGCAGTCCACTGTGGATGCTGAGCTGAAAGACCTGCTGTACCAAGCACTTGCCGAGCAACCCTGGCTTTCCGCGGTGGACGGCGAGCTGGTGTCCGGGCGGCAGGCGCGGGTGCTGGACCTGGACGGGCTGCCGGAACTGCTCGCCGACGTCATTCCCGGTCTGGTGTGGGCGACGACGGAGGCGGCTCGGCTGCTCAAGCCCGCTTCGGTGCGGCTGCTCACCATCCAGGATGTGCTCGAAGCCCTGGACGGCATCCAGCGCGAGCCGGAGTGGTGGCGCAAGCTGTACGCGGCGCTGGCGATGGCCGTCGAGAGCCACGCGCTGGTCCCGGCGCAGCTGGAGGGGTTGCCGGTTCCGCTGTCGGACGGGCGCACCCTGCCCGGCGCCAACGGGGCGTTGCTGGTGGACGGCAGCAGCGAACTCCGCGAACTGCTGTCCGATGTGGATGTTCCGGGACTGCGTCTGGTGCACCCGGGAGCGGCGCACGAACTGCTGGAACTGTTGGGGGCCAAGCACGCTGACGCGCGTCAGCTGCTCGAAGCCGACCAGCTGCGGTACGCGGTGGAGCACAGCGTCGCGGACGTCCGGTCCGGTTTGGACGGGATGAACCTGGCCGGCGCGGTCCTGCGGCTCGTCACCGACTGCGGAGACCAGGCACCGGAGTGGCTGGGCAACCTCGCGTTGCCCGCCGAGGACGGCTGGCGGCGCGCGGCCGAACTGGTGCTGCCGACGTCGCCGCTGCTGGACGTGATCGACCCTGAGGTGTTCGAGCCGGACGGCGCGCTTTCCGTACTGGACGAGGAATTCGCCGAAGACTGGCCGGTCGGGACGCTGGTCGCGGCCGGCGTGCTGGACTCGTTCGCGGTGGTCCGCGACGAGGAACCGCACGAACCCGACCACGATCTGCCGGACGAGGACCACTGGTGGGACTCGTTCGAGAAGCCGCCGGCCACGGTGGTGTCCATCCGGGACCTCGACCTCGTCGCGGACGACGCCTGGCCGGAGGCGCTGCGGCTGATCGCGGCGCGCCCGGAGACGTGGCAGGCGCTGCACAGTCCGGACGGTCACGCCGGCTGGTGGCTGGCTCGGTACGCGCTGCTGGCGGGCGAACCGCCCGGCTCGTGGCGGCTGGCGTCGGCGACCGGGCTGGCCGGGCTGTACGACGCGGTACCGGACCTGGATCTGAGCGACGACCTGCTCCGCGCGGTCGGCGTCCGCATCGGGCTGGAGCTGGAGACCGCTGACGACGTGGCCGATCTCCTCGACCGCCTCGGCGACCCGGACCGCAGTCCCACCCCCGGTCTCGTCGCTCGCGCGCACGCGGCGCTGGTGGCCGCTCCGGTCGAGGTTTCCGACGTCGACGCGCCCGCCCGGGTTCGCGCGGCGGACGGGTCGGTGGTCGAAGAGGCCGTCGTGCTCGACGTCCCGTGGTTCGCCGCGGCATTGCCCCCGGCGAAGCTCCTGGTCGCGCCGGTGGAGCCGGAGCGGCTAGCCGAACTGCTGGACTTGCCGGTGGCGAGCAGCCTCGCCGCCGACGTCGAGACCACCGGCGAGTACGTGGCCTGGGCCGATCTCCCGGCGCTGGCCCTCGCCGCGGACCAGCTCGGCATCGCGCTGCCGGACGGCGGCCTGCTGCTGCACGACACGCTGACCGTGTCGGTGGACGGCGAATCGCATGACGTCCCGTGGTGGTCGGACGACCGGCTGCACGCGGCGGACACGTCGGAGGGCTTGGCCCGCGCCTTCGCCTGGGCGAGCGGCCACTGGGGCGAGCGTTACCGGATCACCGCGCTGCTGGACGACCCCGCGCCGCGCACCCTGCTGAACTGACCTCGCGTGCGGCGAAGCCGGTCCTCACCGGTTTCGCCGCTCACGAGAACGTCAGAGCCGCTGTGCCGACTTCGATCCGCGCCGGGCGGCGGTGCGCTGCCAGAAAATGATCCCCAGCCCGATGAAACCGAGGACGATCCCGGCCACGCACGTCTGCACCCAGACCCCGCTCGCCGTGAAGAACAGCACCACGAGCGCGACAAGCCAGAGCGCAGTACCTACGATCACCACCGGCGTCAGGTCGGTGAGCCGCTTCGGCAGGTCCGGCGTGTGCCGCAATGCAGTCGTAACGTCCGGGGTACCGGTCGGTTCATCCACGAGGTGCAGCCTACCCGGTGCGAACAGCGAGACAGGCGGGGAAATGGCGGAGCAGAGCGCACGAAGTGCCCGGACGGGGTCCACTCTGGACCGCTTCTTCCGGATCAGCGAACGGGGGTCGACGCCCGGGCGGGAGATCCGCGGCGGCGTGGTCACCTTCGTCACGATGGCCTACATCGTGGTGCTGAACCCTCTGATCATCGGCAGTTTCGCGGCGAACACGCCGTCCGCGCACAAGGACGTGCTCGGCGCGATCCTGCCGGTGCCGCAGGTCGCCGCGGTGACCGCGCTGGTCGCCGGCGTGCTGACCATCCTGATGGGCCTGGTCGCGAACTACCCGTTCGGCATCGCCACCGGCCTCGGCATCAACAGCCTGCTCGCGGTCACCATCGCCCCGCAGATGACCTGGCCGGAGGCGATGGGCCTGGTGGTCATCGAGGGCGTGATCATCGTCGTGCTGGTGCTCACCGGGTTCCGCACCGCGGTGTTCCGCGCGGTGCCGGCGGAGCTGAAGTCGGCGATCGCGGTCGGCATCGGCCTGTTCATCTGCCTGATCGGGCTGGTCGACGCCGGCTTCGTGCGCCGGCTGCCGGACGCCGCGCACACCACGGTGCCGGTCGGGCTCGGCATCGACGGGTCCATCGCGTCCTGGCCGACCGCCGTGTTCGTGGTCGGGCTGCTGGTCACCGGGGTGCTGGTGGCCAAGAAGGTGAAGGGCGCGATCCTGATCGGCGTGCTCGGCTCGACCGTGCTCGCGATCGTGGTCGAAGCGATCGTGAAGGCCGGTCCGTCGAACGGCTCCGACCCGAAGGGCTGGAACCTCGGCTACCCGGCGCTGCCGGCCAAGGTGGTCGGCCTGCCCGACCTGTCGCTGGTCGGCGACGTCTCGTTCGGCGCGTGGACGCGGCTGCCGATCATCACCGTCGCGCTGCTGGTTTTCACCCTGGTGCTCGCCGACTTCTTCGACGCGATGGGCACGATGACCGGTCTCGGCAAGGAGGCCGGCCTGCTCAGCAAGGACGGCCAGCTGCCGAACGTCGGCAAGGCGCTGTTCGTGGAGGGCCTCGCGGGCGCGGCCGGCGGGTTCGGCTCGGCCAGCTCGAACACGGTGTTCGTGGAGTCCGCGGCGGGCATCGCCGAGGGCGCGCGGACCGGGCTCGCGAACGTCGTCACCGGCGTGCTGTTCCTCGCCGCGATGTTCCTGACCCCGCTGTATCAGGTGGTGCCGGTCGAGGCGGCCGCGCCGGCGCTGGTCGTGGTCGGCGCTCTGATGATGGCGCAGGTCCGCGACATCGACTTCACCAAGTTCTCGGTCGCGCTGCCCGCGTTCCTGACCATCGTGGTCATGCCGTTCACCTACTCGATCGCGAACGGCATCGGAGCGGGCTTCGTCAGCTACGTGGTGATCCAGGCGGTGACCGGGAAGGTCCGCAAGATCCACCCGTTGATGTGGGTGATCGCGGTGGCGTTCGTCGCCTACTTCGCGGTCGGGCCGATCCAGGCCGCGCTGCGCTGACTGGGTGATCCAGCCGGAAAGCCCTGACCGGCGCAAACGCGCCCGGATAGTCGTGAGGTATGCTAACTATATGTCCGGCGACCCGCACGAGCGCTCTCTCGCGAGCCGCCTTCGGCTCGCGGTGGTGCGGCTCAACCGCAGGCTCCGGGCACAGCGGGTGGGCGAAGACGTGTCGCTGACGCAGATCGCGGCGCTGTCCACCCTGTACAAATGCGGCCCGCTGACCCCCGGTCAGCTCGCCGCGAAGGAAGGCGTCCAGCCGCCCTCGATGACGAGGGTGATCGCCGCGCTCGAAGAGATGAAGTTCGTCGTGCGCAGGCCGCACCCGACCGATGGCAGGCAGGCCATCGTCGAGCTGTCCGACGAGGGCCTCGCGTACGTGCGCAAGGCCATCTCGGTGCGAGAGGCGTGGCTGGATCAGCGATTGGCCGAACTCGGCGAGGAAGAGCTCGAAGTGCTCTCCCGCGCCGCGGAGATCATCGACAGGATGGCGGGGAACTAGCACAGGTGACGACCACGGGTAGCGAAACAGGATGTCCGGCCCAATCCGCTGCTACCCGGGAAACGGCATCACCGCCGACCGGTTCCGCCCCACCCGGTCCCCGCTTCTCCACCGCCGGGAAATCGTCGTCTCCGCCGGAGCCCGGTGCGGGCAAGAACCGCCGCACCATGTTCGCCTCGCTGCGGGTGCGGAACTACCGGCTGTTCTTCAGCGGCCAGGTGATCTCGAACATCGGCACCTGGATGCAGCGCATCGCGCAGGACTGGCTGGTGTTCACGCTGTCCGGCAACGACCCAGTGGCGCTGGGCATCGCGGTCGCCCTGCAGTTCACGCCGACCGTGCTGCTGTCGCTGTGGGCGGGCGTGCTCGCCGATCGGGTCGACAAGCGCCGGCTGCTGATGATCATCCAGTCCGTCAACTGCGTGCAGGCGGTGCTGCTCGGTGCGCTCGACCTGGCCGGAGTAGCGCAGCTTTGGCACGTGTACCTGCTGTGCGTCATGCTCGGCGCGACGTCGGCGATCGAAGTGCCGACGCGGCAGTCGTTCGTCGCCGAGATGGTCGGCCGCGACCAGGTGGCGAACGCGGTCGCGCTGAACTCGTCGATCTTCAACATGGCGCGCATCGTCGGCCCGGCCATCGCCGGGTTCGCGATCACCTGGGTCGGCACCGGCTGGCTGTTCATCGCGAACGCGGCGAGCACGCTCGCGGTGATCATCGGGCTCGCGTTGATGAACCCGGCGAAGCTGTTCCGGGGCCCGGCGATCCCGCGGGCGAAGGGCCAGCTGGTCGAGGGTCTGCGCTACGTGCGCGGGCGGCCGGATCTGGTGACCGTGATGGTGCTGATGTTCTTCGTCAGCACCTTCGGCATCACCTACTTCACGTCGCTGCCGATCGTCGCGGCGAACGTCTTCCACACTCAGGCGGACGGCTACGGGTTGCTGTCGACGCTGGTCGCGGTGGGCACCTTTACCGGCGCGCTGGCGTCCGCGCGCCGCGGCGCGAAGAGCCGGCCCCGGGTGCGGCTGATGCTGGTGTCGGCCGGGCTGCTCGGCGTGTTCGAGATGATCACCGCGTTCATGCCGACCTACGTGAGTTTCGGCATCGCGCTGATCCCGCTCGGCTACGCCACGATCACCTTCCTGAACACGGCGAACGCACTGGTGCAGACCTCGGTGTCGCCGGAGATGCGCGGCCGCGTGATGGGCATCTACGTGCTGGTGCTGATCGGCGGGAACCCGATCGGCGGCCCGATGACCGGTTGGATGGCCGACGCGCTGGGCGGCCGTTCGCCGTTCTACATCGGCGGCGCGGTCTCGGCGATCGCGGCGGTGGTGTGCGCGGCGATCCTGATCCGGCGCGGCGGTGTGAAACTGCCCCGACGGCTGGGCAACGGGCTGCGGATTCTGCCCCGGGAACGGGTCTGAACTGCGAAAACGCGTGAGTGACCGGCGAAAGTCGTCACTCGGGCGAGTGAGACGGGCGTCTCCGCGAGGCCGGTCTTGCGCGAGGTGATGAGGTTAGGCTAACCTCATCCTTGTCCGCTTCGTGGTGGGAGCGGCAGTCAGTTCGGGAATGGACAGAGCCCCGCGACCTGGGAACCCCAGGGGGCGGGGCTCTGTTCGTGCTCGGGGCTGATGCTGGCGGACGGACGGCGAGCGGCGTGCTCGCCGGTTACGAAGAATGCAGCGCGGGCGTCTCCAGCGGATGCTCTCCCGGTCGCACCGGCAGCCGGTTCAGGCTGATCCCGAAGTAGACCCGGTACGCGAGCCGCACGGACGCGTCGGTCGGCAGCAACACCTCGTTCCGCACTCCGTCCACCGTCTCGATCAGCCGATCGCCCGAGAGCGTCACGCGGCCTTGGGCGGTCGGGCGGGAACAGGTCAGGCTCTGCGTGAAGTGCGACTTCGGCGACGTCGACTGCCACCAGGCCATCGGTGCGAAGTCCGCGAGATCGCGCGGGCGACGTTCCAGCCGGTACGCGGGCTTGCCGTCGACCAGCACGTCCACGTCGCCGTACGGGGCGTCCAGCAGGAGGTATTCGCCGTCTTGGTCTTGCTGTGGTTCCACCGACGAAAGGGCTAGCGGGACCCGGCTGAACTTGCCGAATCCGACGTCCACGAGCCATTGCTCGCCCTCGATCCGGACCAGAATGGCGGCGTGGTCCAGCGGCGGGCCGGCGACGCCAGCGTCATTGAACACCTTCGCCGCGTGCAGCGTCGCGGCGAAGCCGAGTTTGCGCAACAGGACAGCGAACAGGCCGTTCAGCTCGTAGCAGAACCCGCCACGACGGCGGGTCACGATCTTGTCGAACAGGGTTTCTTCGGTGAGGTCGATGGGTTCGCCAAGGTGCACGCTGAGGTTCTCGAACGGGACGTGCAGCAGGTGGCGCTCCTGCAGCAGCCGCAGCGCGGCCAGATCGGCCGCCGCGGGCACCGGCAGGTCCAGGCGGGCAAGGTAGGCGTCGACGTCCATGGCTACCACTCTCACACCTCGAGTGCGCTTCAGGTCAAGGGATTTACTGATCCGACCAAAAGCAGGCCGACCTCCACCCGGCACGTAGCCGTTGCTGCGAAGCCATTAGGCCGTGACTGTGGTCGGACTGGTAACGATCGGCACAGTAACGGGACCCGGCCCGGCGGCCGGGTCCCGTGTGCTCAACCGAGCAGCAGGCCGTTGCCGCCGGCGACGGCGTTGTCGAAGCGCTTGCCGATCTCGGCCCAGTCGAAGATGTTCCACAGGGCGTTGACGTAGTCCGGCTTGACGTTCTTGTAGTCGAGGTAGAACGCGTGCTCCCAGACGTCGACCAGCAGGATCGGGGTGGTCGGCAGGACCAGGTTGTTGTGGTGGTCGCGCAGCTGCTGGGTGATCAGCGTCTTGCCGATCGGGTCCCAGGACAGCGCGCCCCAGCCGTTGCCCTGGATGGTGGTGGACACGGCGGTGAACTGGGCCTTGAACTTGTCGAACGAGCCGAACGCCTCGTCGATGGCCGCGGCCAGCTCGCCGGTCGGCTTGTCGCCGCCGTTCGGCGAGAGGATCTTCCACCAGACGACGTGGTTGGCGTGCCCGGCGAGGTTGAACGCCAGGGTGGTCTCCAGGCCGACGATGTTGCCGAAGTCGCCCGCCTCGCGCGCGGCGGCGAGCTTGTCGAGGGTGTCGTTGGCGCCCTTGACGTAGGTCGCGTGGTGCTTGGTGTGGTGCAGCTCGTTGATCTCGCCCGAGATGTACGGCGCGAGGGCGCCGTAGTCGTAGTCGAGTTCGGGCAGCTGGTAGCGGGCCATGGGCCTTCCTTCTGGTCGACGCACGTTTAGCCTGCGGCATTTCCCGCGCAGGCCGTTCCTAAACGTGAGCCTGGTACTTCGAGCTAGGTAGAGGTCAACGCCGTGTGACCTGGCTCATGCCGCCGGATCCCGGTAGCGGTCGAGGTCGCGGGCGAGTTCGTCGAACACCGCCACGTTGTGTTCGAAGGCGGCCACTGATTCGTCGATCAGCCGTGCCCGCTCGTCGGTGCTCCACGGGGCGGCGTCCAGCTGTGTGCGGTAGCGGTCGCGGAACGCCGGGGCGCTGCCGATCTGGTCGAAGCGGTAGAAGAGCGTGCCCGCTTTGGCGAGATCGTACTTCTTTTCCAGCAGCCGCCGGATGATCTGGCCGCCGGCGATGTCGCCGAGATAGCGCGTGTAGTGGTGCGCGACGAACCCTCCGGACCACTTCGCCGCTTCGGCGATGCGCGCGGTGTACGCCTGGGTCGAGGCGAGCGGGGCGATCTCAGCCTGCCAGCCGGGGCCGACGAGGTGCGCCAAATCGCGTTCCAGCGCGGGCAGCCGGCGCAGCTCTTCGAACACGAACCGGCCGCCGACCGGGTCGCTCGCGATCGCGTCGCCGGCGCTCTCGATCGCCTGGTAGATGAAGTAGTACTGGGTGGCCAGTGCGGTGTAGCCGGCCAGTGTCAGCTCGCCGCCGAGCAGCGCGTTCATGTAGGCGGAGTGGTTGGCCTTCTCGTGCACGACCTTCGTGGACGCGCGCAGCTGTCCGGAGAAGGGGCTGGCTTCCGCGGTCACCGTCATGAGAGGGCCTCCCGGCATCTTTCTGACAAGCTGTCAGAAAGAGCGTAGGCCAGAACTGGGACTTAGGCTACCCTAAATCAGCTGGATTCCCCCGAACCGACCGCACGGCGAACGAACCGCACAGCCGCCTCGACGGCGTTTTCCAGCTGGTCAGCGGGCACGTCGATGACCTGGCGGCTGCCCAGCGCGGCGGTGACCATCGGGATCACCACATCGAGGTCTTGCGCGGGCCAGCTGCCCGCGTCGACCCCGGCGAGCAGGATGGCGCGCAGCTGTTCGGTGATCGGGTCGGCATGCGCGCTGATTCGTTGATACGCGGCGGGCGCGAGCGCGGACTCCAGTGCGGTGCCCGGGGGCAGGTGATGAGCGGCCAGCACGCGCAGCTGCAATCGGACGAACGTGGCCAGCTGGGCGGCCGGGTCCGGCTCGGCATCCACCGCGGCGCGCAGTTGCTCGACGTACCGGGCCGCTTCGTCCTCCACGAAAGCGACGAGCAGGCTTTCCTTGTCCGGGAAGTGGTTGTACATCGCGGTCCGGCCGAGCCCGGCCTCCGCCGCGACGCCGGCCAGGGTGATCGCGCCGAACCCGCGCTCGTAGAGCTGCGCGCGCACCACTTCGAACACCCGCGAACGCACTTCGCGGCGGTGCGCTTCGAGTGAGCCGCCGAGCACCTTCGGCACGCGCGCCACCCCCTTCTCGTGCAAAACACTTTAAGGGACCGCGCAAAACGGCTCAGGTGTCGAGGGACCAGGTGTGCACCGGCTCGCCGGACGAGGACAGCTCCAGGTACCGGCGCAGCATCCAGTTCAGCGCGGTCTCGCGGTCCGCACCGCGTTCCTGCGCGCGGAGCACGTAGTCCCGCTGCCACGTCGCACCGTTGCGCCGGGCGAGGCACCGGCGTTCGATGATGCCGAGATAACGCACGCGGGCCTCGTCGGACACGTCGGAGCGGCGCAATCCCTCGTGGGCCAGCGGCAACAGCACGCGCAACGCCAGCTCGTCCGGCGGGATCCAGCCGATGCCCGGCCAGTACAGCTGCGCGTCGAACCCCTTGCGGGCACCTTCGTACAGGTTTTCTTCCACCGCCTGGAAGGACATCTGCGACCAGACCGGGCGGTCCTCCTCGGCCAGCGCACGTTGCGCGCCGTAGAAGAATGCCGCGTTGGCCACGATGTCGGCGACTGTCGGGCCGGCCGGCAGCACCCGGTTCTCCACCCGCAGGTGCGGCCGGCCGTCGACCACGTCGTACACCGGACGGTTCCATCGCCAGATAGTTCCGTTGTGCATCCGCAGTTCGGAAAGCTTTGGCGCCTGCCCGGATTCGAACGCTTCGACCGGGTCTTCGAGGTCGGTCTCCGGCAGCAGGCCGGGGAAGTAGCGGACGTTTTCCTCGAACAGGTCGAAAATCGACGTGATCCACCGTTCGCCGAACCACACCCGCGGCCGCACGCCCTGGTTCTTCAGCTCCTCCGGCCGGGTGTCGGTGGCCTGCTGGAACAACGGGATCCGGGTTTCGTGCCACAACGCCTTGCCCAGCAGGAACGGCGAGTTCGCGGCGAGCGCGATCTGGACGCCGGCCAGGCACTGCGCGGCATTCCAGTGCGTCGCGAATTCCTCCGGAGCGACTTGCAGGTGAAGTTGGACTGAAGTGCAAGCTGCTTCCGGCAAAATGGATTCCGCGTAGTGCCGCAGCCGTTCCGGTGCGCCGCCGGGCAGCGCCGGACCGTCCATCGCCAGCGCCATCCGCTCGCCGCGGGCGGCGAAAATCTCGTCGTTCAGCGACGAATACCGTGTCTTGTGGGAAAGCCACTTCTGATCGAAGTGCTCCGCGCGCAGCGTCGGCAGGATGCCGATCATGGCCAGCGAGGAACCGGTGGCCGCGGCGGAGGTCTCCGCCTTCGCGAGATAGCCGTGCAGGTCCTGTTCCAGTTCCAGCGCGGAGTCCCCGGCGAGCGGCCGCGGCGGGACGTTCAGCTCCAGGTTGTGCTGGCTCAGTTCGCTCGTGAACGACGGATCGTTCATCGCTTCCAGCACCGCGGAGTTGGTCATCGACGGACGCAGTTGCCCGTCCACCAGATTCAGCTCGACTTCGAGACCGATATTCTTGCGGGGAAAGGAAAAACTCCCGTCGTTGAGCATCCTCGCCAGGGTGTCGAGACAGCGTTGGACCTTTCGGCGGTACCGTCCGCGGTCGAGCCGGCCGGGCTGTGCCGAGAGATCCGTACCCATGTGTGACGCGCTCCTAGAGTGCTGTCCGAGGCGTCCCGGGGCGAGGACTACCAGGCCGCCCACGGTCGCATAGCGCGGCACACCGGGGCTAGCGGCCAAACTGGTGCTCTCTGTCACGGCGGGTTGACGCTGCGCAAAAATGGGCCGTTCGCAGTACAACGCGCGACTCATTCGGACCAGTGGGCGCGGGTAGGGCCGGATGCGAGACTGTCCGATGTGGCTGAACTGATCTTCACCGAGGACCGCGATCACCCCGGACTCGATGACTTCCGCGACCTGTCCACAGCGGACCGGCGCCCGGACCGTCCCGGCGGGCGCGGATTGGTGATCGCCGAGGGCACCGTGGTGGTCAGCAGGTTGCTCGCTTCGCGCTATCCGGTGCGAGCACTGCTCGGCGTGGAGCGGCGGTTGCGGGAGCTGGAAGACGAACTCGCCGGCTTCGCCGTTCCGGCGTACGTCACCTCGGCGGAGACGATGGCCGACGTCGTCGGCTTCCACCTCAACCGCGGAGTGCTCGCGGTCGCGGACCGGCCGACGCCGCCGACCGTCGTCGAAATCGTCGAAGGCGCACAGGTTCTGGCCGTGCTGGAGGGGGTCGGCGACCACGAGAACCTGGGCGCGATCTTCCGCAACGCGGCCGCGCTCGGCGTCGACGGCGTGCTGCTCGGGCGGGGCTGTTCGGATCCGCTGTACCGGCGCAGCGTGCGAGTTTCGATGGGGCACGTGCTGCGGGTGCCGTTCGCGACCTTCGACAGCTGGCCCGGCGGGCTGGATGTGCTGCGGGCAAGGGGATTTTCGGTGGCCGCGCTCACCCCGCGGGCGGATTCCGTGCCGTTGCGGGGATTCCGCGACAGAGTCCCCGGACCGATCGCGCTGCTGCTCGGCGCGGAAGGCCCGGGCCTGACCGAGGAGGCCATCGCCGCCGCCGACGTCGCCGTGCGCATCGAGATGGTGCCCGGCGTCGATTCGCTGAACGTCGCCACGGCCGCGGCGATCGCGTTCCATGAGGTCGCCGCGGGGTCTTCCGCACTAGAGTGACCCCGGCACGTTTCTCGCGGGGAAGGACACTATGGAGCTGCGGATCCGGGGCGAGCAGGCAGTGCTGGCCGGTCCGGGCGGAGAGGGCGCGAGGGAGGTCGACCCGCGCCGGCTCGCGATCGGTCCGGACCTCGCCCTGGCGCTCCACGAATGGGCGCGCGTCGCGTCCGCGGTGACCCGGTCCGGACCGGACGCGGAGGGCGCCGCCGCCGTGGTGTCGCAGCGCGGCCGTCAGCTGGCCGCCCGGCTCGCCGCGGTGATGGGCACCCAAGTCCGTTTCGTCGACCCGGTGACCGGCGTGGAGGTCGTCGTCGACCCGCCGCCGCGGCCCGCGCAGCGACCGCCGCGTGCGACCAGTCCAGAGCCGACGCCGTGGCTGACCGGGCTGACGGTTTCGGCTTTCACGGCGGCACTGGTGGTCGTCGCGATGCTCGCGCTGGCCACCACCATCGCCGACGAAACAAGCAGCTGGCTCGCGCTGATCGCGGCACTCGTGGTGACCGGTGGCGTGGCGCCGTCGTTGTGGCTCGGGCGGAAGGTGCTGATCGTCCGCTGGGCGGTGTACGGGGCAGCGGTCGGGTTGGCGGCGTCGTGGGTCGGCGTGCTGGCGACCGTGTTCTGACGCCATGGCACCGATCGACCGGCTGCGCGCGCTCTGCGCGGCCGCAAGACAGACCGGTCCGTGAAGGGCCCGTTGAGGGAATCTGAGTCCCGCAAGGGGCCCTTCACGGACGGGAAATCGGGGGACGGCTCAGCCGCGCTGGGTGCGGACGCCGAGCAGCACGTCTTCCCAGGACGGCACGATGGGGTGGCTCTTCTTCGCCTTCGTGCGCGGCTGTTCGACGTCGTCGCTGTCGCCGTCCGAACCCGGGACGCGCGGAATTTCCCGGGTGTCGTCGTCGCCGTCGGCCGGGCCTTCGATGGCGCGCGGTTCCTCGACCGCGTCCAGCGTCGGCTGCACCACCGATTCCCGGGCCGGCGCGAGCGCGCGCACCGTCCGCGGCGCGACGTAGGCGTTCGGGTTCAGCAGGACTTCGGCGTTCTCGTCCAGCGCGTGCACCGTGCCGCCGTGCGCGCCGGGGGAGAACGACCAGTGCGCCCGGTTGTCCGAGCGGCCGGCCTTCCAGCGCAGCACCACGACCCACTTGCCGTCGTCGCCGCGCCACGCGTCCCAGGCGGCCTGGTTGTAGTCGTGGCCGCGGACGCCGAACGCGTACGCGATGACTTCGCCGAGCGTCTGCACGTCAGGCCCGTCCTCGCGGACCGGGTGCGCCGACTGCGCGAGCTCCGCGGTGCGGGACCGTTCGAGCAGCACGGGGTAGGCGAACCGCTCGACGCGCTGCGCCGAAACGCCCGCACTGCTCGCGACCTGCTCGACGGACTCGCCCGCGCGGATTCGCGCCTGGATCTCGCGTGGCCGCATCTGGCTCTCCAACTCGATCTCGATCTGGCCTAGCCGGGCTATGTCCCCCCTTGCCGCCGCGCGCAGTCTTTCGTCGGCCGGGAGCAGGAAGCGGGTACGGCTCGCCGGGTCCTCCAGCACCAGGGACTTCCCGTCCTCGTGCAGCCCGACCACCCGCAACGCCCGCATTTCTCGCCTCCCCGGCCTTCACCTTTGTGGGTGCCTACGTTAGAACGGCGCGTCGGCTTGACGTGCGAGGCGCGCCGACGCCTCACCCATCCGAACCTCAATCCGACGGCTGTCGTGGATCATCCTTCCGGCTGCTGACGCTGCGTGCTGCGGTGACACGCCGACCACGGTGCGTCACGAACGAGTGGTCGTGCGGGCGGCCGTCCGTCCGTCCCGAGGGCGTCACCGAAACAAAACCGCCCCGCGAGCCAGTCGGCCCGCGGGGCGGTTCGGGTTCTCTTCGGGTGCCGGCTCAGCCGAGGCGTTCCACCACGTACTCGATGCTCTGGGTCAGCTTCGTGACGTCGTCCGGGTCGATCGCCGGGAACAGGCCGACGCGCAGCTGGTTGCGGCCCAGCTTGCGGTACGGCTCGGTGTCGACGATGCCATTGGCGCGAAGGGTCTTCGCCACCGCCGCGGCGTCCACCTCGTCGGCGAAGTCGACGGTGCCGACGACCTGCGAGCGCAGGTCCGGGTTCGCCACGAACGGCGTCGTGTAGGAGGTCTTCTCGGCCCATTCGTAGAGCCGGGTCGAGGATTCCTTGGTGCGAGCGGTGGTCCAGGCCAGGCCGCCCTCGCCGTTCATCCACTCGATCTGCTCGGCGAGCAGGAAAAGCGTCGCGACGGCGGGAGTGTTGTAGGTCTGGTCCTTGCGCGAGTTGTCCAGCGCGGTGGTGAGCGACAGGAATTCGGGGACCCAGCGGTCGCTGGCTCCGATCTCGCCGATCCGCTCGACCGCGGCCGGCGACGCCAGCGCGATCCAGAGGCCGCCGTCGGAGGCGAACGACTTCTGCGGCGCGAAGTAGTAGACGTCGAAGTCCTCGGCGTTCACCGGCAGGCCGCCGGCCCCGGAGGTCGCGTCGATCGCGACCAGCGCGCCGTCGCTGCCCGCCGGGCGCCGCACCGGCACCGCGACGCCGGTCGAGGTCTCGTTGTGCGCCCAGCCGACCAGGTCGGCGCCCTCCTGGTAGGCGATCTCCGGCGCGCTGCCCGGGTCGGCCTTCACGACGATCGACTCGCCGAGGAACGGGGCCTTGTTGGTGACGGTGGCGAACTTCGACGAGAACTCGCCGTAGGTGAAGTGCTGGGCGCGCTCGCGCACCAGGCCGAACGCGGCGGCGTCCCAGAACGCGGTGGTGCCGCCGTTGCCGAGGATCACCTCGTAGCCCTCGGGCAGCGAGAACAATTCGGACAGACCGGCGCGCACCCGGCCGACCAGCGACTTCACCGGCTTCTGCCGGTGGGAGGTGCCGAGATAGGTGGAGCCGGACCGGGCGAGGGCGGCGAGCTGCTCTTCGCGGACCTTCGAGGGTCCGCAGCCGAAGCGGCCGTCGGCCGGCTTGAGGTCTGCGGGGATGGTCAACTCAGCGTCGGTCATGTACCCAGTCTCTCAGGTCGGGACGGGGCTGGTAACAGCACCGGGTGGGTGTCCGACATGTGGAACTGTGACGCAAACGCGCGGTTATCGGCCGCGGTGGGGATGGTTCGCGCTTTTCGCGGCGGGCGCGCTGGTGCACCCGTGGGATTCGACGGCGAAGATACGCCTGCCGATCGGGTTCGCGGTGACCCTGCTGCTGGTCTTCGTGCCGCGGTGGCCGTCGGTCCCGCCGAGGGTGGTCGCGCCGGTGCTGGCCGGGTTGGCTGTCGTGTTCGCCGGGCTTGTCGTCGCCGCGTTGATCGTCGAAAAGCCGGAGGCGAGCGAGGCTGGTGCGGCGGTCTTCGTGGCGGTGGTCGAGGGGTTGTTCCTGACCGGTTCGCTGCTGTGGTGGCGTTCGGTGCGCCGTCCGGCACCGGCTCGCGGGAAGGGGCCGCTGCGGGAGGTCCGGGCGGTCCTGGACGGGGAGACCAGCCAGTGGGACCACCGGACGGAGTTGCCGAGGCTGCTGCGCGTCACGGTTCGCCCGAGCGGCTACCTGACTCTGCTCGATTGCCCGGCCGAACAGGCTCGCGAACTGCGGCGGGCGGAGCGGCTGCGGCTGACCGAGCCAGACGAGCGGGGACGAGTCCAGGCGCGGATCGGCAAGGTGGCGGTGCCGGGACTTTTCACGAAGGACCCCACTGGGCTGCCAGTCCGGCCTTCGTCGTTCCGGCGCGCGCGGATGCTGGCCGCGATCGCCGTTCCGGTCGCGGTGCTGGTGGTGGCGGCCGCGGCGGGCGGGGTGCTCGCGGCGTTCTGGTTCATCGGAGGTTCGGGCTGGCCGACGCTGCTGCTGGCGTTGTTCTGGGGCGGGCTCGCGGCGATGTGGGCCGGGCAGGTTCGCGAGGACTGGCGGAGTCTTCAGGGGCCGCTGATTCCGCGCTGGGCCGCACTGGCCGACCGGCACGTGTGGCCGGGCGCGCCGGTCCGCGGCTGGATGGTGATGGAACCCGGCTGGCCGGTGCGGTTCGAGATCGAGCACTGCCCGCCGGACTTCGCGGCCGAGCTGCTGGACCATCGGCGAGTGTGGCTGCACGACGCGCCGACGCTGGGCGTGGCCGCGTTCGGGCTGCCGGGACAGGACGGCTACGTCAAAGCGGTGCTGTATCCGACTGGACGGCGGGCCTGGCCGCAGGACGAACCCGAACCTGAAGCCGAAGCCGGCGTCCCCGTCGTAGCGGGCTGAACCCGGCGGGCCCGGCGCGAAGGCCGGGCCCGCCGCGTCCTCAGCGCCAGCCGCCCTCGTCCAGGCCGCCCGGGATGGGCGCGGCCGGGTCGTACGGGGTGCGGCTGAAGATGAACGTCGCCAAGTTCAGGTGGTTCGCCTTTCCGGCGGCGTCGCGCCCGACGGTCAGCGTTTCGCCCGCGTAGTAGCCGTCCAGGCCGAGCCAGGTGTCCGGGCCCTCCGCGCGGAACCGGGACGCGCGGCCGGTGCCGACGGCCGGGTTCAGCGTGATCAGGCCGTCGCCGAGAACTCGCAGGAAGTACGGCGACGGGCCCCAGTGCCACAGGCCGGTCAGGGCCAGCAGTTCCGGGTCCACAGTGGACGGAAGCCATTCGGCCGGCAGCGCCGGTTCGAGCTCGTCGGCGGTGGTGAGCAGGTCGAGGCAAAGCTGGGTGATGCCGACGCCGGCGGTGGAGTTCGCGAAGCACAGCGCGCCGGTGCCGGTGGCCGGGTCGACCAGCGCCGCGGCGAGGAAGCCGGGCATCGAGCCGGTGTGCCCGGCCAGGTGCCGGCCCTGGTAGCGGACCACCATCAGGCCGAGACCGAAGCCGGTCGTCCACACCTCGGTGTCGTCGACGGTGTTCATGGTCCGCATCTCGTCCACCGTCGCGGCCGACAGCACGTCGCCGGTGTGGCCGCCGAGGAACGAGGTCCAGCGGCCGAGGTCGTTCACCGTCGACCAGAGCTGGCCGGCCGGAGCCATCGCGCCGGCGTCCGGCCAGCGCTCCGGCATCAGCACGTCGGCGAACGGGTGCACGGCGAATCCCTCGGCGTGCGCGCCCTCCGGATGCGGGGTGGTGCGGTGCATTCCCAGCGGGGAAAGGATTTCCTCGCGCACGACGTCGTACCACGGACGTCCGCGGTGCCGGGAGACCAGCTCGCCGAGCACGCCGTAGCCGACGTTCGAGTAGTGGAACTTCGACCCCGGGCGCAGCTTGGTCGCGCCCTTTTCCAGGCTGGCCACGAGCGCCGCCCAGTCCGCGCCGGGCGCGCGCTCCCACCACTGGCCGGGCGATTCCGAGGTGAGGCCGGAGGTGTGCGAGAGCAGCTGCGCGACCGTGGCGGCGCCGAACGCGGTGCCTGGCACATGCCGCTCCAGCGGATCGGTCAGGTCGAGCTTGCCCTCGTCGCGCAGCCGGAGTACCGCGGTCGCGATCATCGTCTTGGTGATCGACCCCAGCCGGTACTGCGTGTCGTCGGTGGGCCGCTCGCCGCCGACCCGGCCGCGGCCGCCGGACCAGACGAGCTCGCCGCCCCGCACCACGGCGGCGACGAGGGACGGGGCACGGCTGCCTGCCTGCTCTTGGGCGAGCCTTCGGTACAGGGCGAGTTCGGTGGAGTCGAGCATGGCGTCATTCTGCCTGGGCCGGTCCCTTCGCGGACCGGCGGTTCGACTGGCTTCGGTCAGCCGGACGAGAGTGCTTTGTCGATCCTCGCGGCGGTCGGCGCGGTCGCCGGTCCGTGCCGGGTGACGGCCAGCGCCGCCGCGATATTCGCCCGGCGGGCGGCGGTCCGCAGATCGCTTCCGCGCGCCAGCGCCGCGGCGAGAACACCGCCGTGCGTGTCTCCGGCGCCGTTGGTGTCGACAGCGGCGACGGGATACGCGGGCACGTGGGTCACCGGCGTGCCCGCGTCAGCGACCCAACAGCCGGTGCCGCCGGTGCGCACGATCGCGGCCCGGCCGCGGACCCGCTCCGCGAGCTCCGCCGCGGCCGACGCCGGATCGTCGAGGCCTGTCATGAGCTGGGCCTCCCGGTCGTTCACGCTGATCAGGTCGATGCGCGCCAGCACGTCGGAGATCAGGCCGGGGTCGAGGTCGCCGACGAGCGGCGACGGGTCGAACAGCACCCGGACCGTCCGGGGGAGTGCCGCCAGCCAGCCTGGCAGGGCTTTCGCGTTGACCGGATGGGCGAGGCTGTAGCCGGAGACGTAAACCAGATCGTCCGGGTGCACCGGGATCCGGTCCAGGTCTGCCCGGGTGAGCTGTCCCTCGGCTCCGGCCGAGGTGACGAAGGTGCGCTCGGCGCTCGCGTCGATCATCGCGACGCAGTATCCGCTGTCCACATCGGACAGACCGGGCTGGACGATCTCGAACCGGGACGAGGCGAGCGCGGACCGGACGATGTCGCCGAACGGACCGGTGCCGTACTGGCCGCCGAAGACCACGCCCAGTCCGTCACGCTGGGCCGCGACCATCGTGTTGTAGCCGCCACCCGCGGTGAGCGTGCTGGCCGAAGCGACGACATCGCCGCCGGGCTCCGGGATCGCGTCGACCGCGAGGACGAGGTCGACGATCACGTTTCCGGTGAAGACGAGCCGGGGGTCAGCCACGAGCCCGCTCCGAAACAGCCGGGACAGGTGCGTCCAGAGTGCCGCGTGCGCCGCCGAGTGCGAGGTAACCCGCGGCCGCCACCGCGAACGCGACGATCCAGGCGATGCCGCTCTGCCCCAGTCCGAGCAAGACGTATCCGCAGACCACGGCCGCCAGCCACGAACCGACCGCTCGCCATTCGACGCCACCGGCGTACCAGTACCGGCCGCCGCGGCCCATGTTCAGCAGTGCCTCCGGGTCGTACCAGCGCCGCTTGAGCAGATCGGCCAGGAAGACCGCGAGCCACGCGGTGATCGGGATGGCCAGCAGGGAGATGAAGCTGATGAACGGTCCGTAGAACGAGCCCGCGATCAGCATGAAGTAGATCGATCCGAGGAAGGTGACGACCACGTCGACCGACACCGCCCACACCCGAGGGATGCGCACCCCGAGGGTGAGCGTGGTCAGTCCAGCCGAGTACACCGAGAGGTGGTTCGAGAGCAGCAGCCCGCCGAACGCGGCGATCAGGTACGGCACCGCCATCCACGACGGCAGCAGGTCGCGGATGGCAGCCACCGGATCGTTCGCGGTCGCGAGGGTGGTGTCGCCCGCGCTGAGCACCGCGCCGAGCCCGATCAGCAGGACCAGCGGGATGCCCGCGCCGGCGGCACTGGAGGCGACCAGATGCCCGGCCTTGGCGCTGGTCTTCTGGTAGCGGGCCATGTCCGCGCCCGCGTTCGCCCAGCCAATGCCGGTGCCCGCGGCGATGGTGCCGATGCCGACCAGCACCGCGCTGAACGAGCCGCCCGGGGCCGCCGCCACCGCGGACCAGTCGACGGTGGCGATCAGCGCGACGGCGACCGCGATGTTGAGCGCGCCGAAGATCCAGGTCGCCCATTTCTGGATGACCAGGATCGCGGCATGGCCGAGCCCGGACACCAGCAGCGTGCAGAGTTCGAAGAGCGCGATCGCGGCCAGCGCGAGCAGCGGCACCGTCCTCGCGTCCGCGGAACTGCCGAACACCAAGGCGAACAACGACAACAACACGAACGCGCCGGTGGTGGTGTTGACGGTTTCCCAGCCGAGCCGGGAAAGCAGCGACACCAGAGTCGGGCCGGCGTTCCCGCGCGGGCCGAACACCGAGCGGGACAGCGTCATGCTCGGCGCTCCGCCGCGGCGGCCGGCGGTGGAGATTACCCCTACGATCGCGAACGACCCGCCCGCGCCGATCGCGGCGACCAGCAGAGCCTGCCAGAGATTCAGTCCCTGGACAGCGACCAGCGTCGCGCCGAGCGGCAGGCCGAGAATGGAGATGTTCGCGGCGAACCAGACCCAGAACAACTGGAGCGGGTTGCCGTTCCGTTCGTTCTCCGGGACAGGTTCGATGCCGCGTTGTTCGACGGCGGAGAGAGTGCGCATCGGGGTTCCCAACATCGTCGGTGGTTCGGGGAGGATCAGTCGCGCAACGCGAGCAGTTCCCTGGACAGCGAAGCGAGATCAAGGTCGTTCGTTTTGAGGAGGACGGCGCGTTCGGGGTCCGGCCACACTGCCGTTCCGTGTGTCGCGCCAAGGACGGCCCCGGCCATCGCGGCGACCGTGTCGGTGTCGCCGCCGAGTTCGGCCGCGAGACACAGCGCGCCCCACGGTTCTTCCGCGGTCGCGGCGATGGCGAACGCGGCGACCACGGATTCCTGCGAGGCCACCGAAGTCCCGATTACCTCGGCGATCGCGTCCGCGCGTTGGGACGTCGGTGTCCTTTGCAGATAAGGGATCGCCCACCGCAAGCGTGGGCCGATTTCCCCGCCCGCGGCCCAGTGCCCGCGGCGAGCGCCTTCGTCGGCAGCGGTGATCGCGACCTGTACCGCTTCGGTCAGATCGGCACCGGCCACTCCGGCGCTCACCGCCGCGCCGACGGCGGCCGCACTGGCGATGCCGAGCGAAGTGTTGTGCGTGGCCACGCTGGTCGCCTCGACCGCATCGACGAACTTCGGGATCGACCGGACGGAGCACGCGAGGCCGAGCGGGGTGATCCGCATGGCCGCGCCGTTGGTGGTGCCGTAGCGGCCTGCCTCGCCTGCCGGGATTCCGTCGGAAAGGCGCTGCAGTGCGGATTTGGTGCTCGGGCCGAGGAGGTCTAGCGAGCCGCGAGCGGCCATCGTGGCCTCCCACTCCAGCAGCCGTTCGGCGAACACCGTCACGTCGACCTGGCCGGTGCCTTCGATCAGCAGCCGGGCGAGCAGGACGGCCTGTTCGGTGTCGTCGGTGATCGAACCGGCGGGCAGGCCCGCGGCGATCTTCTGTCGCGGTCCCGCCGCGCGGAACCCGCGGATCGTCCCGTAGTCCTCCCGGATGTGCTGCCGGGACATGGATTGCGTCGGCATCCCGAGCGCGTCGCCGAAGGCCAGTCCCTCCAGCGCGCCGAGTGCGCGGTCGGCGAGGCTCACCGGCCACCGCCGAACTTCGTGTGCAGTCGGAACCGTTTCGGGTCCAGCCAGCTGGTGACCTTCTCCGCGAACCGGCCGTCCGCGGTGTAGGAGATCCGTACCGCGTGCAGGAAGGCGTCATCCGGGCGCCGGCCGAGCAGTTCGGCGTCGGCGGGTTCGAGCGGGGCCACCGCGATCCACTGCTCGCCCCGTGCCGAGCTGAGCCCGGCCTCGGCCATCGTCGCCGTCAGCGAGTTGCCGACCAGTCCTTCGAGCGGCACGTCGGCGATCCGGCCGACCGCGGGCACGCGGCTGCGCTCGAGTGACACCGGAGTGCCGTCGGCCAGCCTCCGGACGCGGTCGAGAGCGAGGAATTCCATCCCCGCCGATGCCACCGACGCGGCGAGCTCAGGGTCCACCACGAGCTGGGCGCGCACGATCTCGGCGCGAACCGGCGCGCCGAGCACCGCGAACGCGTGTCCCCAGCTGGGCTCGGCGCCGAGCGGCTGCCCGTCGAACGTGACGAAGGAGCCGACCCCGGTCTGAGTGTCGATCAGGTCTTCCTCGGCGAGCGAGCCGAGCGCTCGCCGGATCGTGCCCCGGCTGACCCCGAACCGCTGGGCTAGCTCGTTCTCCCCGGGCAGCAGCGCCCCGTTGCCGTAGCGCCCGGCGACGATCTCCGCACGCAGTTCAGCGGCGATCTCCTGGCGTTTCAGCGCGGTGCGGCCGCGTCGGTCCGGGCTCGTGTGCTCCACCATGAGCGGGAACGGTACCTGTTCAGTACCTGTACCGTAAAGGCTTGACATGGGTCGAGCCTGTCGATCTCAGCGTCCCGCCGACGGTCGCGGGGGAAACCCGGCGGTCAGCCGAGCAGATTCCGGTCCAGCGCGGTGGTGACCGCCGCCGTCCGATCGGACACGCCGAGCTTCGCGAACGACCGCAACAGGTGGGTTTTCACCGTCGCCTCGCTGATGTGCAGCTCCCGGCCGATTTCCGCGTTGGTGCCGCCCTTCGCGACCAGCCGCAGCACCTCGACCTCGCGCGCGGACAGCGGCGAGACGGGTTCCGGGTTCCGCATCCGGTGCACGAGCTTGCCCGCGACCGACGGTGCCAGCACGGTTTCGCCGCGGTGCGCGGCGCGGATCGCTCCGGCCAGTTCGCCGCGGGACGCGTCCTTCAGCAGATACCCGGCCGCGCCGGCCTCCACCGCGCGCAGGATGTCCGCGTCGGTTTCGTACGTGGTGAGCACGACGATTCGGCGACCGGGCGCCTGCTTGAGGATCGCGCGGATCGCGCCGACCCCGTCAAGGCCGGGCATCCGCAGGTCCATCAGGACCACGTCGGGCTGTTTCACGCTGTCGAGCGCGACCGCTTCGGCGCCGGATCCGGCCTCTCCGACCACGGTCAAGTCGTCCTCGGCTTCGAGCATTCCGCGCAGTCCTTCGCGGACTACCGGATGGTCGTCGACGAGCATGATCGTGATCACGCGGGCATCTCCAATTCCAGTTCGGTGCCGCCTCCGGGCCTGGCCCGCACGGCCAGCGTTCCGCCGACCTGCTCGACCCGCGAACGCATTCCGCGCAACCCGAATCCGGCCCCGGTCGCATCCGGCGCGAAGCCGCATCCGTTGTCCGCCACGAGCAACCGTACCGCTCCGTCCGCCGCGGACAGCCGGACGCGGACGTCGGTGGCCGCCGCGTGCTTGCGCACGTTCGACAGTGCTTCCTGCGTCGCGCGCAGCAGGACCACCTCGACTGCGGTGCGAAGCGGCGGCAGCGCATCGTCCACTTCGCACTGAACGGGCAGGCCGGCTTCCTCAGCCAGCCGATCCGCTTGGCGGCGCACGGCATCCGGCAGCGATCCGGAGGCCAAATCGGACGGTGCCAGCGCCGCGACCATCGCGCGGGCCTCGGCCAGGTTCTCCCGCGCGGTGCGGCCGGCCAGCGCCAGGTGTTTGCGCACAATGGACAGATCAGTGTCCAGTTCGGACTCCATCGCCTGGGTCAGCGCGATGATGCTGGTGAACCCCTGTGCCAGCGTGTCGTGGATTTCCCGGGCCAGCCGCTCGCGTTCGGCGGCGGTGCCCGCCTCCCGGGACAGCCGGGCGACCTCGGCCTGGCTGCTCTCGAGCTCCTGGATCAGCGCGGCGCGGGCTTTGCTCTGCTGCAGCACGTCGGTGGTGAACTTGCCGGCCAGCACGCTGAACACGATCAGGATCGCGGTCATCGGCAGCAGAATGGTCAGCAGTTGGCTGGACCAGCCGTTGTGCAGCACCGCCGACGCGGGCTCCAGCAAAACCAGTACCGACGTGGTCGCGACCGCGGGCCGCAGCTCCAGCAGCATGAACAGCAAGGGAGACGCGAAGAACAGGATGAAGCTGGCCGTGGTGTCCGCGAGAATGGCGGTGCCGGTGAACAGGAACACCGCGGCCGATGCGGCGATAGGGGCCGCCCCGCCTGCTTCGCCCTGCACGACCCGTCGGCCGAATGCCAGGTAGCCGAGCGCCAGCGCGGCCATCGCGGCCTCGGACACCACCTTGAGCGCGTGCGGCCCGTCGTCGAAGGCCACCAGGAGCGCGGTCGCCGCGTAGGCGACCGCGTACAGCACCTCCCAGGACCAGTACGACTGCTTCCACGCGTCGGGCTGGGTCACTTCGCTTCGTTCGTCCACCGGAACGTCGCCCTCGCCAGCACCAGGCCCACCACGCACCACCCCGCCAGCACCAGCGCCACCATCGGAAGTTCCCATGTCCCCGCCATCTCCTGGGTCGCGGCCTCCGGCGGCAGGAACACCGACCGGAAGCCCTGGCAGATCCATTTCAGCGGGAAGAACGACGCGATGTCGACCATGATCCTCGGCAGATGCGTGATCGGCGTGACGAACACCCCGGAAATGAACTGCAGCACCAAGTACACCAGCTGCACCAGCGCCACGGTTCCGTTGGCGGTGCGGGTGACCGAGCTGATCGCGATGCCGAGCAGTGTCGAGGACACGATGCCGAGCAGCAGCACCCAGAGCAGGGTCAGCCACTTCGCCGGATCGGACGGCAGCTGCAGACGGAACATCAGCATCGCGACCGCGGCCATCAGGACGGTCTGCGACACGCTGGTCACCGCGACCATCACCATCTTGCCGGCGAAGTACGCCGCGGCGGGCATCGGCGTGCCGCGCAATCGTTTCAGCGCACCGATTTCGCGGTCCGCGGCGATCCCGATGCCGACGCTGTTGAACGAGGTGGACACGATGCCCGCGCCGATCATGCCCGCGGCGAGCAGCTGCCCGGACGAAACGCCGGTCTGCGCGGTCGGTCCGTCCAAGATGGATCCGAGCAGGATCATCAGCACCGCGGGCAGCGAGAACGTGAAGACCACCTGCTCGCGATTGCGGAAGAACTGCCGCAGCTCGATCGCGCCGCGGGCAAGGCCGAGATGGAGCGTGCCCGGCACCGCCATCGTCGCGGTCACGATTCTTCCCCGATCAGGTTGAGGTAGACGTCTTCCAGGCTGGGTCGCGTCACGACGAGTCCTTCGAGTTCGCCGTGGACGCCGGCGAGCTGCGCGACGAGCTTCGTCGGGTACGGCGTGCGTTCAGCGTAGCTGCCGCGTTCGTCGTGCCACCGCACGACGGCTTCGGCACGTTCGCGGCCGCCGAGAGTCGCCGGGGTGCCCTCCGCGACGATCGAGCCGCGTGCGACCACCGCCAGCCGGTCGGCCAGCGCCTCGACCTCGTCGAGGTAGTGCGTGGTCAGGATGATCGTGGTGCCCTCGTCGGCGAGGCTGTCGATGAGCGTCCAGAACTGCCGCCGTGCCTCCGGATCGAACCCGGTGGTGGGCTCGTCCAGGAACAGCAGCTCCGGGCGGCCGACGATGCCGAGCGCCACGTCCACCCGCCGGCGCTGCCCGCCGGACAGCGCTTTCACCCGCGCCCCGGCCTTCGCGGTGAGGCCGACCTGGTCGATCACCTCCTCGGGGTCCCGCGGGTTCGGGTAGTACTTCGCGAAGTGCCGGACGGTCTCCGCGACGGTCAGTTCCGCCGCGTCGGAGGCCGTCTGCAACACGATGCCTAGGCGGGCGCGCCACGCACGCTCCGCGGTACCCGGGTCCTCGCCGAGGACGACGGCTTCGCCCGCCGTCCGCTGCCGATGCCCCTCCAGGATCTCGACGGTGGTCGTCTTGCCCGCGCCGTTGGGCCCGAGCAGGGCGAACACCTCGCCGTGCCGGATGTCGAGATCGATCCCGGCCACGGCCAGGTGGCCCGGGTACTCCTTGCGCAGTCCGCGCACTCGCACTGCTGTGCTCATGGGGCAAGCGTGCTCCGCCGCGATCGGTTCGCGGGACGTCCGGCCAGTGGAATCCGGCTGTCCACCGAACGGTGGACAGCGGCTTGCTCCGGGGTGGTTCCCCGTGAAACGACGCACTCCGCTGTTGACAAGTTGTCTAACATGACAAGATGTCTCACAAGCAGGTGACTGCCAGCGACGGAGTCCGCCTTTCGGCCCGGGTGAGTGGCAATCCGGACGGGCCCACCGTGGTGCTCGTGCACGGTTATCCGGACAACAGCTCGATGTGGGACGGCGTCGCCGCGGAGCTGCGCCGTGCGCATCGAGTCGTCGTCTACGACGTGCGGGGCGCGGGGGAGTCCGACAAGCCGCGTCCGCGCCGGGCGTACCGGCTGGACCAGCTCGCCGACGACCTCGCCGCCGTGGTCGACGAGGTGCAGCCGGAGGGCAGGGTCCACCTCGTCGCGCACGACTGGGGCTCCATCCAGGCCTGGCACGCGGTCACCGGCGACCGGCTGCGCGGCCGGATCGCTTCCTACACTTCGCTTTCCGGGCCCAGCCTGGATCACGCCGGGGCCTGGTTCCGCGCGCAACTGACCCGGCCGACCCCGCGCCGGCTCGGGCACGCGCTGCGCCAGTTCCTGCACTCGTACTACATCGTCGCGTTCCAGTTCCCGGTGCTGCCGGAACTCATGTGGCGCAGCGGAGCCATGGGCGCGCTGATCCGGAAACTGGAACCCGCCGAGTCCTCGCCGAAGATCTCGGACGGCGTGCACGGCCTCAAGCTGTACCGGGCGAACATGGGCCCGCGGCTGTCCCGGCCGCGCCCGCGTCCGGCCGACATCCCGGTCCAGGTGCTGGCCCCGACCGGCGACTCGTACGTGACAGCTCCGCTGCAGACCGAGGTCGAACGCTGGGTGCCGGACCTCTACGTCCGGCGCGTGATCGGCTCGCACTGGATCACCCGCGCCAAGCCCGCCGTCGTCGCGTCGGCGGCTGCGGAGTTGATCGCGTCGGTGGAAACCGGCGAGCAAACCCGCTCCTTGCGCCGAGCCCGGGCCGGCCGCACCGGCCGGTTCGCGCACCACTTGGTGGTGATCACCGGCGCGGGCAGCGGAATCGGCAGGGAAACCGCGCTGGCCTTCGCCGCGGAAGGCGCCGACGTCGTGGTCAGCGACATCAACGGCGCCTCCGCCGCGGAAACCGCGAAACTGGTGCGAGAGCGCGGCGTCGACGCTGGCGAGTACACAGTGGACTCGTCGGACGGTGCCGCGGTGGAGAAGTTCGCCCAGCAGGTGCGCGAGGAGTTCGGGGTGCCGGACATCGTCGTGAACAACGCCGGGATCGGCATGTCCGGCCCGTTCCTGGACACGACGATCGAGGACTGGGAAAAGGTCGTGGACGTCAACCTGTGGGGCGTGATCCACGGTTGCCGCGCCTTCGCGCCGATGATGAAGGAACGGTCGGAGGGCGGGCAGATCGTCAACCTCGCCTCGGCCGCGGCTTATCTGCCGTCGAAGATCCTCACCGCGTACGGAACGACCAAAGCCGCGGTTTTGGCGCTGAGCAACGGGTTGCGTGCGGAACTGGCCGAGGACGGCATCGGCGTGACGGCGATCTGCCCCGGGTTGGTGAACACCAACATCACCAGCACCACCCGGTTCGTCGGAGTGGACACCGCCGAGGAGCAGCGCCGGCAGAAGGCGTCGTCAAAGCTTTATGCCCGCCGCAATTTCGGCCCGGAGCGAGTGGCCCGCGACATTCTGAACGCGGTGGAGAAGAACGTCGCGATCCAACCGTCGACTCCGGAGGCGAAGGTCGCCTGGATCCTGTCCCGGCTGACGCCCGGAGTGCTGCGCGCGGCGGCGAAACTGGACGTCACCCCGTGAGCCGTCCGCGCCGGATGACCGCGCAGGCCCGCCGGGACGACCTGATCGCCGCGGCGCTGGACCTGTTCGGCACCCGAGCGCCGGAACTGGTCACGGTCGACGACATCGTGGCGAAGGCGGAGGTTTCGCGACCGCTGTTCTACCGGTATTTCCCCAGTCTGCGAGATCTGCAGATGCAGGCGTTGCGCACGGTCACCGACGGCTTGGTGGACCGCCTGGCGACGCTGGAGGAAGGCCCGCCGGAAGAACGCCTCCGGGCGGCGGTGCGGGGGTTGATCGACGTCGCCGCGCATTACCGAGAGGGATACGTGGCGCTGCTGCGCAGTGGTTCGGTGATCGCCACGTCGGAGACGGACGCGGCCATCGACGAAGTGAGAAACCGGGCAGTAGAACTGATCTTGGAATCGCTGCCCATCCCGAACCCGTCGCCCTTGGTGCTGCTGACGCTGCGCTGCTGGACCGCGGTCGTGGAAGGCGCGCTGCTCTCCTGGCTGCAAGAAGGCACCGTCCCGCGCGAAACGCTGGACGGCTGGCTCGTCGACCAGCTCACCGCGATGCTCGCCGCCACGCGCACCTGGGCCTAACCCGCCCCAATGTGGCATTGGGTGCATGCGACGCACCCAATGTGGCATTGGGTGCGTCTGATGCACCCAATGCCACATTGGGGCGTTCGGGTCAGGACTGGGTGACGTTGTCCCAGCCTTCGACGTCGGACGGCTTGCGCGGCCCCGGACCGACGTACTTGGCGGACGGACGAACCAGCCGGCCCGTCTTCTTCTGCTCCAGAATGTGCGCCGCCCACCCGGCGGTACGGGCGGACGAGAACATCGCCGGCATCATGTGCGGCGGCACCTGCGCGAAGTCCAGGATCACCGCGGCCCAGAACTCGACGTTCGTTTCGATCGGGTGGTCCGGACGCCGCTCCCGCAGCTCGGTCAACGCAGCCTGCTCCAGCGCGGCCGCGACCTCGTACCGCTCCGCGCCGAGCTCCTTGCAGGTGCGCCGCAGCACCCGGGCCCGCGGGTCCTCGGCCCGGTAAACCCGGTGCCCGAAGCCCATCAGCCGCTCCTTGCGGTCAAGGATTCCCTTGACCAGCGCCCGCGCGTCCCCGGTCTTCTCGACCTCTTCGATCATCGGCAGCACCCGGGCCGGCGCGCCGCCGTGCAGCGGCCCGGACATCGCGCCGATGGCACCGGACAGCGCCGCCGCGACGTCCGCGCCGGTGGAGGCGATGACGCGGGCGGTGAAGGTGGAGGCGTTCAACCCGTGCTCGGCAGCGGAAACCCAATACGCGTCAACCGCTTTGACGTGCGCCGGGTCCGGCTCGCCGCGCCAGCGGATCATGAACCGCTCGGTGATCGACTTGGCCTCGTCCACCCGCGTCTGCGGCACCGCCGGCTGTCCGATCCCGCGCGCGGACTGCGCGACATAGGACAGCGCCATCACCGAGGCACGGGCGAGCTGGTCGCGGGCCTCTTCGTCGGTGATGTCGAGCAGCGGCCGGTAGCCCCAGATCGGCGCCAGCATGGCGAGCGCGGCCTGGACGTCGACCCGGACGTCGCCGGTGTGCACCGGGAGCGGGAACGGCTCGGCGGGCGGCAGGCCATGGCCGAACCGGCCGTCGACCAGCAGCCCCCATACGTCGCCGAAGGTCACTTTCCCGGCGAGGTCCTCGATGTCGACGCCGCGGTAGCGCAGCGCCCCGCCGTCCCGGTCGGGTTCGGCGATTTCGGTACGGAACGCGATGACGCCTTCGAGGCCCGGTCGGAACCCGTCGTCGGCTTCATCGGTCTTGCTGATCGTGGAGGTAGTCACTCTTCGAGAACCCTTTCGATGCGCATTCCCCGGCTGTGTTTCTCACGCGCGCGGACGGGATACACGCTGGCTCCTGCGCGCCTCATCGCACGGTGGGACAAACCATGCTCCCTTTGCCCGCCGGGGGCAACGGAAGATGTCGTGGTTTCGGTCACGATTACGAGAACGATTCAGTCCAGCTAGGCCAGGCACGCCACTTTCTCCGCCACGAGCATGTGACCGGAGCCAGGTACCCCGGTGGCGCGCAGGTGAATCCGGGCTTGCGAAGCGGGGGCGCGGGGCTGGGCGGGCGGGTGGCCCGGGGCGGTGCGTCGGCCGGACTGCCAGAGCGGTGCGCGGGCGGGCGGCCGGGGCAGTGCGCGGCCAGGTGGCCCGGGACGGTGCACGGGGCAGGTTCCGAAGGCTGGATTATCGCCGGTTTGTCTACTTGCCCTGAGCGTGTCACGCCGAGTGATCGACGCCGTGCGGGTCCGCGCGGCTGCGCTGCAACTCGTTCTGCAGCCACTGTGGAAACGACCGGGCTGGATCTTCATCGACTATTCGGCCCTAGCCCCCGCGGCGAACGCTGCTTCAAGCGCATTCCAGGTGGGACACCGGCCGGTTTGCGCACCATCTCCGGGGCGCATAGCGCACCCGGACTGCGCCGACGGGCGGGACTCGCCGCGTGAACAAGTAGCGCTGGAGAGCGGGCTCGGCTGTGGCCGAGTCCTAGGACGGCAGGATTAGCCCTTCGGCAGGAGTGGTTCTAGTGCGGTGGCGTACTTCTCTGCCTGGGCACAGGCCTCCGCGGTACTCAAGTCCGAGGAGACGAGCACAAGTGCCCTCGACCGAGGTTCGACAGCCATGCCCACCTGGCACTGCCCAGTTGTATTTTGCGGCGAGGGTTGCTCGATTGACGGTCGACCGTTGATGTCTCCGCGTCGGGCTGTGTCTGGGCGCAGGATGTTGTCGGTGTAGAGCTGGCCGTCCTGCAACGCGATCGCCACGTCAATGCTGGAGGTCGTTCCAGTGGACGGCTTTTGCGATGCGCAAGCCCGCTTTTCGTCGGCGATAGAAGGGGTGGCCTTGGGGAATCCTTGGCCAGCGAGGATCTGGTCCAGCAGCGCGCATTGGTTCCGGGCGGCGAAAGGGTTGCCCGAGGGCGGTGCCGAAACCGAAGTGGCTGGTTTGCCCGGCTGAGCCGTCCCGGCGACTGGGCCGGAGCATCCGGCCAGCATGATCCCGAGTGTGCCGAGCGCCGCAAGTGTGATCGTCGCTGGTGAGGTGTTCACTGGCCGTTGGTTTCCTTGCTGAGGTCGGCGAACGAGACGGAGTGGGCGTGTTCGGTCTCGCGGTAGTTCTTGCGGGCGATGGTCAAGGCTTCCCGTGCCTGCAGGATGCCTTGCCGCATGAGATCGAGGTTGGGCAGGATGGAGCTGGCATCCCCGTCGGCAACTTTGACGTTGAAGTCGGCAACGTTTCGAGCGTAGTCGGACGATCCCATTCCGGCTGCCTGCGCCAGGAAGCCGACATCCCGGCTCATCCGGTTGTAGCCGTCGAGGAAGAAGTTGCAGGCGTTCAGATACGCCTGGAACCCCGCCTCATTGACCGCGAACGATCCGTTCTGTGCAAGCGTCTTCAGCCGGGCTCCACCGGCGTTCACCTGTTCGGCGGCCTTATGGTCGGTCAGCCCCAGTCCGAGGTTGGAGAAGAAGTCCGTGCCAGCGTCGCCAGCGGCCCCGCCAGTGCCGACGCCGGGTTCTCCGAAGTGTGCACCCGTCATGGTCCCCTCCGCCGCTTCCTGTCGTGAGCCCGCTACCACGGAGGGTAGCCGGTATCGGCATTTGCTGTCAGGCGCTTGCCGGATCCCGCCTCCGCTGCGCCAGGTAAACACTGCGTTTCCGGACTCAGCGCTCCCCCTTCCGCGGTGGTAGACCATTGCCATGCATCTGAGCCCGCAGGAGCGCGACAAACTGCTGGTCCACGTCGCGGCGGACGTGGCGCGCAAACGGCTCGAACGCGGCGTACGGCTCAATCACCCCGAGGCGGTCGCGCTCATCACCGACTACGTGCTGGAAGGGGCGCGCGACGGTCGCACGGTCAGCGAACTCGCTGCTGGCGGCCGGAGCGTGCTGTCCCGGGCGCAGGTGCTCGACGGAGTGCCGGAAATGATCGAGTCCGTGCAGGTGGAGGCGACGTTCCCGGACGGCACGAAGCTCGTCACGGTGCACGAGCCGATCGGCTGAGGAGGAAGTCGTGCGTCCAGGCGAGATCATCCCCGGCGACGAGCCGGTTCCGCTGAATCCGGGCCGCTCGCGCGTGCGGCTGCGGGTGCGCAATCTCGGCGACCGGCCGGTGCAGGTCGGTTCGCACTATCACTTCGCGGCGGTCAATCCCGGCCTCGAGTTCGACCGCGAGGCGGCGCGCGGGCACCGGCTCGATGTGCCCGCCGGCACGTCGGTGCGGTTCGAGCCGGGCATCGACCGCGAGGTGGACCTGGTTCCGCTCAGCGGTCATCGGCGGGTGCCGGGCCTGCGGGCCGAGTACGCGGGGGAGTTCTGATGCCGGAGATCGACCGGGAGCGCTACGCCGAATTGTTCGGCCCGACCGCGGGCGACCGGATCCGGCTCGCGGACACCGATCTGCTCATCGAGGTCACCGAGGACCGGTCGATGGGGCCGGGCGGCAGCGGCGACGAGGTGCTCTTCGGCGGCGGCAAGGTGATTCGCGAATCGATGGGGCAGGCCACCGCGACCCGTGCCGAGGGCGCGCCGGACCTGGTGATCACCGGGGCGGTCGTCCTCGACCACTGGGGGGTGGTCAAGGCCGACGTGGGGATCCGCGACGGACGTATCGTCGGCATCGGCAAGGCGGGCAATCCGGACACCATGGACGGAGTGGATCCGGCGCTGGTGATCGGTCCTTCCACGGAGGTGCTGGCGGGCAACGGGAAGATTCTCACCGCCGGCGGCATCGACTGCCACGTGCACTTCATCTGCCCGCAGCTGGTCGACACCGCGCTCGCGGCCGGGCTGACTACGCTCGTCGGCGGCGGGACCGGGCCCAGCGAAGGGTCGAAGGCGACCACGGTCACGCCCGGTGCCTGGAATCTCGGCCGGATGCTGTCCGCGATGGACGGCCAGCCGGTGAACGTCTTGTTGCTGGGCAAGGGAAACACCGTCCGCCCGGAGGCGTTGCGGGAGCAGCTGGCGGCCGGGGCCGGCGGGTTCAAGCTGCACGAGGACTGGGGGTCCACCCCGGCCGCGATCGATGCCTGCCTGACCGTCGCCGACGAGTCCGGCGTGCAGGTCGCGATCCACACCGACACCCTCAACGAAGCCGGCTTCCTGGAGTCCACTGTGGACGCCATCGGCGGCCGGTCGATCAACGCGTACCACACCGAGGGGGCCGGCGGCGGGCACGCGCCGGACATCATCGAGGTCGCCGGGATGGCGAACTTCCTTCCCTCGTCCACGAACCCGACCCGGCCGCACACCGTCAACACGCTCGACGAACACCTCGACATGCTGATGGTCTGCCACCACCTGAATCCGTCGGTGCCGGAGGACCTGGCGTTCGCGGAGAGCCGGATCCGGCCGAGCACGATCGCCGCCGAGGACGTGCTGCACGACCTCGGCGCGATCTCGATGATGAGTTCCGACGCGCAGGCGATGGGCCGGATCGGCGAGGTGATCATCCGCACCTGGCAGACCGCGCACGTGATGAAGCGCCGCCGGGGCGCGCTGCCTGGCGACGGCGCCGCGGACAACCTGCGGGCCCGCCGCTACGTCGCGAAGTACACGATCAATCCGGCGATCGCGCACGGGATGGACGGCGAGATCGGTTCGGTCGAGGTCGGCAAGCTCGCCGATCTGGTGCTGTGGGAACCGAAATTCTTCGGCGTGCGCCCGCACGTGGTGCTGAAGGGCGGATTCCCGGCGTGGGCGGCGATGGGCGACGCGAACGCTTCGATCCCCACCCCGCAACCGGTGCTGGCCCGGCCGATGTTCGGTGCCGCGCCCTCGGTCGCGGCCGCGTCCAGCCTTCATTTCGTGGCACCGGAAGCGATGGATTCCGGTCTGTCCGAACGGTTCCGGATCTCCCGTCGGCTCGTCCCGGTCGCCAATACCCGGCGGCGGACGAAGGCGGACATGGTGCTCAACGACGCGACACCGGAGATCCGGGTGGATCCGGACAGCTTCGCGGTGCGTGTGGACGGGGAACTCATCGAACCTCATCCGGTAGCCGAATTGCCAATGGCGCAAAGGTATTTCCTGTTCTGATGAATCCTTCCGCGCTGCTTCTCGCCGATTCCCGGTTCCCGGGCGGCGGGCACGTGCACTCGGGCGGCCTGGAAGAGGCGGCGGCCCGTGGTCTGGTGCGCTCGGAACGCGATCTGCCGGGCTTCCTCTATGGCCGGTTGCGCACCGCGGGCCTGCTCGCCGCGGTGTTCGCCGCCGCGTCGGCACACGCGGCCGCTCGGACTGTCCACAGCAGCCATTGGCTTCGGCTCGACCAGGAACTCGACGCGCGGACGCCTTCGCTGGCGCAACGGGAAGCCTCCCGGGCACAGGGCCGGGGCACCGCCCGAGCGGGACGGATCGCCTGGCCGTCACCGGTGCTCACCCGATTGCTGGCCGAGACGCCCCGCCCGCACCATCCGATCGTCGGCGGCGCGTTGGTCGGCATCGGCGGCGGCGCCCCGGTGGACGCGGCGATGGCGATGGCCTATCTCGCGGTGAGCGGCCCGGCGAGCGCGGCGGTGCGGCTGCTCGGGCTGGACCCGTTCGCGGTGAACGCGGTGGTCGTGCGGCTGGCCGGGCCGCTTCAGGAGGTCAGCGACGAGGCGGCGGCGACCGCGGGCGCCGATCCGGCCGATCTGCCCGCGCCGGCGTCGCCGGTGCTGGATCTGTTCGCCGAGGAACACGCTCGGCATCACCAGGAAGAGGTGCGTCTCTTTGCCAGTTGAACACGGCCACGGGCACGGGCACGTGCACCCGGTCAACTTCGACCCGACCGCCGCCGAACCGGACCGCTACGACGCCGCGCCCACCGCCGGGCGCGCGTACCGGATCGGCATCGGCGGACCGGTCGGCAGCGGCAAGACCGCGCTCACCGCCGCGCTCTGCCGGGCGCTGGGCGCCGAGCTGAACCTGGCGGTGGTCACCAACGACATCTACACCACCGAGGATGCCGACTTCCTGCGCAAGGCGGGCGTGCTCGACCCGGAGCGGATCGAGGCGGTGCAGACCGGGGCCTGCCCGCACACCGCGATCCGCGACGACATCACCGCGAATCTGGACGCCGTCGAGCGGCTGGAGGAGAAGTTCCCCGGGCTGGAACTGGTCATCGTGGAAAGCGGCGGGGACAACCTCACCGCGGTGTTCAGCCGCGGGCTGGCCGACAGCCAGATCTTCGTCGTCGACGTCGCGGGCGGGGACAAGGTGCCGCGCAAGGGCGGACCCGGCGTGACGACCGCCGACCTCCTGGTGATCAACAAGACCGACATCGCGCACCTGGTCGGCGCCGACCTGACGGTGATGACCTCGGACGCGCACCGGATGCGCGGGGACCTGCCGGTGCTCGCACAGTCCCTGGTGGACACCCCGGACGCACCGGCGGTCGCGGACTGGGTGCGTTCGCTGGTCCCGGTCCGGCACGGGTGAGGGCGCACGCGCGGCTGACCGCGGTCTTCGACGGCGGCCGGACCGTGCTGCGCGAGCTGAGGTCGATGGCCCCGCTTACCCTCGTCCCGCGTCGCGGCAGCGGGCCTGGCGCACTGGTTCACCTCGTCAGCTCGGCGACCGCGCCGCTCGGCGGGGACGACCTGCGGCTGGAGATCCACGTCGGCCCGCTCGCTGAGTTGACGCTCTCCGGCGTCGCGGCCACCCTCGTGTTGCCTGGGCTGGCCGGCGACGAGAGTTCGTCCACCGTGCAGGTGAGTGTCGAGGCAGGCGGTTCGTGCGCGTACCTGCCGGAGCCGACTGTCGTCACCGCGCGGTCCAACCATCACGCCGTCCTTCGCGCCGACCTGGCGGAAGACGCTCGATTCCACACCCGCGAGGTGCTCGTCCTCGGCAGAGAAGGGGAACGCCCGGGACGGCTGTCCTCGACGCTGCACGTGACACGAGCGGGAACCCCGGTGCTGCGGCAGACGCAGACGGTGGGCGACGCCGCGCTGGACGCCAGCCTCGCCGTACTGGCCGGGTATCGGGTGCTGGTGACCGAACTCGAGTTCGGCGGCCCGTCGCGGCCCGCCGCGTCCGGGCCGTGGTGGTCGCGGACCCCGCTCGCCGCGGGCGGCACGCTGACCACCGCGGTCGGCCCGGACGTGGTGACCGCGTCGAGCGCCGGTCTAGCCGGCGGTCCGGAAAGTCGGCGGGGGCAGTGAGACCGGACCGGCGGTGCGGCACATGTCGTGGCAGCTGCGGTCCAGGGTGCAGCACAGCGAGCAGATCGCGCCGCCCTGGTTGGCGCAGTCGGCGATGTCCGGCAGTTCGTAAGCGTCGCCGCAGACCGAACAGCGATGCGTGCTGCGCGGGTCCGACTCGGCTTCCGGACCGGAAACGAGGTTGGGCCGCACCAGGTAGTACCGGCCGCGGGTGGCCAGCGCGAGCGCGGGCACGAGCACGACCGCGATCACCAGCGCCAGCAGCGGGCTGAATGCTGCGAGGTATTCGCCGAACGCGCCGAAGTACGCCGCGATCGACACCGCTGACGCGCTCACCATCGCGCCGAATCCGACCGGATTGATCTTGTGCAGGTAAGCCCGCTTGAACTCGATGTACCGCGGGGAAAGCCCGAGCGGCTTCGCGATCACCAGGTCCGCGCACACCGCGCCGATCCAGGCGATCGCGACGTTCGAGTAGAAACCGAGGATCTTGTTCAGGAAGCCGAACGCGCCGAACTCCATCAGCGCGAGCGCGATCCCGCAGTTGACCAGCACATACCAGGCGCGGCCGGGGTGGCGGTGCAGCACACGGGAGAAGAAGTTCGCGAAGGACAGCGAACCGGAGTACGCGTTCGTCGTGTTGATCTTGATCTGCGAAACCACCACGAACAACGCGGCGAAGGTGAGCGCGGCCGGTCCGAGCGCGGGCCGCACCGCCTCGAGGTAGGGCGCGATCGGTTCCAGCGCCGCGGTTTTGCCGACCGCTCCGAGCGCGACGAAGGCCAGCAGCGCGCCGCCGATCTGTTTGGCCGCGCCGAGCACCACCCAGCCCGGCCCGGCGGCGAGCACCGCGGCCCACCAGGAGCGCTTGTTCTCCGCCGTCTTCGCCGGCATGAAGCGCAGGTAGTCGGCTTGTTCGCCGATCTGCCCGATCAATGACAACGCGATGCCCATCCCGAAGCCGAATCCGACCGCGGAGAATCCGGAACCCGCGCCGTCGACGCCGCCGAACGCGGCGAACTCGGCGAACCGCCCGGGTTCGCGCACGAGCACGACGACGAACGGCAGCACCAGTCCGGCGATCCAGATCGGCTGCGTCCAGGTCTGCATCTTCGCGACCGCGCCCATCCCGTAGAGCGCGAACGGCAGCACGATCAGCGTCGCCAGCAGGTAACCGATCGGCAGCGGAATGCCGAGCGCCAACTGGAACGCCTGGCCCATGATCGAGCCTTCGAGCGAGAAGAAGATCACCGTGAAGCTGGCGTACACCAGTGAGGTGAGGGTGGACCCGAAGTAGCCGAAACCGGCACCGCGGGTGAGCAAGTCCATGTCCACGCCGTAGGTCGCGCAGGCGCGCGCGATCGGCACGCCGGTCACGAAGATCACCACCGCGGCGGCCAGAATCGCGAGGACTCCCGAGGTGAAGCCGTAGGACAGGACGATGCTGGCGCCGATGGCGAAGTCGGCGAGGTAGGCGATCCCGCCGAGTGCGGTGGTCGCGACCACGAACGGCGACCAGCGCCGGAACGATTGCGCGGCGAAGCGCAGGGAGTAGTCCTCGCGGTTTTCGTCGGCGGCGAGTGCGGCGTAGGTGCGCTGTGGTTTTTCCGTGTCGTCGCGTTCGGACAGGATCTCGGTCATCTGGCCTGCCTCCGATGCTGGGGAACGGGTGCCGGAGCAGGTCGAAAGGTAGGGGTGGCCTGTATCGATCAGGGCCCAGCCGGTAAACAGCGAGTTACAACTCGGCGGCCTGCGGTTACGTCGCGATGGCGGGCCGGGCGTGGCAGGAGTCACCGTTCGGTGGGTTTCGCCGGGACTCCCGACCCAATACCGTCGGCGGATAGCCGTGATTCGACACCCTCACCAGGGGTAACGGAAGGTTGGGCCGGATGACACCGGAGATCGACGAGGCGGTCGTGCGGCTGCCTGGCATGCGGGTGGCCTACGACGGTGCGCCGTTCGACGAGTCCGCGCTGGCCGCCACCTGGCACGAGCAGCTGCAGAGCTGGCTGAGCCAGGCGATGTCGGAAGCGCTCGCGGAACCCAACGCGATGGTGCTCGCCACCGCCGACGCCGACGGACGGCCGTCCTCCCGCACCGTGCTGTGCAAGGGCCTGGACGAACGCGGCGTGGTGTTCTACACCAATTACACGTCGATGAAGAGCCACGATCTCACCGCGACGCGCTACGCGTCCGCCACCTTCCCCTGGTATCAGCTGCAGCGTCAGGTGACGGTGCGCGGCGAGGTGGAGAAGGTGAGCGCGGACGAGACGGCCGCGTACTGGGCCCAGCGGCCGCGTGGTTCGCAGCTCGGTGCTTGGGCCTCGCCGCAGTCTCGGGTGGTCGACGGCCGGCGCGCGCTGGAGAACGCGCTGCGGAACATCGAACGCCGCTTCGCCGACGTCGAGCGGATCCCGGCCCCGCCGCATTGGGGCGGCTGGCGGATCCGGCCGGACTTCGTCGAGTTCTGGCAGGGCCGGCAGGACCGGATGCACGACCGGCTGCGCTTCCACCGCACCCACGACGGCTGGCACGTAGAGCGCCTCGCCCCCTGACCCCGGCTCACGCGGCGAACTGTCCGTGAAGGGCCCCTTGCGGGAATCCAAGTCCGGCAAGGGGCCCTTCACGGACAGTCAGCGACTCTTGCGGGGAAAATCACCTGCGCCCAAATTATTAGCGCGGCTAAAGTAATCAGTCGTGACTTCAGAACCGGGCTTAATGCCGCCCCGCAAGGGGCTCCGCAAGCTGCTCAGCCGGATCGTCGTGGACACGCGTCCGCTGAAGATCCCCGCGTTCCGGCGGCTCTGGATGTCCACCGCGGTCACCGCGGTCGGCTCGCAGCTCACCGCGGTCGCGGTGCCGAAGCAGATCTTCGACCTCACCGGTTCCTCCGGCTACGTCGGGCTCACCGGCGCGGTCGCGCTCGTGCCGCTGCTCGTGTTCGGTCTCTGGGGCGGTGCGATCGCCGACGCGGTCGACCGGCGCAAGCTGCTGCTCGTCACGAACGTCGGCCTCACCGTCACGTCCGCGTTGCTGTGGCTGCAGGCGTTCGCCGGGATCGGCTCGGTGTGGCTGGTGCTCGGCCTGCTCGCGGTGAACCAAGCCTTCTTCGCGATCAACATGCCGACTCGCAGCGCGGTGGTCGCGAGGCTGGTGCCGGCCGCGCTGATGCCGTCGGCGAACGCGCTCAACACCACGATGGCCACCTTCGGCGCGGTCTTCGGGCCGTTGTTCGGCGGTGCGCTGATCCCGGTGATCGGACTGTCCACTTTGTACTTGGTGGACGTCGGCGCACTGGCGGTCACGCTGATCGCGGTGTGGCGGCTGCCGTCGATTCCGCCGCTCGGCGAAGGTGCGCGAAAAGCGGGCATCAGCTCGGTAATCGACGGATTCCGCTATCTGGCGGTCCAGAAAGTCCTGCTCGCGTCGTTCGTGGTGGACATCATCGCGATGGTCGCGGGCATGCCGCGCGCCCTGGTCCCGGAAATGGCCGAGCGCACGTTCGGCGATCCGCCGGGCGGCGGTCCGGCGCTCGGCTTGCTGTACGCCGCGATGCCCGCGGGCGCGGTGCTGATCGGGCTGTTTTCCGGCTGGCTGCACCGGGTGCAGCGGCACGGTGTCGCGGTGGTGCTGGCGATCTGCTGCTGGGGGGTGGCGATGGCCGGGTTCGGGCTCGCGCATTCGCTGTGGCTGGCGGTCCTGTTCATGGCCGCCGGCGGCGCTGCGGACATGGTGAGTTCGGTGTACCGGCAAGCGATCCTGCTGACCGCGACCACCGACGAGATGCGCGGCCGGCTCAGCGGCGTGTTCACCGTGGTGGTCGCGGGCGGTCCGCGCATCGCCGACCTCACGCACGGCTGGTCGGCCTCGGCCTGGGGCACCCGCGTGGCGGCTACCGGCGGCGGTTTCCTGGTGATCATTCTCGTGCTCGCTTCGCTGGCTGTGCTGCCGACGTTCTGGCGTTATCGGGCCGCGGTCGAAGAGGCCAGCTGAACCTGTTAGTCCAAACGGACTAGCATGCCCGATATGCGCGCATACCCAGTCGCTCTGGTGTTGTCCGCCGCTGTGCTCACCGCCTGCTCTTCAGGAGAGCAGAAGGCAGCCGCGCCGACGCCTTCGCCCGCCAATGCCCCGACCACGTCTTCGTCTTCGCCAGCGAACGGCAAGAAAACCGCGGACCCGTGTGCCTTGCTGCCGGCGGACGACGTCAGCAAGGCGATCAACATCCCCGGCATCGCCACGAAGCCCGGCCCGGCCCACAGCGATCCGAAGAACGGCGGCAAGGCCACCAGCTGTGAGTACGTCGTCCAGGGCAAGACGGCCGGTGCGCTCGCGGTGACCCGCTACGAGGGCCGCGAGGCAAAGCCCGCCGACATGGTCGCCGCGATCAAGAAGGCCAAGCCGGGAGCGGTCGACGTGCCGGGCTTCCCGGACGGCGCGGTGTACTACGTGGACGAGCAGAAGACCGCCACGCTCGCCGCGGCCAAGCTCTCCGGCGGCGTCCCGGTGCTGGTCAACTACACCGGACCGGTCAAAATGACCAAGGAAATGATGACCCCGCTGGTGCGCACCGCGGTATCCGGGGCCTGAACGGCGGATTTCCCCGGCCGGTCCGCTGGTGAGCCCGTTGCCCGGCCGCCCCGCGCAGGACTGCCTGGTGGCCGAGGTGCTGCTCGCGGTCGGGATGGTGTTGTGGGTGGTGAACGTCCTGGCGAAGCGGGTGCTGGACCGGCGGGTCAGTGGTGCGTCATCGCCGCCTGGAGCCACCAGGAGCTGAATCCGGCGATCTTCGCGTCGACCACCAGCGGCCGGTCGAGGCCGCCGCTCACCTTGGCGGCCACCTCGGCGAGATCTTCCTTCGTGCGTACGGTTATCCCGTCGCAGCCGTAGCCGCGGGCAATGGCGGCTAGGTCGGTGTCCGGGAACGTCACCGTGTCGGCGGGATGGCCGTCCGGCTCGAAGAAATAGACCTCGGCACCGTAAGCGTGGTCGTTGTAGACGACGATCAGCATCTTGAGGTTCAGCCGTACCACGGTTTCCAGTTCGGCGATGCTCATCAGGAACCCGCCGTCACCGCACGCGGCGACCGGGAACCGGTCCGGCTGCGCGAGGGCGGCCCCGACCGCGGTCGCCAGGCCGAGGCCGATCGACTGGAACGCTTGGGTGAAGCAGAAACCGTTCTCGTCGGGGACGTCGAGGTACATCGTCGGGTAGCCCATGAAGTTGCCGGAATCGACGCCGACGACGCGGTCGGCCGGGACGATGTCGTCCAGCGCGGCGGAAAGGACTCGGGGGTCGATCGCGTCCGCGGTGCTCACGTCCTCGTGGGCACGCCAGCGGATCTCCTCGCTGATCTTGGTTCCCAGGGCTTCGCTGCGATAACCACTGTGGACCTCGAGCTGGTCGGCGACCGCCGCCGCGGTGCCGGCGACGTCGCCGACGATGCCCAGGTGCACCGGCCGGTTCCGGCCGAGCGCGGCGGATTCGAGGTCGACCTGGACGAGCGTGGTGCCCGGGGAAAGCAGCCGGCCGTGCGCGGTGGTCCAGTCGTTGAGCGCCGATCCCCAGCCGACGACGACGTCCGCGCCTTGGATCAGTTCGGTCGTCAGCGGGGACGAGAAGCCGCCGGAAACCCCGATCGACCACGGTTCGCCGGTGAAAAGTCCTTTCGCGACCGCGCCTTCGGCGAGCAGAGCGCCGCACCGGTCCGCCAGCGCGATCAGCTCGGCCCTGGCGGACCGGGCCCCGCGTCCACAAAGGAACACCGGCCGGGACGCGCCTCGCAGGAGTGCGGCGAGCGCTTGGACGTCCGCATCGGCTGCTCGCGGATAGGGCAGCGGCTCGATCAGTGTGAGGTCGTCCAGCAGCGTTTCGTCGAAGGGCGCGTTCTGGATGTCCAGAGGGAGTCGCACGAGGACAGTACGCCGATCGCGCCGGGCCAGGGTGAACGCACGGCGGACGTCGGCCAAGGCGGTGGCCGCGGACCGGACCAGCACGCTGACCGCGCCGACGGACCGGGCGAGCGCGTCCTGATCGATGTGGAAGTTGGACAACGGATCGGTCGCCTCGCCGGTGACGACGAGCAGCGGGGTCCGGCTCTTCGCCGCTTCCCCAAGTCCGGTGGTCGCGTTGGCCAGCCCGCAGCCTTGATGGACGGAGACCACCGCGACTTCGCCGCTGCACCGCGCGTACGCGTCGGCCATCGTGGTCGCGCCGCCCTCGTGCCGGGCCGCGACGAACTCGGCTCCGCCCCGCACCAGGCCGTTGGTGACGTGGAAGTTCCCGCTGCCGACCACGCCGAACGCCCGCCGGACGCCGAATCGGGCGAGTGCGATCCCCACGGCCTGCGCGACGTTCACGAGGCCACCACCGCGAGCACTCGTGCCGGGCTGCCGGTGCCGCCGACGATCGGCAACGGGCAGACCACGACCAGCGCGCCGGTCGGCGGCAGCGAGCCGAGGTTCTGCAGGGAGGTGATGCCGTATTTGTCCGCGCCGAGCAGATGATGGTGGGCGGGCATCGGCGGGTCGAGCGCGAATCCGTTGCCCGAGTCGATCCCGACGGTTTCCACGCCGTAGCCGGCGATCGGCGTCTCCTCGGCGAGCCAGCGCGCCGCTTCGGCGGAGATGCCCGGGGTGTGGCTGGTCCCGTCGGAGAAGTTGAGGAACGCGTCGCGGTCCCGCGCGTACTGGTCCCAGCCCGAATGCACGAGCAGCCAGCCGCCCGGGCGCAGCGGCCCGTGTTCGGCCGTCCAGGCTTGGATGTGCTCGATCTCCAGCAGGAAGTCCGGGTCGGCGGCGGCCTGGGCGGAGATGTCCAGCACGTGCGCCGGGCCGATCAGCCTGCTGACCGGCAGCTGGGACACGTCCGCGCCGTCGCGGTTGGAGATCCAGTGCCGGGGAGCGTCCAGGTGGGTGCCGATGTGCTCGCCGGTGTGGATGTTGTTGTGCCGCCACAGCGGACCGGAGTCGTCGAACTCGCTGACCGGTTCGAGGCTGAAGTCGATCAGGTTCGCGAACGGCTCGGGCAGCCGCAGGGTCGGGGTGGCGGCGCTGAGCTGGTTGGTCAGGTCGACCACCCGCAATCCGCCGTCGGACAAACAGGTCAGGAGCTGGTCGATCGCGGATTCGGCGGAGGTGCTCATCGGTGCGTCCTCTCGGTCGCGGGAGCGCGCTATGTCGGATCTTTGACGGTCGTTGACAGCGCGTAAGGCCCTATCTACAGTACCGGTTTCAGCTGCACTGATGGAATAGCAGTATTTGATCAGTCAGAGTGAACAGGCTTTCGAGAACCTCGAGGAACGGAGCGTCGTGACCGACCAGCCCAGCCCGGCCGCCTTCCGGGAGCGTTTCCCCGCCTTCGCCGACTCGGTGCACCTCGCGAGCTGCAGCCAGGGTGCGCTGTCGGACGCGCTGACGGCGGAGCTTTTCGAGTTCCAGCACACGATCCGTGAGCACGGCGCGCCGTGGGGCATCTGGATGGCCAAGGTCGCGCAGGCCCGGGAGCTGTTCGCGCGGTTGATCGGCGCAGGGCCGGACGACATCGCAGTCGTGCCGTCCGCGTCCGAAGGGGCCTACCAGGTCGCGTCCACTCAGTCCTGGCACGAGCGATCGCGGCTCGTCACAACCGATCTGGAATTCCCTTCGCTCGGGCACGTCTGGCTTGCGCAGCAAGGACGTGGCGCGGCGGTGGAGTTCGCGGAGCAGCACGACGGCATCGTGGACGCCGAGGACTACGCCGCGCTCATCACGCACGAGACACAGCTGGTTTCCGTCCCATTGATCAGCTACGCCAACGGGTTGCGTTTCCCGGTGCGCGATGTCGCCGCGCTGGCCCGTGCGCACGGCGCGCGCACGTTCGTGGACGCGTATCAGGGCCTCGGCGTCGAGCCGGTCGATGTCACCGAACTCGGCTGCGACTACCTGGTCAGCGGCAGCCTGAAGTATCTGCTGGGTATCTCCGGGATCGCTTTCTTGTACGTTCGGCCCGGCGTGCGCGACGCGGTTTCCCCGCCGCTCACCGGCTGGTTCGGCCGGACGAACCCGTTCGAGTTCGATCCGCGGCACCTGGACTATCCGGCGCACGCCCGCCGCTTCGAGGCGGGGACGCCGTCAATTCCGTCCGCGTACGGCGCGGTAGCCGGGCTGACCTTGCTGCACCAGTTGGACGCTTCGCACATTCGCGACCACCTCACCGGATTGACCGGGCAACTCCAGCAACGGCTGCTCGACGCGGGTGAAACGCTCCGGTCGCCGCTCGACGAGGCGCGGCGCGGCCCGCTCGTCGCGCTGCGGGACCGGGATCCGGACGCGCTGGCCGCATTCCTCGCCGAGCGCCGGATCGTCTGCAGCCCTCGCGGCGACGTGCTGCGGATGTCCTTGCACTACTACAACAACGAGTCCGATCTCGACACCGTCGTCCGGGCGATCGCCGATTACCGGGTGAGTCAGTAGGGAGCAGACATGGCCGAGTCCCCGTCCCCGCACCAGCTGCAGCGCAGGTTGCGGAGCAGGCAGCTGACGATGATCGGAATCGGCGGGGCCATCGGCACCGGCCTGTTCCTCGGGTCGAGCCTGGCGATCTCGCACGCCGGACCGGCGGTCGTGCTCGCCTACGTCCTTTGTGGACTGGTCGCGCTGGTGATTTCCTGGGCGCTGGCCGAGATGGTGGTAGTGCATCCGACCGCGGGCGCGTTCGGCAGCATCGCGCAAAAGTATCTGGGCGCGGGCAGCGGATTCGTGGTGCGCTGGGCGTACTGGGCCATGCAAGTGATCGCCATCGGCGGTGAGACCATCGCGGCCGGAGTGTACGTGCAGTACTGGTGGCCGCAGATCCCGTTGTGGGTTCCGGTCGCGGTGTTCTCGCTGCTGGTGATCGTCGTCAACGGCGCGGCGGTGCACATTTTCGGCGAGTTCGAGTACTGGTTCGCGATGATCAAAGTGTGCGCGATTCTGGTCTTCATCGCACTCGGCCTGATCCTGGTCTTCTTCGGCCTGCCGCACACCCCCGCCGCTGGCACGGCCAACCTGAGCGCCGGCGGCGGATTCCTGCCGCACGGCGTGTCCGGGTTGTTGCTGGCGATGGTTTTCGTGCTGTTCAGCTACATCGGCACCGAGGTGGTGTCGGTGACCGCCGCGGAATCGGAGAACCCGACCCGCGACGTCCCCCGGGCCGCGCGGGCGATGGTGGTGCGGCTGGGCATTTTCTACGTCGCCGCGATGCTGGTCGTCGTGCTGGTCGTCCCGTGGACGGTGACCGGGGAAGGCGGTTCGATCACCGCCAGTCCGTTCGTCCGGGTCTTTCAGTCGGCCGGCATTCCGGCCGCGGCGACGGTGATGAACTTCGTGGTGCTCACCGCCGCGTTGTCGAGTGCCAACACCAATCTCTACCTGACCACGCGGATGCTGCATTCGCTTGCCTCGCACCGGTTCGCGCCGGCGTGGGCCGGCCGGTTGACCACCTCCGGGGTGCCCCGCAACGCCTTGGTGCTGTCCACCGCCGGGCTGATCATCGCGACCATCCTGTCGAAGAATTCGGACTCGAACGCGTATCTGGTGCTGTTCGGCATTTCGATCTTCGCGGCCTTGGTGGTGTGGATGATCATTCTGGTGACGCACCTGGCGTTCCGGATCCGCCGCCGCCGAGCCGGACTGCCGCCGTCGCCGGTACGGCTGTGGGGCGCGCCGGTGGTGAACGTCGTGGTGATCGCGTTCCTGGCCACGGTCCTGATTTCGACGTTCTGGATCGACGGGCTGGACCCGGCGTGGAAGTTCGGGATCCCGTTCTTCGCGCTGCTGGTGGTGGTTTACCTGGTGCTGCGGGCGACCGGGCGGGCCAAGCACGCGGTGGAGGCCGAGCTGGAGGATTCGACGTTGCTGCCGGTGCGGGAGCAGGCTTAGCGGGTGCCCGCTGGTCTGTCCGTGAAGGGCCCCTTGAGGGAATCCAAGTCTCTCAAGGGGCCCTTCACGGACAGGCAGCCAGACTGGTCGCCGGGCCGGGCTTCTCAGCGGCGCAGCGCCTGGAATTCGACCGGACTGTGCGCGCTGAAGATCGAGATCTCGTCCGCCTGGTCGCGGGCCAACGTCTGCAGCCGGGCGAGGTTGGCGCGGCGGGTGCGGCCGTCCATCTCGTTCATGACCTCGAAGGCGCGCATCCCCGGCGGGCAATGCGGCTTCACCGGGGCCATCTCGCCGTGGAAGAAGTACGCGTCGCCGGCGTGCAGGAGCCAGCCGTCGCCGGTGTCGACGGCCACTCCGGAATGGCCGTGCGTGTGGCCGGGCAGCGGCACGAGCAGGATCTCCGGCGGCAGACCGCGCAGCGGGCGCACCGCGTCGAAGCCGAACCAGCTGTCGCCGGCCTCGTCGTAGGTGCTCCAGAGCGGGCTGTGGGCGAACTGCGCGGCGCGGTAGCGGGTCTTCTCCGGGAAGCTCTTCGGGTTCCCGGCCGCGCGGCGTTCGGTCGTACGGACGTGCACCGTCGCGTCCGGGAAGTCGGCGAGGCCGCCCGCGTGGTCGACGTCCAGGTGCGTCATCACGATGTGCCGGACGTCCGCCGGGTCGTGGCCCAGCGCGCGGATCTGCTCGATCGCGGTTTCTTCCATCACCGGTTTGGCGCCGACCATCGCCATGAACGGGCCGCCGAGCCAGCGCCGCGAGTCGGTGACGCCGCGGGTGCCGAACCCGGTGTCGACCAGCACCAGCGCATCGGAGGTCTCCACGAGCAGGCAGTGCGCCACGATCAGGCTGCGCCGCAGCAGCCCGGGGCGGCCGTCGAGCGCCTTCCCGCCCAGCGGGTGCATCGTGCCGCAGTTGAGGTGGTGCACCTTCATACCCTGCTCCTCTCGCTCAGCCGCTCGAAGTCGGCCAGGTCGTGCGAGGCGAACACAGTCACCTCGTCGGCGTGGTCCCGGCGCAGCTCGCGCAGCCGCCGCTGGTTCTCGCGCCGCGGACCGGGCAGCGTCTGCACCCGTCGTTCGAACATAGCCAATCCGGGCGGGCAGTAGGGATCGGAGTCGATCTCCTGGTGGAAGAAATACGCGTCGCCGGCGTTGAGCACCCAGCCGGTCCCGGTGTCGACCGCGACGCCGGCGTGTCCGGCGGTGTGCCCGGCCAGCGGGACGAGCGCGATGCCCGGGAGCCCGTCCAGTTCGCGGACCGCGTCGAAGCCGAACCACTGGTCGCCCGCGTCCGGATAGGACTTCCACCGCGGGCCGTGCCGGAACTGGACGTCGCGGTAGCGCGGGTTGCCGGTGCGGTACGCGTCGAGTTCCTTGCCATAGACGTGCACGCGGGCGTGCGGGAAGTCGACCAGGCCGCCGGCGTGGTCGAGGTCCAGGTGAGTGACCACGATGTCGCGCACGTCGGCCGGATCGAAGCCGAGTGCGCGGATTCGGCTCAGCGCGGTTTCGCTTTCGTCGGCGACCGGGTTGGACGTGCGCAGGAACCGGGAGCCCAGCCAGCGGGCCGGGTCGGTGACGCTCGGCGAGCCCATGCCGGTCTCGATCAGCGCCAACCCGGTGCCGGTTTCCACCAGCAGGCAGTGGCAGACCAGTGTGGCGCGCCGGAACAGGCCGGGCTGCCCGTCGACCAGTTTGCCGCCGATCGGGCGCATCGTGCCGCAGTTGAAGTGATGTACGCGCATCAGGCGAACTCCCTTTCCACAGTGGTGTGCAGGTGGGCGGCGATGGCCTCCATCGGCGCGGTATCGCGGCGGGTGCGGGCGAGCAGCAGTGCTCCTTCGACGGCGGACAGCACTACGGTCGCTAGCGAAGCGGCGCGTTCCTCGGCCAGGCCGTGCGCGGTGAAGTAGGCGGAGAGGTGGTGCAGCCAGCTTTCGTAGCCTTGCTCGCAAGCTTCGCGAATCAGGGCGCTGTCGGTTGCTTCCAACGCGACCGTCGCGATCGGACAGCCGCTCCGGAAGTCCGATTCGGACAGTGCGGCGGCGAGCGCGGTCACGATCCGCTCGATCGCGGTGGCCGGGTCCGGGGCGTTCGCGGTGAGCTCGCCGAACTGCCCGGCCAGCCGTTCGCCGGAAAGCCGCACCGCCTCCGCCGCGAGCTGTTCCTTGCCGCCGGGGAAGTGGAAGTACAGCGAGCCCTTCGGGGCCCGGCTTTCGGACACCAGCTGGGTCATCCCGGTGGCGTGATAGCCCTGGGTGCGGAACAGTTCGGCCGCCGATTCCAGCATCCGGCGGCGCGTATCGGTGCGGTGGACCATGCGCCCACCGTAGCTCAAACTATGACGACCGGTCTAGTTAGTTCGAGGGGTGTCCGCGCTGTCCGCCACGCCGGTAATCTCGGCGCCATGGCGAACCCCACCGGAGAACAGTTCGAGATCACCCGCGGCAACGCCCGCGCCGTCATCACCGAAATCGGTGCCGGCCTGCGTGCGTTCGAGATCAGCGGCGTGCCGTATGTCGAGACGTTCGCCGAGGACGAGAAGCCGCCGAAAGCGCTCGGCGAGGTGCTGCTGCCGTGGCCGAACCGGACCAAGGCCGGCAAGTGGGAGTTCGAGGGCGAGGAGCAGCAGCTGGAGATCACCGAGGAAGCGCGCGGCAACGCCATCCACGGCCTGACCCGGCACCTCGAATGGGAGCTGCTGGAGCACGCGGAATCGTCGATCACCATGGCGGTGGACGTCGAGGTACAGCCCGGCTGGCCGGTCCCGCTGCGCGCGACCGTCACCTATGACCTGCAGCCGCGAGAGCTCGTCGTCACGCACGAAATCCGCAACGAGGGCGAGAAGCCGATCGGCGTCGGCCTCGGCACGCACCCGTACTTCCGGATCGGCGACGCGCCGACCGACGAGCTGACCCTCACCTTGAGCGCCACCCGGGTGCGGCCGGCCGCGCCGGACGAGCAAATGCCGTACGCGGACGAACAGGACGTCGAAGGCACCGAGTACGACTTCCGGTCCGGACGGTCGCTGGAGGGCGCGGACCTGGACACCGCGTTCGGCGGGCTGTCCCCGGCTGAAGACGGCACCCACCAGCACGTGCTCTCGCACGGCGACCAGCACCTGGTGGTCTGGGCCGGCCCGGACTTCCGCTGGGTGCAGGTATTCACGCCGGACGACCTGGTCGGGCGCGGCCGCGCGGTGGCGCTGGAGCCGATGACCTGCCCGGCGGACGCGTTGAACACCGGCACCGACCTGATCGAACTGGAGCCGGCCACGTCGTGGACCGGCAGCTGGGGGATCCGGGTCCCGTGACGCCGGAGATCCTCCCGGACGCAGCGGCCGGCGAACTGCTGACGCTGCAGCAGGCCGCCTATATCGGCGAAGCGCGAGCGCACCGGAACTTCGACCTGCCGCCGTTGCTGGACACCCTCGACGACATCCGGGCGGCGCTGGCCGACCCGTCGATCACCGTCTGGGGTTTCCGCGACGGCGGCCGGCTCGTGGCGAGCGTGCGGATGCGGCTGGCCGGCGAGGTCGGCGAGGTCGGCCGGCTGGTAGTGGCCCCGGATCGGCACGGCGAGGGCCTCGGCACCGCGCTGCTGACCGCGGCGGAGAACGCGACGCCGCCGGAAGTGACGGTATTCCGGCTGTGCACCGGCGAGCGCTCGGCCGGGCCGCGGTATTTGTACGGAAAACTCGGCTACCGCGAGACGCATCGCACCCCGGAAGCGGACTATCACCTGGTGCACCTGGAAAAACCCCGGGTGCGCGCATCCGGGTGAGTTCGTTAGCGTGTCGAACTATGGCTTACAAGGCGATTGTCGGGGGCTATGTCGTCCCTGTCGGTGCGGCTCCGATCGAGGGCGGCACCGTGCTTATCGAAGACGGCCGGATTCTCCAGGTCGGCGCTGAGGCCGACGTCGAGGTCCCGGAGGACGCCGAACTGGTCGACGCGTCCGGCAGCTGGGTGCTGCCCGGGTTCATCGACGCCCACGCGCACCTCGGCGTGCACGAGGAGGGCGAAGGCTGGGCGGGCAACGACACCAACGAAATGACCGATCCGAACGGGGCGCGCTTCCGCGCGGTCGACGGCATCGACCCGTATGAACCGGGCTTCGACGACGCGCTGGCCGGCGGCGTCACGAGCGTGGTGATCAAGCCGGGCTCGGGAAACCCGATCGGCGGCCAGACGATCGGCGTGAAGACCTGGGGCCGGTCCATCCTGGACATGACGTTCGCCGAGCAGGTCAGCGTGAAGAGCGCGCTGGGCGAGAACCCGAAGCGGGTGTACGGCGACAAGAAGGTGACACCGTCGACCCGCCTCGGCGTCGCGGCGATCCTGCGCGAGGCGTTCACCAAGGCGCGCAACTATCAGGAGAAGCGCGAGCACACCCGCGCCGAGGGCAAGCCGTTCGAGACGGACTTGACCAACGAGACGCTGGCGAAGGTCCTGGACGGCGAGCTGTACTGGGACCAGCACGTGCACCGCGCCGACGACATGGTCACCGCGATCCGGCTGGCCGACGAATTCGGCTACAAGCTGGTGATCAACCACGGCACCGAAGGCCACCTGATCGCTGATCTGCTGGCCGAACGCGGCATCCCGGTCATCCTGGGCCCGCTGTTCACCACGAAGTCGAAGGTGGAACTGCGCAACCGGACGCTGCGGTCGGCGGGCATCCTGGCGCGCGCCGGGGTGAAGATCTCGATCACCACCGACCACCCGGTGATCCCGATCAACTTCCTGGTGTACCAGGCCGCGCTCGCGGTGAAGGACGGCTTGGACCCGGAGACCGCGCTCAAGGCGCTGACCCAGCACCCGGCGGAGATGCTCGGCCTCGACGATCGGGTCGGCACGCTGGCCCCGGGCTTGGACGCCGACGTGGTCCTGTGGTCCGGCGACCCGCTGGACGTGATGAACCGCGCGATGCGCGTCTTCGTGCGGGGACAAGAGGTGTACCACTTCGACGAGTCGGCCGGCGAGGGCGTCTCGGCGGATCGGCGGTACCGGGAAGCTCGCTGAGGCGCCGCTCGGTTGGGGTGCGCCGGGCGGGGCGCCTCAATCGAGCAGCGCGGTGAGGTCGATCTCGAACGGGAACGGCTCGGTGGTGCGGAACTTCCCGGCGACGGCTGGGGCGTCCTGGTAGCCGAGTTCTCCGGCCTGGTGACAAGCGACCAGGGAGATCGGGTCGCTGAGGTCGAGGATCCAGTAGAACGGGATCCCGGCGTCGGCGTACTCGTCGTGTTTGGTTGTGTAGTCCGTGCGCTTCGAGCCAGGGGACACGATCTCGATGACCACGACGACCTCGTCCGCGCGGAACATCGCCGACTCCCGGTCCACCCTCTCGTTGGCCTTGCGGTACGTGACGATGGCGTCCGGACGCCGGGCCGAACCCGCTTCGCCCGGCGGAGCGAATCCCAGGTCGACGTCGACATCGAGGTTGAAATCCAGCTCTGGAGGCAACTGTGCCTCCAGAGCTTGGATAGCGTCTCCTCACGTCACCGGCATTGTCTCACGCATGCGCTGAGGCTGTCAGTGATCACATCGATACGGAGAGCCATGTTTCGCCGTCGGGTTGATCTTCAGGCGACTCGGCTGGTCAGGCGTTCTTCAGCGACCGCGCGATCACCATCCGCTGGATCTGGTTCGTCCCCTCGAAGATCTGCGGCACCTTCGCCTCCCGCATGTACCGCTCCACCGGGAAGTCCCGCGTGTACCCCGCGCCGCCCAGCACCTGCACCGCGTCCGTGGTCACCTTCATCGCGCCGTCCGTCGCGACGAGCTTCGCGATCGACGAGTGCCGCTGGAAGTCCATCCCGCGGTCGCGTCGCCGAGCGGCGTCCAGGTACGTCGCGCGGGCGGATTCCACCGTCGCGGCCATGTCCGCGAGCAGGAACTCCAGTCCCTGGAAGTCCGCGATCGGACGGCCGAACTGGGTCCGTCCCTTCGCGTACGCCACTGCCTCGTCCAGCGCCGCTTGTGCGAGCCCGACCGCGCACGCGGCGATCCCGAGCCGTCCCGAGCTGAGCGACGCCAGGGCGATCTTCAGCCCCATGCCTTCGCCGCCGATGAGGCGTTCGGCCGGGACGTGCGCGTCGTCGAACAGCATCTGCGCGGTCGGGGACCCGGTCAGGCCCATTTTCCGTTCGCGCGGCGCCGCGGACAGACCCGGAGTCGATGAGTCGACAAGGAGACATGAGATCCCTCGTCCGCTGTCGTCGCTGGTGCGGACCATCGTCGTGTAGAAGTCCGCGACTCCGGCGTGGGTGATCCACGCCTTCGCGCCGCGTACCACGTACTCGTCGCCGGATAGCCGCGCGCGCGTAGTCAGTGCTGCTGCGTCTGAGCCCGCCTGCGTCTCTGACAGTGCGTATGCGCCCAGGAGCGAGCCGCCCAGCATGTCCGGGAGCCACTTGTTCTGCTGTTCTTCGCTGCCGTAGTGCGCGAGCGCATAGCAGGACATCGTGTGCACCGAGAGTCCCACGCCGACGCTCATCCACGCGGCCGCGATCTCTTCCAGCGCCTGCAGGTAAACCTCGTACGGCTGCTCCGCGCCGCCCCACTGTTCCGGGTACGGGAGGCCCAGCAGGCCGGACTTGCCCATCAGGGCGAACAGGTCCCGCGGGAACTCCTCGTTCTCCTCGCCGGCCGCGGCACGCGGCTTCAGCTCGTCGCGGGAGATCTCCGTAACCAGGCTGAGCAGGTCTTCTGCCTCCGGGGTGGGCAGCAGACGTTCGACGGGCATGGTCGTCCTCCCAGCAGCGACGGTACTGAAAACAGTACTAACGGCCATTTGAGAGTACCGTATGCGGCGCGGCGCTGTCCCGCATCGGTAGGAGATAGTGACCTGATGTCCACCCCCGAAGCCCGTCGCCGGCCCACCGCGCGCCAACAGGCGCTGCTGCGCGAGCTCGAGACGCTGTTTCTGGCGGAGGGCTTCGCCGGCTTCACGCTCGACGACCTCGCCGCCCGGCTCCGCTGCTCGAAGTCGACGCTCTACGCGCTCGCGCCGAGCAAGGAGCAGCTGGCCGTCAAGGTCGTCGCGCACTTCTTCCGCGACGCGGCCGAGCGGCTGGAGAAGCGGATCGCCGGCATCGAGGACGCGCGCGAGCTGATCGGCGAGTACCTCTCCGGGGTCTCCGAGCACCTGAACCGGGCATCGCCGGAGTTCATGGCCGACATCGCCGCCTTCGCGCCCGCACGCGACACCTATCAGCTCAACAGCCGTGCCGCCGCCCGGCGGATCCGCGCGTTCATCGACAAGGGCGTCGCCGACGGGGTCTTCCGCGATGTGCACGCCCGGCTCGTCGCGGAAATGACCGGACTGATCATCGAAGGCATTCAGACCGGCGTGCTCGGCAGGCGCACCGACGTTTCCGACGCCGAAGCGTTCACCGCGCTCGGTGAACTTCTGCTCGGCGGACTGGACAAGAACTGATTTGTCCATTGCCGGACACGAATTGTCAGCGCGCGTTCCTCTACACTCGCCGCGTGATCGTGGTGGGTGGAGAGGCGCTGGTCGACCTCGTTCCTGGTGAACCGTTGGATTCCACTGTGGACGGTGGGCTGCGCGCGCTGCTGCCCCGGCTCGGCGGCGGACCGTACAACGTCGCGCTCGCCGCGGCCCGGCTCGGCGCGCCGACGGCTTTCCTGTCGCGGGTTTCCGCCGACCGGTTCGGCGTCGCGCTGGTGGATCGCCTTGCCGCGTCGCAGGTGGACATTTCCTTGCTGCAGCGCGGCGACGAACCGACCACGCTCGCCGTCGTCGCGTTGGACGAGCGCGGCGGCGCGCAGTACACCTTCTACGTCGAGGGAACCGCCGATCGGTTGGTTTCCGACCCGGGCGCGCTGCCGGAAGAAACCACCGCGCTGTCGCTCGGCACGCTCGGCATGGTGCTGGAGCCCGGGGTCAGCACGTATGAGCAGGTGCTGCGCCGCGAATCGGCGCGCGGCACGCTGACCGCGCTCGACCCGAACATCCGCGAAGCCCTCATCGCCGATCCGGCGGCGTATCGCGAGCGGTTCGCGTCGTGGCTGCCGGATGTCCGGTTGCTCAAGATCTCCGACGACGACGCCGCCTGGCTCGCCGAGGGGACCGATCCGGTGGCCGCGGCCAAGACGTGGATCGAATCCGGAGTGGACGCCGTCGTGCTCACTCGCGGCGCGGACGGCGTTTCTGTGATCACATCGGCCGGTGAGCTGGCCCACGTCCCGTCCCGCAAGGTCACTGTGGCGGACACCATCGGCGCCGGCGACACCGTGCAGGGCGCCCTGCTCGCCTGGCTGCACGAGCACGAGGTGCGCGACCTGGCCGCACTCGACGCTTCGGCGTGGACCCAAGCGCTCGGATTCGCCGCGATTGCGGCGTCCATCACGGTCTCCCGCAGCGGAGCGGAGCCGCCGACCGCCGCGGAGATGGCTTCCGCCGTGTGAACCTGGTCCCAATGGGGTCATTCGGAGCAACGCATCGAGTGCGGACCGGCCCACCTTTCGACTAGCGTAGTCGTGAATTCATACCCAGCGGGGCGGTGTGCAGCGAGGCGCGTGTTTCCTCGCGTGAACACGTTGGCTTCTGCGGAACCTGCAGGCGCCGCCGCTCCGTGCCCAAACGTGAGAGGGACCTGCATGTCCGACGCGACGAATGCGGGGCAGTCCGGCGGCGAAACCGCGACGCTGCGCCTGCCGAGTGGCGAGCACGAGTTCAAGGTGGTCCACCCGGTCGAGGGGGCGCCGGGAATCGAACTGGGAAAGCTGCTGGCGCAGACCGGGTACATCACCTACGACCCCGGGTTCGTCAACACCGGAGCCGCGTCGTCGGCCATCACCTACATCGACGGTGATGCGGGCATCCTGCGCTACCGCGGCTACCCGATCGAGCAGCTGGCGGAGAAGTCCACCTTCATCGAGGTGTCCTACCTGCTCATCTACGGCGAGCTGCCGACCGCGGCCCAGCTGGCCGACTTCACCGAGAAGATCCAGCGGCACACCCTGCTGCACGAGGACCTGAAGGCGTTCTTCTCCGGCTTCCCGCGCGACGCGCACCCGATGCCGGTGCTGTCGAGCGCGGTGTCCGCGCTGTCGACCTTCTACCAGGACTCGCTGAACCCGTTCGACGAGCCCAACGTGGAGCTGTCCACCATCCGCCTGCTGGCGAAGGTGCCGACGCTGGCCGCCTACGCCTACAAGAAGTCCGTCGGGCAGCCGCTGCTGTACCCGGACAACTCGCTGGGCCTGGTGGAGAACTTCCTGCGGATGACGTTCGGCTTCCCGGCCGAGCCCTACGAGGTCGACCCGGAGATCGCGAAGGCGCTCGACCTGCTGTTCATCCTGCACGCCGACCACGAGCAGAACTGCTCCACCTCCACCGTGCGCCTGGTCGGCTCGTCCGAGGCGAACCTGTTCGCCAGCATCTCGGCGGGCATCAACGCGCTGTTCGGCCCGCTGCACGGCGGCGCGAACGCGGCGGTGCTGGACATGCTCGAGGGCATCCGGGACAACGGCGGCGACGTCGCGGACTTCGTCAACCGGGTGAAGAACAAAGAGCAGGGTGTCAAGCTCATGGGCTTCGGGCACCGGGTCTACAAGAACTACGACCCGCGCGCGAAGATCATCAAGAACACCGCGGACGAGATCCTCGGCAAGCTCAAGGGCGGCGACCAGCTGCTCGACATCGCGAAGAAGCTCGAGGAAACCGCCCTTTCCGACGACTACTTCGTCGAGCGCAAGCTGTACCCGAACGTGGACTTCTACACCGGTCTCATCTACCGGGCGCTCGGGTTCCCGACGAAGTTCTTCACCGTGCTGTTCGCGCTCGGCCGGCTTCCCGGCTGGATCGCGCACTGGCGCGAGATGATCAACGACCCGCAGACCAAGATCGGCCGCCCGCGCCAGATCTACACCGGTCACGCGTCGCGCGACTACACGCCGATGTCGGAGCGCTGAGTCTCCCTGGTGTGAAACGCCCCGTCGTGCTCGCGCACGGCGGGGCGTTTATCGTTGTCCGACATGACGAAGGAAGCGCCAGTCGTACTGTGGTTCCGCCGCGACCTGCGGCTGCGGGACCATGCCGCCCTGCTCGCCGCCGCGCAGCACAGCAAGCATGTCCTGGCGCTCTACGTACTCGACGACCGGCTGCTGAAACCCGCCGGTTCGCCGCGAGTCGCGTTCTTGTTGAATTCCTTGCGAGAGCTGGACATGGCGTTGTCCGGCCGGCTGCTGGTGCGCTCCGGCGATCCGGTGCGGGAAGTCGTCGCCGCGGCCCGGTCGATCGGCGCGGCGGCGGTGCACGTCAGCGCGGACACCGGGCCGTACGGGCGCAAGCGCGACGCGGCGGTCGCGGAAGAGTTGGCGGAGCACGGAATCCAGTGGGTGCCCACTGGCTCCCCGTATGCGATCACGCCCGGCCGGGTGACCAAACCGGACGACACTCCGTACCGGGTGTTCACGCCGTTCTTCCGGGCCTGGAACCGGCACGGCTGGCGGCGTCCGGCAGACACTGATGCGTCCCTTGTGGACTGGGTGAAGCCGAAGGACTCCTTGCCGTTGCCGGATTCTCCGCCGGTGGACTTCGCCCTGCCGCCCGCGGGGGAGGAAGCGGCGCTCGCGGTGTGGCGCTCGTATCTGGCGAATGGCCTCGAAGACTATGCGGCAGAACGAGATCGGCCGGATCACGACGGCACTACCCGGCTGTCGCCGTACTTGCGGTGGGGTGCCATCCACCCGCGCACGATCCTGGCCGACCTGGACGATTCCGAAGGCGCGACGACGTTGCGTTCGGAGCTGTGCTGGCGCGAGTTCCACGCCGACGTGCTCTGGCACCGGCCGGAAACCGCGCGGCAGAACTACGACCGGCGATTCGACGGAATGCGGTACGACACCGGCGCGGCGGCGCGGTCGCTGTTCGATCGGTGGTGCGAGGGCCGGACCGGCTACCCGGTCGTCGACGCCGGAATGCGGCAGCTGCTGGCGGAAGGCTGGATGCACAACCGGGTCCGGATGATCGTGGCGAGTTTCCTCGTGAAGGATCTGCATCTGCCGTGGCAGTGGGGCGCGCGGCACTTCATGCGGCACCTGGTCGACGGCGACCTGGCCTCGAATCAGCTGAACTGGCAATGGGTCGCCGGCTGCGGGACGGATGCCGCGCCGTATTTCCGGATCTTCAACCCGACCACCCAGGGGCAGAAATTCGATCCAGCCGGCGACTATGTGCGCCGGTATGTGCCGGAACTGCGCGCGGTGGCCGGGAAAGCCGTGCACGTGCTGAAGGAACGGCCGGCGGAGTATCCGGAACCGCTCGTCGACCACGCCGAGGAGCGTCAGGTGGCGTTGCAGCGGTACGGGACGATCACCGGCTAGCGGCGCAGCGCTTCGCCAAGCCGGGCGCGAGTGCCTCCCCGCAGCACGCCATTCCGGTAGACCCGCGCTCCGGCCCAGGTGACGACGGCGATCGTCGCGCCGGTCAGCACCAGCGACAGCGCGATTTCCCACGTCCGCACCGCACCCACAGCGATCCGCGCGGGCATCAGGATCGGCGACAGCGGAGGGATGAGCGAGACGATCCGCGTCGCCGCTCCGTTCGGTGCGCGCGCCACCAGACTGACCGCCGAAACGAACCCGATCACCAGCGCGACGTTCACCGGAGCGACCACCGACTGGGTGTCTTTCTGCCGCGAAACCAGCGCGCCGGCCGCGCCGTAGAGCATCGCGTACAGCAAGAAACCCAGCAGATACCAGACGATTCCCCACATCAGTGTTCCCAGTGCGAGGCCGGAAATCGAGATCACCCCGGACAAGCCGCCCGCGACCAGGCCCACCGCGGCGAGGATCGCCAGCTGCGTCAAGCCGACCAGACCGAGTCCGATCACCTTGCCCAGCAACAGCTGGGTCGGCCGGACGGTCGCGAGCAGCAGCTCCACCACTCGGCTGGACTTCTCCTCGACGACACCCTGCGCGACGAGCAATCCGTAGGTCGTGATGCTGAGGTAGAGCAGCAGTGCGACGATCAGCCCGGCGGCGAGTTTCGATCCGGCTTCCGGATCCGGCGGTACCAGTGGCTGCACGACGGCGTGCGCGGCGGACACCGCCTGGTGCACGGCGACGGGATCCTGGTTGAGCGCGTACAGCTTCGCGTCCAGTACCTGGCTCTGCGCGATGCGGTCGAGCGCCTGCCGCAGGTCGGGGTCCAAAATGGACTCGACGGTCACGTGCAGCCGGGACGCACTGCCGGAGACCAGCGCGTCGACGTCGCCGGAGCGGACCTGGGTCACTCCATCCGATTCGGACGGCACCCGGACCAGTTCGACGGCCGGGTCCAGGTTCGCCAGCTGCGTCGCGATGCCCTGGGCCTGCCCGGACAACGCGACCCGGGTGGTGTCCCGTGCGTTGGCGAGAAACCCCTGCAGCGTGACGTAGCCCAGCAGCAGCACCAGCATCACCGCGGTGCTGATCAGGAAGGACCGGGTGCGCAACCGGGTGTTGAGCTCCCGTTTGGCGACCAGCCGCACGGCGCGCAGGGAACGGTTCACCGCGGCCCTCCGACCGCATCGCGGAACAGCTCGGCGAGTGTCTGCCGGCGGTAGCTGAACTCGGTGACCGGCCCGGTGGCGAGCGCGGCCGCGAGCACCGCCTGATCGTCCGCGCTGGGCGCCAGCTCCAGCACCGTCGTCGCACCGCGCGCTTCGAGCGCTTTGGCGCCGGTAACCGCCGTCGCCCAGCCCGGACTCGCGTTGGGCGCGGTGACGACCAGCCGGCGACCCGCGTCGCGAGTCAGCTCCTCGACGGTGCCGGCCGCGACCATCCGGCCGCCGCGAATGATCCCGACCCGGTCGCACAGCCGTTCCACGAGGTCGAGCTGGTGGCTGGAGAACACCACCGGCACGCCCGCCGCCGCCTTCTCCCGCAGCACCTTGCTCATCACGTCGACCGCGATCGGGTCGAGGCCGGAGAACGGTTCGTCCAGCACCAGCACCGCCGGGTCGTGCACCAGCGCGGCGGCCAGCTGGACGCGCTGCTGGTTGCCGAGGCTGAGAGCCTGGACATGCTCCTTGCGCTTCGGTCCCAGCCCGAGCCGGGCGATCCACAGCTCGGCCGCGCGGTGCGCGTCGTTGGTGCTGAGCCCGTGCAGCTCTGCGAAATAGACGAGCTGGTCGATCACCTTCATCTTCGGGTACAGGCCGCGTTCCTCCGGCATATACCCGATCCGGGCGCGGGTTTCGTGGTTGATCGGAGCTCCGGCGAAGCGAACGACACCGGAATCGGCGGCCAGTACGCCCAGCGCGATCCGCATGGCGGTGGTTTTACCGGCGCCGTTCCCGCCGACGAAGCCGAACAGCTCTCCGGGGGCGACGGTGAAACTCACGGCGTCGAGGGCGGTTTTGGCGCCGAACCGCTTGCTGACCCGGTCGATCTCCAGCATTACCGCTCCTTGGCGCGCCGCACCGGGCTCATGACCGAACTGTGGCAAAAACACTACTCACGGTCAAGGCGGCTGGCCGGGGAGGGCGGGTCGGCTGGTTTTGTGTCCTTCACAGACGTTTCTGGGGTCAGCCGAGACCGGCCAAGGTCTTTTCGACCAGGTCGGCCACCCGTGCCCGCGCCGAGTCGGCGTCGGACGGGACCAGCGACAAGCGGGTGCGGCGTTCCAGTACGTCCTCGACTGTCTCCGCGCCTTCGTGCCGGACTGCCCACACCACTTCGGCGGCGGTGATTTCCGTCGCGGGAGACAGCGGGGCGGCGAACTCGGGCTCCAGTTCGCCGAGGGCGGCCACCCGGGGCGCCTCGGTGCCGTACTTGGCCACCAGTCGCGCTGGGGCGTCCACAAGGGACAGTCGGGTGCGCGGCGCCGCGCCGAGCAACGGCAGCTTCGCGGTACGCGACGGGCCCGCGTGCAGTCCGGCCTGCGTCAACGCGGCGTCGACGGCGTCCTCGGCCATCCGGCGATACGTGGTCAGTTTGCCGCCCACCACGGTCAGTGCGCCGTCGGAACTGGTGACCACCGCGTGTTTGCGCGAAAGATCCGCGCTGCGGCCGCCGGAACCCGAGACGAGCGGCCGAAGCCCGGCGTACGAGCCGATCACGTCGGCCGCCGTCAGCGGCCGGTTCAGCACCGACGACGCCGTCGCCAGCAGGAAGTCCACATCGGACTCCGGCACCGTCGGCACGTCCGGCACGTCGCCGGACACCGGTTCGTCGGTGAGCCCCAGATAGACCCGGCCGTCCGGTTGCGGCAGCAGGAAGACGAACCGGTTGGTCTCGCCGGGCACGGAGATGTTGATCGACGTGGCGCCGACTCGGACGGTATCCGGTGCGAGCACCAGGTGCGAGCCGCGCGAGGGACGCAGTCGTACCGCATCGGTGAGCGTGTCCGCCCAGACGCCGGTCGCGTTGATGACCTGTCGCGCGTGCAGGTCGTACTCCGCGGAGCCAGCGCGGACCCGGACAGTGTCGCCGGACAGTGAAACCGCGGGCAGTCGAGTGAGGATCCGGGCACCCAGCATGGCCGCGGTGCGCGCGACGGCGACGACCAGCCGGGCATCGTCGATCAATGCGCCGTCGTAGGCCAGCAAAGCCCCGCGCAGCCCGGCCGAGGCCAAGCCGGGGGACAGCGCCAGTGCCTCGGCGGCGGGAATCTTCCGCGGCCGCGGGAGTACTGATGACGGCGTCCGCGCGGCGCGGCGCAGCACGTCCCCGGCGTGCAAGCCGGTGGCGATCAGCGCTTGTTGCGCGGCGGACGTATCCGGATAAAGCGGGAACAGCTGCGGCATCGCGCGGGTGAGGTGCGGCGCGGTGCGGGTCATCAGAATTCCGCGCTCCACCGCGCTTTCGTGTGCCAGCCCCAGCTCGCCCTTCGCCAGATAGCGCAGCCCGCCATGCACCAGCTTGCTCGACCAGCGCGACGTGCCGAACGCGAGATCGTGCGCCTCCACCAGCGCGACCGACAACCCGCGTGCGGCGGCATCGAGCGCGATGCCCGCACCAGTAATGCCGCCGCCGACCACGAGGACGTCGACTTTTTCGCCGTCGGCCAGCCGCGCCAGTTCGCGGTCGCGGCGGCACGCGTTGAGCGATCCGGTGCTCATGGCTTCAACCCCGCTTCGACCAAGTGCCGGAACTCGGCGAGCAGTGCGGCCTCGTCGAGATCGGCAGTCGCCGGGCGCAGCGAGAACGCGAACGACTGCACGACCAGCAGCACCGAGCGAGCCTGCACGGCCACGTCGGCAGGGCGCACCGAGCCGTCGCGGTGCCCCTCTTCGAGCAGGCCGCGCAGCACTAGCTCGGCGAAGTGCTGGGTCGCCCCGAGCCGCTCCACGAGGTAGGGCAGCAGGAGTTCGGCATCGACGTCGAGCAGGGTGCGGAACAGCGGATCGGCGGACAGCGCGCGGACGCCGGCCGCGACGATGTGCACGATCCGGTCGCGGGCGTGAGCGGCATCACTTCCGGATTCGCTGACCCGCCGCAGCAGGCCGCTGAACTCGCGCGTCATCAGGGCGGCGAGCACACTACGGACATCCGGGAAGCGGCGGTACACGGTCATGCGGCTGACCTGCGCGGTCCGGGCGATTTCGGCGAGCGTGGTGCGCCGGACGCCGACCGCGAGCACGCACTGGCGCGCGGCGTCGAGGAGCACGTCGTCGGCTACCCGGGCCGAGCTCGGGCGGCTGCGGGTGTCCGCGAGTGCGGAAGGGGCCTCCCCCGACGGGGAGTGACGTTTGACGTCCATATGTCACACTGTAGTCGTGAGCGATCTGATCAACCACCGCATCCGGCGTTCGTGGACCGAAGAGGGCGGGGCCGCCGCCGGCCTGCCCGATCGGGCGGTCCGGTGGCTAGGCCAGCGTATCGGCGTCCTCGGCGCCGATCGAGACAGGAAACCGGCCGCCCCGGCGCCGGTCGCGGAGTCCGCGCTGACTGTGCCCGTCCGTACCGAATTCGAAGACCTTCTCGGCGCGGACCAGGTGCTGCTCGACCCGGCCGAGCGGCTCGGCCGTACCGGTGGCTTGTCCTATTTGGACCTTTTGCGCGCCCGGGCCGGCGCGGCGGCGCCGGTGCCGGACGCGGTGCTGCTGCCCGCGACCCCGGAGCAGGTCCAGGCGGTGCTGGAGTTGTGCGTGAAGCACGACATCGGCGTGGTCCCGTTCGGCGGCGGCACGTCGGTGGTCGGCGGCGTCGCGGCGCTGCGCGGCGACAAGTCCGCGGTGATCGTGCTGGACCTGGTGCGGCTGGACGAACTGGTTTCGGTGGACCCGGTTTCGCGGATCGCGGTGCTGCAGGCCGGCGTGCGCGGGCCGGAGGCGGAGCGGCTGCTCGCGGCGCACGGCTACACACTGGGGCACGTGCCGCAGTCGTTCGAGCGGGCCACCATCGGCGGTTTCGCGGCGACGCGTTCGGCCGGGCAGGCGTCGTCCGGGTACGGCCGGTTCGAGGACATGGTCACCGGGGTCCGGCTGGCGACGCCGAAGGGCGAGTGGCGGCTGGGGGTCGCGCCCGCGTCGGCGGCGGGGCCGGACTTGCGGCAGCTGGCGGTGGGCAGTGAAGGCGCGCTCGGCGTGATCACCGAGGTCGCGCTGCGGGTGCGGCCGTTGCCGGAGGAGCGCCAGTACGAAGGCTGGATCGTCGACGGCTGGGAAGCCGGCGCGGCGGCGGTGCGGAAGCTGGCGCAGGACCACGCACTGGCGGACGTGACCCGGCTGTCCGATGTGGACGAGACAGACGTTTCGTTCTCGTTGAACGCCAGTCTGAAGACGGCTGCGCTGCGCGGGTACTTGTCATTGCGCGGGATCCGGAACCCGTGCCTGCTGATCGTCGGCTGGGAAGGCGATGTCGCGCGGCGCCGCCGGCGCACTTCGGCGATGTTGCGGCGCTCCGGTGCGGTGCGGATCGGCAAGGTGCTCGGCGAATCGTGGCGGCACGGCAGGTTCTCCGGGCCGCGGCAGCGGGACGCGCTGCTGGACCTCGGCGTGTGCGTCGAGACGCTGGAGACCGCGGCGTACTGGTCCAATTTGGACGAACTGCACGACGCGGTCCGCGCGGCGCTGGTGGCGTCGCTGGGCCGGGCGATCGTGATGTGTCACGTTTCGCACGCGTACGAGACGGGCGCGTCGCTGTACTTCACCGTGCTGACCGCTCGCGACGACCGGGACCCGGTCGCCCAGTGGCAGCGGGCCAAGGCGGCGGCGTCCGAAGCGATCACCGGGCTCGGGACTATTTCGCACCACCACGCGGTCGGCGTGGACCACGCGCCGTACCTGCAGGCGGAGATCGGGAAGCTCGGCGTGGAGGTGCTGCGGGCAGCCAAGTCCGCGGTCGACCCGACCGGAATTCTGAACCCCGGCAAACTGATCGGCTAACCGAAGGTGCGCGGTGGCGGCAGCACGGCACAGGCTAACCCGTGGCCTGCTGCCGCGTCGCCGGTCAGTTCCGCCGCTTCGGCTTGCGCGACCTCGGCGACCCGCACCGGCTCGCCATCGACCAGCAACGGGTAGCGCAGCGGCGCAGCGCCGACATACGCGTGCACGCCGGTCAGGAGTTCGCCGTCCAGCCGGATGTCGGCGTCCTCCAGCACCGCCAGGTCATACCGGTTCCCGCGCCCTTCGCAGACGTCCAGCACCGCCAGCTGCTCCGGAGTCACGAACCACACGAAGTGGTCCTCGACCGCGCCCGGCAGCGCGGTAAGCGTCGCCGGGCGCTGGCCGTCTCGTTGCCGTACCCCGGCTGCCCACACCGCTGCCAGCCCGGTGCATCGGACGCGGGCCGCGGCTACCGGGCCGGTCAGGCCGAGCTCGGCGCGCAGCCAGGTGATCTTCGACGGGCAGGCGTTCGATCCGTAAGCCAGCACCGGAAGCCGGGCACGCCACCCCGGCGGTGCCGTGTCCCAGGAGTGACCGGCGCCGTCGAGGTGGACGTACGAGCGGTCCGGCCGGGTGCCGGGATACGGGTCCGCCGGGTAGTCCGCGTCCGGGAAGAGGATCAGAACTGCACCACGCTGCGCAGCACGTCGCCGTGGTGCATCCGTTCGAAGGCTTGCTCCACGCCGTCCACGCCGATGCGTTCGGTGACGAACTTGTCCAGCGGCAGCCGGCCCTGCAGGTACAGATCGACCAGCATCGGGAAGTCCCGTGACGGCAGGCAGTCGCCGTACCAGGACGACTTGAGCGAACCGCCCCGGGAGAAGAAGTCGATCAGCGGCAGGTCGTCGAGCTTCATCTCCGGCGTCGGCACGCCGACCAGCACGACGGTGCCGGCCAGGTCGCGTCCGTAGAAGGCCTGCCGCCAGGTTTCCGGGCGGCCGACCGCGTCGATGACCACGTCCGGGCCGAACGAGCGGGTCGCGTCCTGCATCGCGGTGACAACGGCTTCCTCGCTCAAGCCCCGGCTGTTCACCGTGTGGGTGGCGCCGAAGTCCTTGGCCCACTCCAGTTTCCGGTCGTCGGTGTCGATCGCGACGATGGTGGTCGCGCCGGCCAGCCGGGCACCGGCGACGGCCGCGTCGCCGACGCCGCCGCAGCCGATCACCGCGACCGAATCGCCGCGGCTGACCGCGCCGGTGTTGAGCGCGGCGCCCAGACCGGCCATTACTCCGCAACCGAGCAGCCCGGCGACGGCGGGTTCGGCGCGTTCGTCGACCTTCGTGCACTGTCCACTATGGACGAGGGTTTTCTCCAGGAACGCCCCGACGCCCAGCGCCGAGGAGAGCTTGGTGCCGTCGGTGAGGGTCATCGGCTGCTCGGCATTGAAAGTCGAGAAGCAGTACCACGGCTTGCCGCGCTTGCACGCCCGGCAGGTGCCGCACACCGCGCGCCAGTTCAGGATCACGTAGTCGCCGGGGGCGAGATCGGTGACGCCCGCGCCGACCTTGTCCACACGGCCAGCCGCTTCGTGGCCGAGCAGAAACGGGAACTCGTCGTTGATCCCGCCCTCGCGGTAGTGCAGGTCGGTGTGGCATACCCCGCAGGCCTGCACCGACACGACCGCCTCGCCGGGGCCGGGATCCGGCACCACGACCGTTTCGAGCGTGACCGGCTGGCCCTTGGCCCGCGAAACGACTCCCTGGACCTCGTATGGCATGCGCGTATCCCTTCGACGGCGTTCTCCCGCAGCTAACCATCCATCATGCGCATGTCGCCATAGCCCGATTCAGCCGTGCCGCGCCGGCCGGTAGACCAGTTCCTGGGTGCGCCCGTCGAGCGTCCGACGAAGACCATCCGCTGCTCGTCGCCGTACAACTCGGCGCGGTGTTCGAGCAGCTCGGGGCCCTGCTTGCCCCAGTAGCCGCCCCAGTCGCCGTGGTGCGAGGCGCAGCCGTCGAGGCTGGCGAAGATGTCGAAGGTGTCGAAGGTGTAGGTGGCGGTCATCGCGTTCTCCTAGGTGTGCGGGGCTCTCACCTGGGCTACGAACGCGCTGGCCGCTAATCGACACCGGCCGCGGAAAAACTCCGCCGCAGTTCAGGGGTGATGGTTCAGGCGGGGGTGATGAGGTACACGATCCCGCCTGGTCCGCCAGCGACCGCGCCGGTGTCGGTGTGCCGCTTGGTGCGCTGCCAGATTTTCTCGAACTGGTCGCGCTTGTACACCGTCCGCACGCGGTTGTCCGAGCTCGATGCCGGATCATTCACGATCACATCGCCCGCCTGGGTGAATCCGATGACCACCATCAGATGGCCCGCGGTGCCGTAGCCCGCCCCGTCCAGCTCGCTGGACAGGAACGACTGCGACGTGATCACCGGGACGCCGCGCGCGATGTAGTCCTCGAGTTCGTTCAGGTCGTGGAGGCGGGTGATGTGGCCGCGCAGGCCCAGCGAAGCGGCGTAGGCGGTGTTGAACGGCCAGTTGCCGGTGCCGTCGTAGGCGTAGTCGTAGGTGCCGCGCGCGGCGTAGACCACCGAACGGTCCTGGTAGTCCGCCGGGATCCAGTCCATCTGCTGCTCGCTCGGCTTGCGGCCCCAGTACTCGGCGACCATCTCGGTCGACGTCGGACTGCACCACGCCTCGCCGCCGCCTCCGTATTGCGGAAACTGTCCTTTGTGGATGTTCTGGGCGTACGCGGGCACCTTCAGTTCGATGCCGCGCGCCGTGGCCGGCTTGGTGGTCTGCACGTCGAACCGGTCCGGTACGTTCGAGGTCATCGCGCCGAGCGAGGTCACCGTCGGGGTGACCGGCGCGCCGTGCTCGCGATAAAGCGTCACGCGCAGCTGGTACGAGCGCAGCGTGACGCCGCTCTTCGTGGCCAACGTGTCGACGTCGACCGAGGCGTTGTCATCGCTCTGGCCGTCCACGCTGGTGCGCTGGATGTCTTGGTCGCCACTGGCCCAGCGGCCCATCGTGTACCAGGCCGTCTCGGCGCCGGCCGACGTCCGGCCGCGCGCCTGCACCTCCAGCCAGGTCTTCGCCGGCGTGAGTGCGTTCCACGACGCGATCAGCTGGGTGGCGTCGAACCCCTGCCGGTACTGCGGGGACGTCCAGGTGCCGTAGTCGTACGTGCGGGTGGTGCCCAGTCCCGCTTCGGTGTGCGCGACGCTGCCCGCCGGGCGGGTGATCCGCAGGCCGCCGTAACCGAAGCCCAGCCCGTCGAGCCGTCCGGCGAAGAACGAGCCGGACGACCACTCGTGATAGTTGATCGCCTCGTCGTCCTTGGCCGGCCGCGGCTGCGCGGCGGCCTGTGTCGCACCTGCCGTGACCATGACGATGGACAGTAACGTGCACAATCCGCGAACCCGCATTCCGGCTCCCGTCCCCAGACCCCAGTAGTAGCCAGAGATTTTCGCCTTCCGGAGCGGGTAAGTAAAGAGGTGGCGCTAGAGAACTGCCTGCGTCTGGGTGATTTTCGCGGCGAGCTTGCCCTGGTCGTCGTGGATCTCGGTCTCTACGACCACCACCCGGCGGCCCGTGTGCAGTGGTCTGGACGAAGCGGTGGCGTAACCCGAACGGACGCCCCGCAGGAAGTTCGTCTTCGACTCCAGCGTGGTGGTGCCCTGCGCGCCCTCGGGCAGGTTGAGAAACGCGCAGACCGCGCCGGTCGAATCGGCCAGCGCCATCAGCGCGCCGCCGTGCAGCGCGCCGCCGAGCGTGCACAGCGATTCGTCCCAGGCGATCCGGCTGCGGACCAGGTCCGCGCGGTGCTCCAGCACCTCGATGCCGAGCCGTTCGCTGAACGGCATCGTGGAGTGGAACAGCTTGGTGCCTTCGACGTCGGTCATGCCGAGCAGTCAACCGCAGCCGGTGCCGTGGCGTCGATTACCTCGCGGGTAATCAGCTGAGCGGGTTGGCGAGCAGCAGTTCGGTGTTGCGGTCGCTCGCCACGCCCACGTTGCTGAGCTTCGCGTGGATGTCGTTGTAGGAGAACTCGCGGTACATCGACGCGATCGCGTCCGGCGTCTGGCCCGAGTAGTCCACCGCGTACGGCGCGTCCGCCTCGATCAACGTGGTGAACAGCGAGAGGGTGCCGTCGTGGTTGTCGGCCAGCTCGATGACGCGGGCGTGCTGCGGGAAGTCGATGTGGCTGGCGGTGTTGATCTCCCAGAAGCTCTGCTGCGGGGTTTTGCCGGCGTGCGGGGTGATCTTGTTGTAGTGGGTGTGCCCGTTGACCCAGGCCACCACGTTCGGGAAGCGCTGCAGCAGCCCGACGAAGGTGTCCCCGTTGAGCCGCGGGTCCAGCAAATGGCGCGCGTCCGGGAGCAGGTTGCCCATCGTGCCGCTGGTGTGGTGGCTGAACAGGACGAACAGCTCGTCGGTGACCGAGTGGGTGACCTTGCGGCCGAAGAAGTCGTAGTAGGCGGAGCTGCCGCGCTTGAGCGTCGATTCGACCCAGTTGAACTGCTCCAGTCCGATCGAGCCGTCCGCGAAGCCGCCCTGCGTGGTGGTGTCAAGGCTGATCCCGGTGACGCCGGGTGCGACGCGGAAGGTGTAGTAGACGTTGCGCCCGTCGGAGTTGGCGTCGGTGAACCCGTGCCCGACCGGGCCCGGGCCGGTGTTCTTGGCGTCGAGGTGCGCCTTGACGAACTCGGCGGTGCTGAACGGACGGCGGCGCGGGTCCGGCGTGACCTCGCGGACGGTCCCGCCGCCGAACAGCTCGCCCAGCGGCACGGTCTTGCCGCTGGTGAGGGCGGTGCCGAGCTTGCGGGTGCTGCTCTCGTCCTTGCCGATGACCTTGTATTTGCCGGTGTACCAGCCCTCGATGCCCGGGATGCCTTCCGGCAGGGTGCCGACGACGCTGTCGTCGTGGTTGCCGAACGTGCAGTACCAGGGCAGGTCCAGTCCGGGGGCGGTGAACGGCGCGATGCCGGCGGCGAGCAGGCCGGGGATCTGCGGGAATCCCTTTTTGGTGTAGTCGTCGGCGAGTTTCGTGCCCGGGTTCCAGAACGTCGGGTTGCCGGAGGCCTGAACGCCTTCGTAGCGCGCCGGGTCGCCGGAATTGGGGGTGATCTTGCCGCCGTTGAGGGTGGTCAGGAACCAGTCCAGCTCGATCAGCTCGTGGTTGTCGGTGTTGTCGCCGGTAGTGATGAGGAAGTCGAACTGGCGTCCGGTGAACGGGCCGGAGCGGAGGTTGTTGACGCGGTTGACCAGCGCGCTCGTGGCGACCGTGCCGAGGACTTCCTGCGGCCGGTGCGCGGAGCCGATGAAGGGGTGCAGGTACTCGAACCGCGCGGGCGACTCGGTGTCGGTGATGTGCAGGTCGGTGAACTGCACGAACGCGCCGAGCGCGGTTCGGCGATCGTCCCGGCCGGTCTTGGCGACGGTGAGCTCTTCGCGGACCGCGAGGGGCCAGCCAGGGCCCGCGGACAGCCGGGAGTAACCGGTGGGGCTGCCGCTGGCGGCCTGCTGAAGCGTGGTGCCCGCGGTTTGGACCGCGCGAGTCCTCGTCTGGCGCAGTGCGCGGTCGAGTGCGTTGGCGGTCGGGGTGCAGAGGAGGAGCCCGACGGTGGCGGCTCCGGCGGTGGTGAACGCGCGCCTGGTCAGTTCTGCCATGGTCTCCACTCCCCGGGGTTCGGTGCTCTCGGCACGGTCCCGGACGGGTGTGTCCGGGGGGTGAACTGAGCCGGAGCAGAACGCGAAGGTAACTCACATTTATTGTGACAACGCGAGCGACTATGTCACGAAGGAGTAAGGGCAGCTACCGCCGATGGTCGGGTGTTGCCGCGAAGGGCCCCTTGCAGGAATTGGATTCCCGCCAGGGGCCCTTCGCGGACGTTTCGGAGCGTCAGCAGTAGAACGCGCAGGTAGCCGCCCCCACCGCGGACAGCGAGATGATGAAGAAGACCAAGAACAAGATCGCCGGGATCGCCGCGAGGATGCCGCAGACCAGGCCGGCGATGCCCATGCCCTGTCCGGTCCAGCCAGGTTTTCCGGCCTGCACCATGCCGGCCCAGGAGAGACCGATCGCGGCGATCGCCGCCACTACGTCGAAGAACGGGACCCAGAAGAACACCAGCGCGACGATGCCGACCACCATGCCGGCGATCGCCATGCCGCTCGTCCGCAGCGGCGGGGCGACCGGGTACGGGACGTACCCGTACATCGGCGCACCGTAGGGCACCGGCGGCTGGCCCGGCGGCGGAACCTGGCCGGAGTAGGGCTGGTACGGGTCGGTCATCGGAGCGGCTCCTGGTGCGCTGGGCGGGTCGCTGGCTGGTCGGCGATCAAGGACGAAACGTTACGCGCATTCCCCGCCCGGATGTTCGGTTTCAGCCTTTCAAGCCCGATTCGGCTACCCCGCGGACCAGATAGCGCTGCAGGAACGCGAACAGCAGCACGATCGGCAGGATCGACAGCGCGGCGGCCAGGAACAGCAGGTTCAGTTGCGGGTTCTGCGCGGTCAGCAGCCCGGACAGCGCCACCTGCACGGTCCACGAGTCCGGCGACTGCGCGATGATCAGCGGCCACAGGAACGCGTTCCAGCTGCCGATCACGGTGATCACCGCGATCGCGGCGAAGAAACCGCGAGAGTTCGGGACCACGATGCGGCGGAAGACGCCCCATCGGGTCAGGCCGTCGACGCGGCCGGCGTCCTCCAGCTCCTTCGGGAAATCCAGGAAGTACTGCCGGAACAGGAAAACGCTGAACGCACTGAACAGGCCCGGGATCACCAGGCCGCGGTAATCGGACAGCCAGCCGAGGGACGACACGACCACGAAACTCGGCACGAAGGTCACCGAGGTCGGGATCATCAGCGTCGCCAGCACCGCGTAGAACACCGGTTTCGAGTAGCGGTACGGGACCCGCGCCAGCCCGTACCCGGCCAGCGAGGACACCAGCAGCAGGCCGACCGTCTGCAGCACCGCGACGACGATCGAGTTGACGATGCTGCGCGCGAACGGCACGTCCTGCTGGCCGAACAACTTGGAGAAGTTCTCCCAGTGGATCTGCTTCGGCCACAGCGTCCAGCCGGGCGCGGTGATTTCCGCCCGGGCGGCCAAGCCGTTGCGCAGCAGCAGGTAGAACGGCAGCAGAAACAGCAGCGCGGCGACGATCAGCGCTGTCCAGCGGAGCGTCGCGCGGATCATGTCGCGCTCCGGTCGAAGCGGAAAAGCTTGCCCTGCAAAAGAGTCACGATGGCGATCAGCAGAGCGAGGATCATCGCGCCGGCGCTGCCGCGCCCCAGATCCTGGCCGCCGGATCCCAGCGACGTGTAATAGAGGTACACGAGCGGCGGGCGGGCGAACGGCGGGTAGCCGCGGGAATCGCCCATGATGTTGTAGAACTCGTCGAACGCTTGGTAGGCGTTGATCAGGTTCAGCAGCAGCACGGCGACCGACGTGGCGCGCAATTGCGGCAGGGTGATGTGCCGGAACACCTGCCAGCCTGGTTTCGCGCCGTCCAGCCAGGCGGCCTCGTACAGCTGCTTCGGGATTCGCTGCAGCGCGGCGACGAAGAGGATCAGGTAGAAGCCGAGCTGCAGCCACAGGCGCGCGGTTACCAGCACCACCCAGTACAGCGGCGGGCTCACGGTGCCGGTCCACGCCACCGGGTCGATGCCGAAAAGGCCGAGCACGGTGTTCGCGAGGCCGTACCGGACGCCGGAGAACAGGGACGTCTTCCAGATCAGCGACGCGACCACGTACGAGCACGCGAACGGCAGGAAGAACACCGAACGGAAGAACGCCTGAGCGAACCGCAGCTGGTTCACGCCCAGCGCCAGCGCCAGCGACAGCACGAAGGTGAGCGGCACGATGAACAGCGCGAACACGCTGAACGTGCCGAGGCTCGAGACGAACGGGCCGTCGACGAGCATGTGCGCGTAGTTGTCCAGGCCCACGAAGACGCTGGGGGTGACGGTGTTGCGCGCGTCGAAGAACGACAGGTAGAGACTCCACCCGATCGGCAGGTACGCGAACACGGCCAGGCCGATCACGAACGGCCCGACGAACCCCCAGAACGCCAGCGTGTCCCGGTTCTGTCGGGACAGCCTCATCCGAACAGGCGCTTCAGCTCGGACTGCGCGACGGTGACCGCCGCCTTCGTCTGGGCCACCGGGTCCGCGCCTTCCTTCGCGATCTTCGCCAGCGCGTCGGACAGTGCGGTGTTCGCCGCCGAAGTCCACACCGGACCGCCGACGAGGTGACTGTTCTCCTTGACGTACTGGACGACGTCGGCGGCCGGACCGGTCGCCAACGTGTCCGCCTTGTCGATCAGGCTTTGCCGGGCGGGCACGTGGAAGCCGTAACGGGTGGCGAACTGCAGCTGGTCGTCGGTCTGGTCGATCCAGAGCCACTTCACGAACGCCTTGGCCTCGTTCACGTGCGCGCTCTTCGCGTTCACCATCGCGCCGTATGCGCCGACCGGCACCGACGGCTTGCCACTGTCGTCCAGCTTCGGGAACGGCAGCACACCGAAATCGTCGTTGAGCGCGTCGCGGACCTTCGGGATGTTCCACAAGCCGGTCCATTGCATCGCGCAGAGCCCGTCGACCAAAGCACCCGGGTCGGACCAGTCCGCGGGGGCGCCCAGCAACAGGGAGCCGTTGGCGTTCAACGTGTGCAGCTTCGTGAACGCGGTGGCCGCCCGCGGGTCGTCGAAGCCGACCTCGCGGTTGTTGTTCTTCAAGTAGTCCAGGCCGGCCGACCACAGCAACGGACCGGCGAGCGTGCCGACCCCGCCGTCATTGCCCGCGAACAGGCCCTTCACGCCGTCCTTCGTCAGCTTGCCCGCGGCGTCGATCAGCTCGTCGACCGTCTGCGGCGGCTGCACGCCCGCCGCCTGCAACATGCTCTTGCGGTAGAACAACACCTGCGTGTCCGTCGCCTGCGGGATGCCGTAGACCTTGCCTTCCACGGTCTGCGCGGCGAGCACGGCGGGGCTGAAATCGTTCTTGACCGGCCCGATGATGTCGTCCAGCGCCACCACCTGGTTCTGCCGGACCCAGTCGATCTTCACCTGTGCCTCGAAGACGTCCGGGACGGGGCTGTTCTGCAGCGCGGTGACGATCTTCGAGTCGTAGTCGCCCGGGTTCCACACGACGTTGACCTTCGCGGCCGGATAGCTGGCCGCGTAGTTCTTGACGGCTTCCTGCACGCCGTCCTCGCCGTAGGCGTGATACCACTGCTGCAGCGAGACTTTCGGCGGCGCGACGGTGGGCGTGGCCCCGGCCGACATCGCGGTGGACGGCGGCGGGTCTCCCGGCCGTCCGGTGTTCGACCCGCACGCTGCCGCCACCGCGCCCACCGCGGCTGTGCCGGCCAGCGACAGGAACGCCCTCCTGCTGCGCTGCTGCATCCCCAGTTCTCCTCCGACGTGCCGGGAAAGGACTCAGTGCGGGCAACAGATTCCCTCACTGAGCCCTTCCCGGGCCGACAACTCGCCGGAGATTAACCGCTTAGAAGTGTGAGATGTCGAGCTTTCCCTCGGAGTAGGACGCGCGCAGCCGCTTCTTGTCGAACTTGCCGACGCTGGTCTTGGGCACCTCGTCCACGAACGTCCAGTTCTCCGGCAGCTGCCACTTCGCCACCTTGTCCGTCAGGTAGTCGCGCAATTCATCGGCGGTGACGCTCTGGCCCTCCTTCACCACCACCGCGACCAGCGGCCGCTCGTCCCACTTCTCGTCCGGGATGCCGACCACCGCGGCCTCGGCCACCGCCGGGTGGCCCATCACCGCGTTCTCCAGATCGACCGACGAGATCCATTCGCCGCCGGACTTGATCACGTCCTTCGCCCGGTCGGTCAGCGTCAGGAAGCCGTCCGGGCTGATCTTGCCGACGTCGCCGGTGCGCAGCCAGCCGTCGTGGAACTTCTCCGGGTCGATCTCCGCCCCGCCGTGGTAGGCGCCGGCGATCCACGGACCGGACACCTCCAGCTCGCCGACCGCTTCGTTGTCCCAGGGCAGCTCCTGCCCGTCGTCGCCGATCAGCCGGGCCGCCACGGACGCCGGGAACCGGCCCTGGGTGTAGCGGTAGGCCCAGCGCTCGTCCCCGGTCGCGCTGGCCGGCGGACGCGCGACGCTGCCCAGCGGCGAGGTCTCGGTCATGCCCCAGGCGTGCAGGATCGGCACGTGGTAGCGCTCCTCGAAGGCGTGCATCAGCGACGGCGGCGCGGCCGACCCGCCGACCACCACCTCCCGCACGTGGCTGATGTCCTGCGGGTTCGCGTCCAGGTAGGCGAGCAGGCCCTGCCAGATCGTCGGCACCGCGGCCGCGAACGTCGGCTTCTCGGCGGCCAGCATCGCGGCGATCGGGGCCGGCTGGAGGAACCGGTCCGGCATCAGCAGCGACGCGCCGACCATCATCGCCGCGTACGGCAGACCCCACGACATCGCGTGGAACATCGGCACGATCGCCAGCGCCAGGTCCTCCTGGGCGAGCCGCATGCTGTCGGTCATGCAGACCTGCATCGAGTGCAGCCAGATCGACCGGTGCGAGTAGACGACGCCCTTCGGGTCACCCGTCGTGCCCGAGGTGTAACACATCGCAGCGGCCGAGCGCTCGTCGATCTCCGGCCAGTCGAACTCGTCGGGCTGGGCGGCCAGCAGCTCGTCGTAGGAGTGCACGGTGACGCCCTCGGGGGCCTCCAGCGCGGCCGCGTCGCCGTTGGCCACGATGACGTGCTTGACGGTCTTCATCCCGGGCAGATTGCTCGCCAGCAGCTGCACGAGCGTGCCGTCGACCAGGATGACGTGGTCCTCGGCGTGGTTCGCGACGAAGACCAGCTGCTCCGGGAACAGCCGGATGTTCAGCGTGTGCAGCACCGCGCCCATCGCGGGCACCGCGAGGTAGGCGGCCAGGTGCTCCGCGTTGTTCCACATGAACGTGCCGACTCGCTGGTCGCCGGTGACGCCGAGGCCGCGCAGCGCGTTGGCCAGCCGCGCGGCGTGCTTGCCGAGTTCGGCAAAGGTCTCCCGGCGGGCTTCTGAACCGGTCCAGGTGACGACTTCGCTCTTCGCGTGCACCTTCGTGCCGTGGCGCAGCAGCTTCGCGAGCGACAGCTGTCCGTCCTGCATCGTGCTCAACATGGGTGACTCCCGTGGTGCTCGTTCGCCGGTGAACTGGGGTTGGCCCGACTCTAATGCGCATCCGCCGGGTCCGGCACGAACAAGTTCGGTCACAGGTTGGCGCCACCGTCCGCCCAACGGGTGGCGGCACGGGCCGTCGATGATCCGTTTCGATCGCGCTTTCTGTTGTGGGACAAGAAAATGCGTTGTGTTAACTGTGTCGGAATAGACTCTCGTTCGGGTGAGGTAATGGGGGTGGAAAACGGCCCTTCCGGGTCGTTTTCACAGGTCGCGAGGGGTCCCTTCGCGCAGGTCCGCCGCGCCCGTTCGCGGGTGATAAGTGCGTGTCGGTTGCGCGTACCGGGTGGACGTGGCGTTTACTGGGGCCGTGGTAAGTGACGGCTGGCCAGCGCTTGCAGCTGCAAGCGACAAGGTAAAGCTGTCGGCCGCGAAAGCGGAGACCTGAGAGGAAAGGACATTACGTTGGCTCTGCCCACGTTGACTCCGGAGCAGCGCGCCGAGGCCCTCGCCAAGGCGGCAGAGGCTCGTAAGGCGCGTTCGGAGCTGCTCGCTTCGATCAAGTCCGGCAAGGAGAGCATCGAGTCGGTGCTCAAGCGGGCCAAGGAGAACAAGACCGTCGGCAAGACGAAGGTCACGCAGCTCCTCAAGGCCGTGCCCGGCCTCGGTGCGGTCAAGGTCGCCGCGCTGCTCGAGCAGGCGGGGATCGACCCCGACCGCCGGGCCGCGGGCCTGGGCGAACGGCAGCGCGAAGCGCTGATCGACGCGCTCAAGTAAGGCCGTTCCCGGCGCCTGCGGGGAAGGTGGCCCGAAGATGTTCTTCCGGCAACACTTTCCCCGCGGGGCTCCCGGATCCTGGGACGCTGGTGGGGTGACGACCAGTACCGCGCCGGCGAACCCGGCCGAGACCACCGTCCGCTACCGGCGAGGCGACTTCCTGTTCGCGACCGCCCGGCGAGCCCTGCTCGCCAAGGGGGCGCTCGGCGTCGTCACCGACGCCGACCCGAATCGCCTGGCCCAGGCCGTGGCCGCGGAGCTGGACCGCTCCGGCGTGCCGCTCGCGGTCGGTGTCCTGCCGTTCGACACCGGCCCCGGTGCCACCTCGCCGGGGCATCTAGTGCTGCCCCGCACGGTGCACCGGGCGCAGGCCGAGGCCGAAACCCCGGCCGCACCGCCCGCCGCGGAGCTGCCCGCGCCGATGGCCACCCGCCGGCTCCCCTCCGCGGACGGGCACCGCGCGAACGTTCGCGCCGCGGTCGCCGCCCTGCATGACCGCGACCTGCGCAAAGCTGTGCTGGCCCGGGCGCTCGAGCTCGAGTTCGACGCGCCGATCCCGGTCGAGCGGATCGTCCGCAACCTCGCCCGCGGCAACCCGCGCCACTTCACCTACGCCGCTGAGCTGCCCGGCGGTGCCACGCTTGTCGGCGCCACCCCTGAGCTGCTGCTTTCCCGCGCCGGGGACTCCGTCTTCACGACTCCGCACGCCGGCTCGATGCCGCGGTCGGCGGATCCGGCGACCGACCGGGCCAACGGCGAAGCCCTCCTCGCGTCCGCGAAGGACCGGGAAGAGCACGACCTGGTGATCGACTACGTCGTCGAGGCACTGCGGCCGTTCTGCCGGAAACTCGACGTGCCGGCCGGCCCGGAGCTGATCTCGACCCCGGCGATCTGGCATTTGCGCACGTCCATCACCGGCGTGCTCGCGGACCGTTCGGTGACCGCGCTGGACCTCGCCGCCGCGATGCACCCGACCCCGGCGGTGTGCGGCACCCCGACCGCCCGCTCGCGCGAGCTGGTGCAGGAGCTGGAGCCGTTCGACCGCGGGTACTACGCGGGCGCGGTCGGCTGGGTCGACTCGGCAGGCGACGGCGAATGGGCGGTCGCGATCCGGTGCGCCGAGGTGGCCCAGAACACGATGCGGCTCTACGCGGGCGGCGGGATCGTCCCGGCCTCGGACCCGGACACCGAGTACCGGGAGACGATCGCCAAGTTCCGCACCCTGCTCGGCGCGATGGGGCTGGACGACAGCGCCGCCTGACCGGGAGTTGCGAAAGCCGTGAAGGGAACATTGAGGGAATCAGATTCCCTCAATGTTCCCTTCACGGACTCGCTGGAGCGGTGGGGCTAGGGCAGCCAGTGCTCCTCGGTGACGCTGAGGGGCTCCGCGGTCAGCGCCGCCACCGCCGCCCGGTGCCCGTCGGCCGCCTTGAGGTCGGCGAGCCGGGTGCGTGCCGGATCGAGTGCTTCGTCGCTGGAGGAGACCAGCTCGGCAGGGGCGTCGTAGCGGGAGAACGTGATGCTCCGCAGCGGGATCTTCAGGCCCTTGCCGGTGGCCTTCATCACCGCTTCCTTGCGCGTCCAGTAGATGAAGAACGCAGCCGAGCGCGCCTCGTCGGACAGGCCCGCGACGGCCTCCCGCTCGGCCGGGCTGAGCGCGTAGTCGACGAGCGAGGCGTCCGCGTTGCGGTTCGCGGTTTCGACGTCCAGGCCCACTGGCACGCCCTCGGCCACCGCGAGGCCGATCAGGTTCCCCGAATGCGAGATGGACAGCACCAGGTCCGAGTCCGGCACGCGCGGCCGGCCGTGCGGCTTGCCGCAGTCCTCGCAGGTCGCGTCCAGGCGCACGGATTCGACCGGACGGCCGAGCCGTTCCGCGACGAGCGTCTTGGCCAGCATGCGGCCGGTCAGGAACCGCCGCTGGTCGATTTCCAGCCGGTACGCGTCGTAGCGGCCGCGTTCCAGCTCGTCCAGCAGCTCCAGGTAGCGGTCCAGCGCGGGCAGCGGCTCGGACCAGCGCACCACGATCTCGGTCACAGACACCCCTTCTCGTCCGCCTCCGATCTTGCCGGGACGGGGCGCGGTTTGTCATGCGACGGCGCCGAAACGCGGCGAAGGCCCCCTCGGCGTGGCGAGAGGGCCTTCGCGGCGGAATGACGAGACTACTTGCTGTTGCGCATGGCGATCGGCACGCCGGCGAGATCCTCTTCGTTGCAGAGCACCTTGACGTCGTAATAAGGCGATCCCTGGCGCTCGTCGTAGTCGAGGTGGATCGCGAGCACGTCGAGCGGTTCGCCGAGCCACTCCTGCGCCTGACGTAGCCACGAGGCACATCGTTCCAGCGCGGAAGGCAGGTCGTCGTCGCGGAATTCGACCGGCCGATACGGCACGTCCTGGACCTGATCGCGGGGGTGGGAGGGTGCGGGCAGGCCAGGCGAGAGACCCGAGTCGTCCAGTTCGAGTTGGATCGTTTGCTCACTCACCCTTCGAGCGTCCCCCACGTTCGCCGTCTGGGCAAGGCGTACGGCGCTAAAAGCCCTCCTTGACCGGCAGGTCCCACACTTGGGCGACCACTTCGAGGCAGTTCCGGAGATCCCCGGTACGCACCGCCACCGGGTGCCCGAGCGCCCTTAACGCCAGTTCGGCATAGTGCGTGGCCAGGTCTTCGAGCCGCATCGGACCGTGCGGCGAATACCAGCGGGCCACTCCGCTGCACATTTCCAGCAATGCGAGCCGGGTCACGCTCGGTTGTGCGGTGTGGAACACGTTCGCCGCGACGCCGTCGCCGATCGCCCGCGCCCAGCAGCGCTCGTATTCGTCCCGCAGCGCGACGACCCGGGCGCGTGCCGGTGCCGACAGTGCGTCGACTTCGTTGTCCACCACGCGGGTTTCGCCTGGCTGCGCGGCGTGCGCGAGGACGTGCAGCGCGACCAGCGTGCGCACCCGGACTACCGGGTCCTCGCTGTCCGCGGTGGCCTGCGCGGCGGCGTCGATCAGCCGGCGCAGCGAGGCAGTCATGATTTCGACAAGAAGATCTTCTTTGGTGCCCATGTAGTGATACAGCGTGGCCGAAGAAAGCTCGGCCTCCTGGGCGAGATCCCGAATGCCTGTGCCGTGGAAACCCTTGGTGGCGAACAGTTTCACCGCGGCCGCGCGGACCCGCTCGGCGCTGCTCACTGCCACTGTCCAGTGCTGCGGTCCCAGGATCCGCCGCGGAGGTCGGCGACCTTGCGCAGCTCGCCCTTGGCGACGCGTTCGGACGGGGTGCGCGGCAGATCGTCGGCGAACGTCCAGAACCTCGGCACCTTGAAATAGGCCAGCTGCTGGGCGCAGAACTCCGCCAGCTCCTGCGGTGCCGGTCGCTCGCCGGCACACACGACGTACGCCTTCACCTCCTCGCCGCGCAGCTCGTCCGGCACCGCGAGCACGGCGGCGAGCTGCACCGCCGGGTGCTGCAGCAGCGCCCGCTCCACCTCGTCGGCCGAGATGTTCTCGCCGCTGCGACGGATCATGTCCTTCGTGCGGCCGAGGTAGTAGACGCGGCCCTCGGCGTCCATCCGGGCGAGGTCGCCGGTGTGGAACCAGCCGCCGGCGAAGGCGCGGGCGGTCGCTTCCGGGTCGTCGTGGTAGCCGTGCATCAGGCCGATGCCACGGATCAGCAGCTCGCCGGTTTCTCCGCGCGGCAACGGTTTCCCGTCCTCGCCGGCGATCATCACCTCTCGGTCGCGAGACGGCCGTCCGATGCAGCCGGTGCCCACCGCGGCGTCGTGGTCGGCCGCGGAAACCCGGATGTCGCCGCCGGTCTCGGTCATCCCGAACGCCTCGTGCCACGGCACGCCCCAGCGCTGCTCCAGCTGGGCGTGCAGGTCCGGCGGGATGGCCGACGCGCTGATCGCCCGGACGCGGTGATCGCGGTCGCGCGGGTGCGGCGGCTGGCGCAGCAGCAGCGTGGGCATCAGGCCCAGGCAGTAGAACCAGGTGACCTGGTGCTCGCGGACCTTCTCCCAGAACGTCGACGGGTGGAACCGGTCGAGCACCACCAGCGTGGCCCCGGCGGCCAGTGCGAGCGCCACGTTCCACTGTGGATCGATGTAGTGGAACGGTTGCGCGGTAAGCAGGATGTCGTCCTCGCCGACCGAGGGAAAGTCGGCGGCCAGTCCGATCGCCAGGGTGGTCCAGTACCGGTGCGGCAGCACGCAGCCCTTCGGCGCGCCGGTGGTGCCGGACGTGTATTGGATGTTCACGGGTTGCTCGGCGACCACCGTTTCCGGTTCGCAGCACGTTTCGGACTGCAGCGCGTCCGGCGTGAGGACGCGTTCCACCGACGTTTCCGGCGCGATTTTCTCCAGTAGCTCCACGAACTCTTCGGCGGCTACCGCGAGCCGCGCGCCGGAGTGGCGCAGGACGTGCGCGCCGTCGAATTCCCGGTAATTGACGTTCACCGGGACCAGCACCGCGCCGAGTTTGGCGAGCGCGAGCCACAACAGCGGGAACTCCGGATCGTTGCGAAGCATGACCGCGACCCGGTCGCCTGCCTGAACGCCCTGATCGCGCAGGGCTTGGGCGAGGCGCCCGGTGCGCTCGTCGACGTCGGCGAAGGTGAACCGGGCATTCGTGCTGTCGAACACCCACGCGGTGCGCTCCGGCCACAGCTGCGCGGCGCGGGCGACCAGTCCGACCAGCGTGTCGACGTTCTGCAGTGGGGTCACGCCCGGCTCCGGAAGGCTTCGGTGGACTCGCGGACGGCGGCCGAGTGTTCGGTGATCAGGGCGTGCGTGACCTCGAGCTCCAGCGCCGAATCGAGGGCGTGGTCGATTCCGGTGTCCAGCGCGCGCTTCGCGAGCGCGGCGGCCTCCGGCGGATGGTGCGCGATCTTCTCCGCCCAGCCGAGCGCGAGCGGCATCAGCTCGTCCGCCGGGACGGCCGCGTTGACCAGGCCGAGGTCGTGCGCGCGGCGGCCGTCGAACCGGTCGCCGAGCAGCAGGAGTTCCTTGGCTTTCAGCGGCCCGACCAGCAGCGGGAGCAACCGGGACGCGGCACCGGTGACGCTCAGCCCGAGCGATACCTCCGGGAACGCGAACACCGCGTCCTCGGCGGCGAGCACCAGGTCGCAGCCCAGCGCGAACTCCGCGCCCGCACCGATCGCGTACCCGTGCACCGCGGCGATCACCGGCTGGCGGAGCGCGCGCAGCTTGCGTGTGACGTCCTGGAGCCGCTCGAGCCTCGCCCGTGAGTCCCCCGCCGGGGTGGGTTCCTTGAGGTCGTGCCCGGCGCAGAACGCGCGGCCGTTGCCGGCGAGCAGCACGACGCGGGCGTCGCTTCCGGCGACTTGGTCGAGCGCGGTCAGGAAGTCGTCCACCAGCACGGGCGCGACGGCGTTGAGCCGCTCAGGACGGTTCAGCCGGATCTGCGCGATGCCGCCTTCGACGGCCAGGTCAACGGTGCTCATACCGGAGAGCCTAGACGTTCGATCGATCGATCGATAGTGTCGGCGGCATGCAGGTGGACGCGGTGTACGAGAACGCCAGGCTGGTCACCGGCGAGTCGGCGCTGGCAGTGCTGCACGGCCGGATCGTGGCGCTCGGCGACGACGCCCGCGAACTGTCCGCCCGCCGGCGGGTGGACCTCGGCGGCGGGTACGTCGCGCCCGGGTTCCACGACGCGCACAACCACATGGCCTGGTTCGGCATGGGCCTGGACGACGTGCCGCTGAGCGACTGCCGGACCGTCGACGAGGTGTACGACGCGGTGGCCCGGCGCGCGGCGGAACTGCCTGCGGGCAGCTGGGTGGTCGGCAGCGGCTACGACCAGAACAAACTGGCCGGCGGACAGCACCCGGACCGGTCCGGGCTGGATCGGGCGGCCCCCGGGATGCTGGTGCGGCTCAAACACACGTCGGGGCACATGACGGTGGTCAACTCCGCCGTGCTGGAGCAGCTCGACCTGGCGCATGTTCCGGTCGGCGGGGACGTGGTCCTCTCGTCCGACGGTTCGCCCACCGGCCTGCTTCGCGAACAAGCGCAGTTGTTGCTGCGGCCGTTGACCTACCCGACGCCGGTCGAGTCGGTGGTCCGGGGCCTGGGCAGGGCAAGCGAGCGGTACCTGTCCGAAGGCATCACGAGCGTTCAGGAAGCCGGCATCGGCGGCGGATTGGTCGGCGAGACGCCGGCTGAGCTGGCCGCGTACCAGCTGGCCCGAGCCCGTGGCGTGCTCTGGGTGCGCAGCACGGTGATGGTCGCCGCGAGCGTGCTGCACGACATGCCCGACGGCGCCGGTTTCGGCCTGGACCTGGGCCTGCGCACCGGCCTGGGCGACGAGTGGCTGCGCGTCGGCCCGATGAAGCTCTTCGCCGACGGTTCGCTGGTCGGCCGCACCTGTGCGATGCACGAGCCCTTCGACGGCGAGCCGGACAACCGGGGCTACTTCCAGGTGCCCGAAGACGAGATCGCGAGCACGATTCGCAAGGCACACGACGCCGGCTGGCAAATCGCGACGCACGCCATCGGCGACCGGGCCGTCACAGTCGTCCTGGACGCCTACGAAGCCGCACTCGCGGCCACCCCGAGGGCCGACCACCGGCACCGTATCGAGCACTGCGCGGTGGTTCCGCCGGCGGAACTGACGCGACTTGCCTCGCTGGGCCTGATCGCGTCCCCGCAGGGCCGCTTCGTCAACGAGCTGGGCGACGGGATGCGCGCGGCATTGGGCGAGGGCCGCGTGCCGTGGTGCTACCGGCTCCGCAGCGTGCTGGACGCTGGCTGCGTTCTGCCTGCCAGCTCAGACCGCCCGGTAGTCGACGGTGCGCCTTTGCTCGGAATCGCGGACATGGTGCATCGCCGGACCTCCACTGGAGCGCCGTTCTCCGTGGAGGAGGCGTTGACACCGGCCGAAGCGTTGCGCGCGTACACCTACGGCTCGGCCTACGCGACCTTCGCGGAGGACTACCTCGGCACCCTGGAGGCCGGGAAGCTCGCGGACTTCGTGGTGTTGTCCGCGGACCCGCTGTCGCAGGAGGTGCTGTCCTCGGTGGAGGACGTGCGCGTGCTGGGCACCGCGGTCGGCGGCGAACTCCGGTACGAGGCTTGACCAGCGTGGCTGTTCAGGAGCGGGAGACGGCTCCTTCCCGGCGCACCGGGGGAACGGCGGAGGGCAGCGGGGGCGGGCATAGCGGCGGTCCGGGCTGGTGCGCTTCATTCACCCACGAATGCCATCGCCTCCCGGGCCAGTGCGCTCCACTCCACCGGTGCCTCCGGATCCATCGAAAACCACTCCTTCATCGGAATCCCTTTGTTCGCGTCGAAGCGCACCCCGTGGCGGTCCGCGACCAGTTCGTCCACCCGGGCTCTGGGCAACTTGACCACGAGCCTGCCGCGGACGAGCATCGCGAAAATCCGCCCGTGCACTTTCAGCGCATGGGAGCCGAAGCCGCGGCCGAGCCGGGGCGGAGTGACGCCCGGGCAGTGCTGCAGCTCGTCGACCAGGTCTTCGAACCGCTCTTCGATCATTCCCGCACCGTAACCGTCACCACCGACAAGAACCGACGAGAAAGGGGCGCCCGATGCCCGTCCGCGACGCCGTCTTCGAAGATGTCGAGGAGATTTGCACCCTCATCGAGGAACACGCGGTCTACGAGGACAAACACGACCTCAAGCTCGACCGCGCCGAAATGAGCGGCCACCTGTTCGGTCCGGAACCGAAGGCCTGGGTGCTGATCTGCACGCCGCCGGAACGTCCGGACCTCGTCGCCGGATTCGCGTTCTGCAGCTGGAATTTCTCCACCTGGGAGGGGCGGCCGGGGATCTGGCTGGACGACCTGTTCGTCCGCCCGGAACACCGCCGGTACGGCCTCGGCAGCGAATTGCTCGACGAACTCCGGACCCGCACCACCGGACGCGTGGAGTGGGACATGCAGGCCGGGAACGCCAAGGCGGAGGCGTTCTACGCCCAGCTCGGCGCGGAGCCGGTGCCCGGCTGGGTCCGCTACCGCTGGCGGCCGTGAGCCGACCGGACCGGCGATCGCGCTCGGTGCGCAAGTCCGCGAAGGGGCCCTTCACGGAATCTGATTCCCTCAAGGGGTCCTTCACGGACAGCTTGAAGGGTCCCGCCAGCCGGTCCACCGGGCGGATCCAGCCCCGACCGGGGCAACCACGCCGGGCCCGACCGGGCAACCAGCGCGGGGCGGGCCCCGTATCGTATGCGGCATGGGAGATGGTTCCGTCCGGAGGTCGTCGTCGGTCGAGGACTACGTGCGGGTGATCTACGGACTGGTCGAGCGGGGCGAGGCGGTCACCAACGCGTCGCTGGCCGGCCGGCTGGAGGTGAGCCCGTCGTCGGCGTCGGGCATGGTCACGAAGCTTTCGCAGCTCGGACTGGTCGCGCACGTGCCGTATCGGGGCATCGAACTGACCGCCGACGGACGGCTGCTGGCGCGGTCGGTGCTGCGCAGGCACCGGCTGATCGAGACGTACCTGGTCTCCGAGCTCGGTTACACCTGGGACGAGGTCCACGCCGAGGCCGACGCTCTCGAACACGCGGTGTCGGACCGGCTTGTCGACCGGATCGCCGCGAAGCTCGGCAACCCGGTGCGCGACCCGCACGGCGACCCCATTCCGGCGGCCGACGGCAGCGTCGAGGAGCTGCCGGTGCGCATCCTCGACGACCTGCCGCCCGGCGCGGTCGGCGAGATCGTCCGGGTCTGGGACACCGACCCGGACCTGCTGCGATACCTGACCGAGCACGCGATCAACCTCGGCGAGCGGATCGAGGTGGTCGAGCGGCAGCCGTTCGGCGGGCCGATGGTGGTCAAGGTCGGCCAGCCGCCGGACGCGGCCACGCACGCCATCGGCAAGGAGATCGCGCAGGCGTTGTCGGTCACGCTGCGCTGAGGCGTGCGCTCCCGGGCGTACGGGCGAGTGTCGCCGCCAGCCGGATGTGCCGGGCCGGTGGTGCGCCGACCATAATCGGCATGACTACCGCCAAGCCGCTTCGCTTCGGAATCGTCGCAGGTTTCGCCCCCAGCCTGACTGCCTGGACCGCGCAGGCCCGCCGCATCGAGGAACTCGGGCTCGACACGATGTTCGCGACCGACCCGGTCGCCGGACTCGATCCGCTGACGCTCGTCCCGGCCGCCGCGGCGGTCACCGACCGGTTGACGGTCGGCACGTTCGTGCTCGCCGACCCGTTCCGCGACGCCCGGCACCTTGCGTGGCAAGCCGATTCACTGCATCAAGCGACCGGCGGTCGCTTCCTGCTCGGACTGGGCGTCGGGCATCCCGGGGCCGGAAAGCACGCGGGGACGCTCGGCCGGGAGTTCGCCAAGCCGGGGGAGCGCATCGCCCGGCTGTCGGACACGCTCGAGGTGCTCGCCGAACGCCCGGACCGGCCGCGGCTGATGCTCGCCGGATCCGGGCCGAAGATGGTCGAGCTCGCCGCGCGGAAAGCCGACGTCGTGACGTTTTCCTGGGGGCCGCGCACCACCGAAGAACAGGCTGACTCCATTGTGGACACTTTCCGGTCGTTCGCGGGGGCCCGGGAGATCGAAACCGCGGTGAACTTGACGGCGATCGGGGACCAGCCTTCGCCGCAGCTGGCGCGCTACGCCGGGGTGGACGTGCCGCAGCTCGTCGCGGAAAAAGCGGTAACGGTACTGCCGGAAAACCCTGAGGCCGCCGGGGAAACGCTTCTCCGCTGGCGGCAGCGGTGGGGAATTTCCTGTGTCACGGTCAATTCCGGCTATGCCGAACAGCTCGCCGCGATTGCCCGGGCATTGCCCGCACAAGGGTGATGGCTCTTCCGATCAAGCAATTTCCGGCCTACGCTCCGAGTTTTCCAAGCGACATGGTTCGGAGCGTGTGCGATGACCGGTCAGCAAACGCGGACGATGGACCGGGGGAACACCACGGGAAGCGACCTCGGGCAACTGCTTGAAACCGGCCCGTTCGCCGAAGCGCTGCGCGCGGCGATCCGGGCCCGCGGGCTCGGATTGGAACGGATCAGGTACCGCCTGCACGGCAAAGGCGCGACAGTCAGCCTTGCGACGCTGAGCCACTGGCAATCCGGGCGCTGCCGTCCAGAACGCGCGGAATCGTTGCGGGCGTTGAAGAACCTCGAGGAAGTGCTGGGCGTGCCGGACGGTTCGCTGCGCCGCCTGCTCGGCCCGCCGCGCCCGCGCGGCCCGTACCACCAGCCGGGCCAGCCGCTCCCCTGAGCGCGCCCGGCCGCGGCGGACGGCAGGCGCGCCGGCGAATCCCGACGCCGGCGGGTCGCCGTCCGCCGCGTCCTTGTCTCGGCTGCCGAGTCTCGGCTGCCGAGGAGCAGGCGGGCGCGGTGCTCGGACGCGGACTGGCGCTCGGACTGGTGTTCGGCTCAACCGGATTGTCCACAACTGGCACTCGGTGTGGACAACTCGGTTCCGCGGCGGTTTTCGTCGGCTCGCGCGGATAGGCTGGAGAAGGGTCGCCCCCTGGGAGGGCGGGGGTGCGTGCGGGGTGTGCCGGGTGCCGTTGCGCAGGCGGTTGGCTTCTACGATCGGTCGCATGCGTGCGGTCGTGATCGAGAAGTTCGGCGTCCTCCCCACCGTGCAGCAGGTGCCGGATCCGGTCCCGTCGGAGGGCGGGGTCGTCATCGCGGTCGAGGCGACCGGGGTGTGTCGCAGCGATTGGCATACCTGGCAGGGGCACGACGAGGCAGTACGGCTTCCGCAGGTGGCCGGGCACGAGCTTGCCGGGCGGATCGTCCAGGTCGGGTCGGGAGTGACCGGCTGGCCGGTCGGGACGCGGGTGACCGTGCCGTTCGTGTGTGCGTGCGGGGTGTGCGCCCAGTGCGCCAAGGGCGACCAGCAGATCTGCGACGACGAATTCCAACCGGGTGCGACGCACTGGGGGTCGTTCGCCGAACTGGTCGCGATCGAGCATGCGCAGGCGAACCTCGTCGCGTTGCCGGATTCGATGTCTTCGGCGGAGGCTGCAGCGTTGGGGTGCCGGTTCGGGACGGCGTTTCGGGCGGTGTTGCGGCAGGGCGGAGTGCGCGCCGGCCAATGGGTGTCGGTGTACGGCTGCGGCGGCGTCGGGATCTCGGCAGTGCTGCTGGCCGCCGCGGCGGGGGCGAAGGTCGTCGCCGTCGACGTGTCGGCTCCGGCGCGGGAGCTGGCGGAGCGGTCGGGAGCGGTGTTCAGTGTCGACGCGGGGCAGTTCGACAGTCCCGAGGCGCTGGCGGCGTACGTCCGCGAGCGTACGGACGGCGGCACGCACGTGTCGCTCGACTGCCTCGGTTCGCCGGTCACCTGCGCGGCCTCGGTGGACAGCCTGCGCAAGCGCGGTCGGCACGTGCAGGCCGGGCTGATGCCGCCCAGTCAGGGGGTGCCGCCGATTCCGATGCATCGCGTGGTCGGCAGGGAGCTGGAAATCGTCGGGATCCACGGCCTTCAGGCGCATGAGTATCCGGAGCTGCTCGGCGTGGTCGAATGGTCCGGGATCGACCTTGCCGGGTTGATCGGCGCGCGGATCGGGCTGGACGAGGTGCCGGACGCACTCGCGCGGATGAGTGATCCGGTACCGGCGCGGGCGGGCGTGACGGTGGTGGAATTCCCGTGACGCCAGGTTGCTCTCGCAACTACCTTAAGTCACGAGTCCTAGTTGTAGCTGAGCAAGCTCTGGCGGCAGCCGCCTCGGTGTGGAAGTGTCCGAAGCCTGGCGGCAAGTGGCGAGGGGAGCCCGCCGCAGGAGTGCCTGTTCGGGTGGCTCCTGCGGCCGCTCGCCAGCTGGTTCGATGATGGAACTGCTTCCCAGGCCGCGGCGGGAAATCAGCCCGGGTGCGGTGCACCTGCCGGAGTGGCTCGGCCGACAAGAACAACTCGACTTGATCGCGGCCTGTCGCGGCTGGCGCGGCTACCGCTCGACGAAGCTGCCCGGCGGCGGCGTGATGTCGGTGCGCACGGTCTGCCTTGGTTGGCAGTGGCTGCCCTACTGCTATTCCCGCACCCGCGAGGACGGCTCGCCGGTCGAACCGTTCCCGCACTGGCTGGCGGAGCTCGGCCGGCGCGCGCTCGCCGACGCGTACGAGCGGCCCGCCGAGGACTACCGGCCGGACGTCGCGCTCGTCAACTACTACGACGCCGCCGCGAAAATGGGGATGCACCAGGACAAAGACGAGAATTCGACCGAGCCGGTCGTCTCGCTCAGCCTCGGCGACGCCTGCGTCTTCCGCTTCGGCAACACCGAAAACCGCAACCGGCCCTACACCGACGTGGAGCTCCGCTCCGGCGACCTGTTCGTCTTCGGCGGCCCGGCCCGGCTGGCCTATCACGGGGTGCCGAAAACCCTCCCCGGCACGGCGGATCCGGATCTTGGCCTGACCGGACGGCTCAACCTCACGCTGCGCGTCTCGGGCAGGTGAACCGCACCTGCTGGCCGGGCCGGAGCTGCGCGGCCAGGTCCAGATCGGCCTCGTCCACGACCGCGGCGACCGGATAGCCGCCGGTGACCGGGTGGTCGGCCAGGAACAGGATCGGCACCCCGGAGGGGGGCACTTGCAGTGCACCGGGGACGGCGGCTTCCGGCGCCAGCTCGCCGCTGCGGGCGCGGGTCAACGGCGGACCGTCCAGTCGTACGCCGATCCGGTCCAGGTCGCTCGTCACGGTGTAGCCGCCGGTGCACAAAGTGGACAGCGCGGACTCGGTGAACCAGTCCAGTCGCGGGCCGGGTTCCAGGCGCAGCACGGGTTCGGCCGGCAGCGGCGGCACCGGGGCGACATCGACCCGCGGCGAATGCTCCACAGTGGACCCGATCGGCAGCGACATCCCGGCCGCCAGGACGGGAGGGCCCAGCTTGCCCAGCGTGTCGGTGGCTCGGGCGCCCAGCACCGGCGAGACGTCCACGCCGCCGCGGAGCGCGACGTAGCCGCGCAGGCCGATCTCGGCGATGCCCAGCTCCAGCTCGTCGCCGGGACGCAGGATGATCGGCGCGTTGGTCGCCGCCGGGCGGCCGCCGGCGCGGACCGGGACCGAGGCGCCGGTGACCGCGACGACGGTGAGTTCGGAGACCCGCAGTCGCAGGCCGCCGAGGGTGATCTCAAGCGCGGCATGGGTTTCCGGGTTGCCGACGAGCCGGTTGGCCAGCTTCAGCGAGCCCCGGTCGGCCGCACCGGACCGGCCGACGCCGACCGCCGCGTACCCCGGCCGCCCCAGGTCCTGCACGGTCGCGAACGGGCCGGTCGCGAGGATTTCCGCTTTGCCGGTCATCGGACCGCCTCGAATCGCACGCGCGTGCCCGGGACCAGCAAGTTCGGCTGCGCGCGTTCGACGTCCCACACCGTGGTGGCGCAGTGGCCGAGCAGATGCCAGCCGCCGGGTGACGGATGCGGGTAGACGGCGCTGTACTCGCCGGCGATCGCGACCGCGCCGGCCGGCACCCGGGTGCGCGGGGTGCTGCGGCGCGGCAGGTGCAGGACTGGATCGAGGCCGGTCAGGTAGGCGAAACCGGGAGCGAAACCGCAGAACGCCGCGACGTAGACGGCCGACGAATGCCGGTGGATTACCGCGGAGACGGACAAGCCGGTGGCCTCGGCGACCTCGGAAAGGTCGGCTCCGTCGTAGCGGACCGGCAGGGTGACGGTTGCCGCCGAACCAGCAGGAATCTCCACCGGGGACAGTGTTGCCAGCAAAGCGGACAGGGCGGAGGCGTCGGTACGGGCCGGATCGAAACGGACCAGCAGGGTGCGAGCGGCGGGAACGAGTTCGACAACGCCCTCGGGCTGAGCGGCTTCGCAGGCCGCCTGGAACCCGAGCACGTCATCGACCTCCACCAGCAACGCGGAACGCCCGTAGCGCAAGATAGTGCTCACACGAACGGCCTCAACTTCACGCCGGACTCCGTGAGGGAGTCCCGAATCCGCCGGGCCAGCTCCACCGCGCCCGGGGTATCGCCGTGCACGCACAGAGAATCCGCGCGCAGCGACAGCTTGCCGCCCTCCGCGTCCACCACCTCGCCGGTCGTTGCCATGGTGAGGGCTCGGGCGGCGACGTCGTCAGCGTCGTACAGGACGGCACCAGGCAGCTTGCGCGACACGAGGCGCCCTTCCGGTGTGTACGCGCGGTCGGCGAACGCTTCTGCGTACGCGGGCACGCCCGCGGCCTGAGCCGCGCGCAGCATTTCGGAGTCAGGCGGGCACAGCAGTGCCAGCTCCTCGCGAAAGCGCAGTACGCCTTCCACTAGCGCCGCTGCTTGCTTCGAATCGACACCGGCAGTGTTGTACAGCGCGCCATGCGCCTTCACGTACCGCACCTGACTACCCGCTGCGCGCGCGAAAGCGTCGAGAGCGCCGATTTGGTACAGCACTTCGTCTGCGAGGTCTTCCGGCGCGATATCGAGCGCGCGGCGGCCGAAGCCGGCGAGGTCGCGGTAGCCGACGTGCGCGCCGATGGTGACGCCGCGCTCGGCCGCGCGAACGCACACCCGGCGCATCACGCTCGCCTCGCCGGCGTGAAAGCCGCACGCGATGTTCGCGCTGGTCACGATGTCGAGCATGGCTTCGTCGTCGCCCATCTCCCAGGCGCCGAAGCCCTCTCCGAGGTCGCTGTTGAGGTCCATGTCATCCCACCCGGTAATCGCGGTCGTGCTTGTCCGTCACGAACATGTACCCAGGGGCGTGCGTGATCGCGAACGGAGGCCGCGACGCGATCAGCGCCGCCTGCGGGGTGACGCCGCAGGCCCAGAACACTGGCACGTCTCCCGGCGCGGCGTCGACCGGATCACCGAAATCGGGTCGCGCCAGGTCGGAGATGCCCAGCTCGGCCGGGTCGCCGACGTGGACTGGTGCACCGTGCACGGCGGGCATCGCGCCGGTGATGCGGACCGCGTCCTCGACCCGATCCGCCGGGATCGGCCTCATCGACACCACCATCGGGCCGCTCAGCCGGCCCGCCGGTGCACACTGCCGGTTCGTCACGTACATCGCGACATTGCGGCCTTGCTCCACGTGCCGCAACGGGATGCCCGCGTCGCGCAGCGAGGTCTCGAAGGTGAAGCTGCAGCCGATCGAGAAGGCGACCAGGTCGCTGCGCCACAGCCCGGTGACATCGCTGAGTTCGCTGGTCAGCGCGCCGTTGTGCCAGACGCGATAGCGGGGCAGATCGGTGCGCAGATCCGCTCCGGGCGCGAGCAGCGTGCTCGGATCGCCGGGCGCGCTGACGTCGAGCACCGGGCACGGCTGCGGGTTGCGTCCGCAGAACTCGGCGACGTCGTCCGCCCAGTCCTCGGGCACGGCGATCAGATTGGTTTGCGCGTAACCGTCGGCCCAGCCGGTGGTCGGGCGTTCGGTGCCGGCCCGGAACAGCGCGCGGGCTTCGGCCGGGGTGAGCGTCGCGGGGTCCTGGAAGATCGTCATGACACCAGCTCCCTGCCGCGAGTTTCCGGCAGCCCGAGCAGCGCTGCCGCGGCGATGGCGTAGCCCACCGCGCCGAGCACGATCGCTCCGCCCGCGCCCAGGAAGCCCACCACCGCGGGGAAAGCGGCACCGACCGCGCGGCCGAAGTTGTACGTGAAGCCCTGGCCGGTGGCGCGCAGCTCGGTCGGGTACAGCTCGGCGAGGTAAGCGCCGAACCCGCTGAAGATGGCCGAGGTGGAGAACCCGAGCGGGAAGCTGATCAGCAGCATCAGGCCGTTCGCGCCGTAGGGCAGCTGGACGAACAGCACGATCAGCAGCGCGGAGAGGACCGAGAACAGCAGGAACGTCTTCTTTCGGCCGAGCAGGTCGGTGAGGTAGCCGCCGCAGACATAGCCGATGAACGCGCCCGGGATCAACAGCGCGAAGTAGCCGCCGGTGTTGACGACGGACAGGCCCCGGCTGCTCTGCAGATACTTCGGCATCCAGGTGAACAGCGTGTAGTAGCCGCCCTGGACGCCGGTCGCGAGCAGCGCGGCGAACATCGTGGTGCGCAGCAGGTCCTTGCGGAAAATTCCGGCGAGCGACCCCTTGGTCCTGGCCGAGACGCGGCGTGCGGCGGCTTCCGGCGCGTCCTCGATCCGCTTCCGCACCCACAGCACGAGCAATGCCGGGAGCACCCCGACCCAGAACAGCACGCGCCACGCGATGTCCTGGTCCAGCACACTGAACAGCACCGTGTAGACGATCACCAGCAGGCCCCAGCCCACCGCCCAGGCGCTCTGCACGAACGCGACTGTGCGTCCCCGGTACCGCGCCGAGGAGTACTCCGCGACCAGCGCCGCGCCGACCGCCCACTCGCCGCCGAACCCGAGTCCCTGCAGGCCGCGGAAAATCAGCAGCGTCTCGAAGTTGGGCGCGAACCCGCAGAGCACGGTGAAGATCGTGTACATCGCGATGGTCAGCTGCAGGGTGCGGACCCGGCCGATCCGGTCCGCCAGGACGCCCGCGCCGACGCCGCCGATCGCGGACACCACCAGCGTGACCGTGCTGAGCAGCCCCGCCTCGCCGGAGGTGATGCCGAAGTACACGGTGATCGCGGCCAGGCCGAAGGGCAGGGTTTGGTAGTCGAACGAATCGAGGCCGTAGCCGCCAAAGGCGCCGATGAAGGCACGGCGGCCCTTCTGGCCGAGCGAGCGGTACCAGCCGAACGGGCGGGCCGCGTTCGCTGTGCCGTCGGTGACTTGGACGTTCATGGGGGCACCTCACAAGGGGGATGGACTCATGGTGGCACGGGTCACATGGCCGCTACGGTACTGGATTGTTGAACAATCCCACAAGTCCCTCATTTTATTGTTCTCGGACGGCTGGCTACGCTGGGCGACGTGGTTACCGACGGAGAGCCGATGGGGCTGGAAGCCGATCGCGGCTTGCTGGGGCGCACGAGCACGGCGGAACGAGTCGCCGGCGTGTTGCGCACGCGCATCGCGGAAGGGTTCTTCCTGCCTGGGGTGCGGCTGTCGGAACAGGACATCGGCAGCGCGCTCGGCGTCTCGCGCAACACGCTCCGGGAAGCCTTCCGGCTGTTGACCCACGAGCGGCTGCTGGTGCACGAGCTGAACCGGGGGGTGTTCGTCCGGGTGCCGAGCGTCGAGGACGTGCGCGACATCTACCGGGTTCGCAAGATCATCGAGTGTGCCGCGGTCCGCGAGGTGACCGCGAAGCCCCCGTCGTACGCGAAGGTGGCGGCAACGGTGTCCGATGGCGATCGCGCGGCGAAACAGGCGCAGTGGCAGGACCTCGGCACGGCGAACATCCGGTTCCACGCGGAGCTGGTGGCGCTCACCGGGAGCGAGCGCATCGTCGAGCTGATGCAGGCGCTCACCGCGGAGCTGCGGCTGGTGTTCCACGTGATGGCAGACCCGCGACGGTTTCACGAGCGATACCTGCCGCGTAACCACGAAATCCTGGGCGTGCTCGAAACTGGCGACGGTATGCGTACCGCCGAGCTGCTGGCGGAATACCTCGACGATGCGGAAGCGCAGCTGGTCGAGGCTTACTCGGAGCGTGCACCTGAGCTGACCGGATCGCGCTGAGGCGTTACCGGATTGCCCGGGAAGGCAGCGAGCATGGCCGTTCGGACCCTCTCGTCACTCGAAAGGCGGCACGGCGCGGGTTGCCTGACTACCGTCGGCGTCGGGCCGCGTGAGAGCGTCGCCCCGAGCGCCGGGACCCCCAGCCGACGCGCGGAAGGCGACCGGACGATGGGTTCCCCGTCCGGTGCACGCGGTGCCAGGGATGGCGGGACCGAGGCGGGCCGTGGTGACCGAGGGGAGATCACGGCCCGCCGTCGCGCTACTGGTTGACGCTCCACTTCTGGTTCGCGTTTCCGGTGCACGTCCACAGCTGAAGTTTCGTCCCGTTCGCGGAGCTGGCGCCGGCCGCGTCGAGACACTTGTTCGCGTGCGGATTGACGATGTCGTGCGCCGCGGTGACGACCCACTGCTGGGCGTTGGTGTTGTTGCAGTCGTACATCTGGACCGCGGTGCCGTCGGCGGTGCCTGCTCCGTTGACGTCCATGCACTTGCCGAGCGCGCGGATCGTGCCGTCGCTGCCGACCGTCCAGTTCTGCGCGGCATTGCCGTTGCAGTCGGTGATTTGCAGCTGGGTGAAGTTCGCCGGGTTCGCCCACGGCACGTCGACGCACTTCCCGCCGATGCCGATGATCCGGCCGGAGGCGCTGCTGTCGCTGGTGGTCACGTGCACGTAGTCGACGACGAGCTGCTGCGGGAATTGCGTGCTGCCGTCCGGGTTTCCAGGCCAGTCGCCGCCCACGGCGAGGTTGAGGATGAGGTAGAACGGGTGGTCATAGACCCAGCGATTTCCGTTGAGATCGGCCGGAGTGCGGGTCTGGTAGGCGTTGCCGTCCACTGACCAGACGATCTTGTTGGGCGACCAGTCCACCGCGTAGGTGTGGAAATCATCGGAGAAATTCGGCCCGGTATAGGCCGCGCCGATGCCGTTCGCACCGGAGTAGCCTGGCCCGTGAATCGTGCCGTGCACCGTGTTGGGCTCGCGTCCGATGTTCTCCATCACGTCGATTTCGCCGTCTGTCGGCCAGTTTCCGCCGCCGAGCATCCAGAAGGCAGGCCACATGCCCTGCCCGCGCGGGATCTTCATGCGCGTCTCGACGTGCCCGTACGCCTGGCTGAATTTTCCCGCGGTGTTGAGCCGGGCGGAGGTGTATTCGCAGGTGCCGTACCAGCAGGTATGACCGGAGTTCTCGCGCTTGGCGGTGATCACCAGATGGCCCTGGCCGTCGAGTGCGGCGTTGGCCGCGCCCGCGGTGTACCACTGGCGTTCGTGATTGTTGCCGTTGTTGTCGCCGGTTTCGTAATTCCATTTCGAGCCATCGGCGGCAGCGCCGGCCGGACCGTCGAAATCGTCGCTGAAACTGGTCGCCGCGGCGGCCGGAGGAGGAGCGAGGACGGCCGGTGCGACCAGCCCGCCAAAGGCGAGCAGGGCGGCAGCGGCGAGACTGCGGAGACGGGACATGCTGGTGTCACCTCGGTTTCGGATTCCTGCGTGCGCAGGAAGCAGCCTCGCCAACCCGCTTCCGGCGGTGCTGGCGGCGAGGGCGACGGGGACTTTGTCGTGCCGGGCAACAAAGGTGGGAGAAGTATGCCTGGTCTATACCTCTGCGGCAACGGTGCCGAGGCCTGCGGTGCAGTCAGCTTGCCCGGACGCGCGGGAGAGCTTGCCCCCGCGGCCATGTCCGTGAGGGGCCCCGTCACGGACTTGGGTTCCGTCGAGCAGTCCGTTCCGTGAGGGGCCCCTTCACGGAATTGGATTCCCTCAAGGGGCCCCTCACGGACAGCCGGCGAAGGCACCGGGACGCCGCCGAAGACCCCGGAGCGCCGCCGAAGACCCCGGGACGCCGCCGAAGTCCCGGAGCGCCGCCGAAGACCCCGGAGCGCCGCCGAAGGCCGGGAGCGCCGCCGAAGGCCGGGACGCCGCCGAAGGTCGCGGAGCGTCGGCGAACGCCCCCGCAGCGTCGGCGGAGGCCGGGTAGCGCCGTCGAAGGCCCGCCCATATCGCCAACACAGTGCGCGGGTAGGGCCATCCCTACCTGGACAACACCGGCCGCCCGCATCCCCTCCTCGCCGCTGCCGCCCTAGCGTCAAAGCCGCGAACCAGTACCGAGGGGGACGATGTGAGCACTGGAACAGACTTCAAACCGACCAGCCCGACCCAGGCCCAGGCACGGAAGAAGCCCTGGCAGCGCCCCTGGATAGCCCCGCTGGGCCTGGTGGTCGTCGCCTTCCTCGCCTACGCCCTGCCGCCCTACCTGGCGCTGGACCCGGCTCAATCCCGGGTCCCCGCCCCGGACGGTTTCCCCGCGCACTACTGGCTCCTGGTCGGGCACGTAGTCTTCGGCAGCATCGCCATGATCACCGCGCTGCTCCAGATCTGGCCTTGGCTTCGCCGAACGCGACCGCGGCTCCACCGCTACGCCGGCCGCGCGTACGTATTCGCCGGCGTGCTCCCGTCCGGCGTCATGGCGCTGACTGTCGGCGCGGCGAGTCCCTTCGGCCCGGCGACCCGGGCAAGTGACGTCCTGCTCGCGGTGATCTGGCTCGGCGCCACCTTCGCCGGCTACCGCGCGGCCAGGGAACGCCGTTTCGGCGACCACCGTCGTTGGATGATCCGCAGCTTCGCCTTGACCATGTCGATCATCCTGAACCGCGTTATCGGCCCGATCGCGGCGATCTTCCTGGCCCCGCAACTGAACACGACGTTCGGCGGCAGCGAGATCGCGCTCGGCCAGTCCATCGCGGCCATCGGCGCATGGGTGAGCTGGACGTTCGCCCTGATCTGTGCGCAGCTGTGGCTGGACCGGAAACCTCGACGGCGCACAGCGGCCGCCTGAGGGGGTGGCGTTCGGTGCGTGGGGGACACCGAACGCCGCTCACTTCCGCAACGACCGGGCGATGATCGTCCGCTGGATCTCCGACGCCCCTTCATAAATCCGCGGCGCCCGGACCTCCCGGTACAGATGCTCCAGCAAATGCCCTCGCCGCAACGCGCGTGCCCCGTGCAGCTGCACCGCCTGATCCACCACGTACTGGGCGGCTTCGGTGGCGAACAACTTGGCCATGGCCGCGCGTCCGGCGAGGTTCTCCTCACCTGCGTCGTACGCGGCGGCGGCGGCATAAACCAGGAGCCGCCCGGCCTCCGTACGCGTGGCCATCTCCGCCAGCGTGTGCGCGACAGTCTGCTGCTTCACCAAGGGCCCGCCAAAAGCCTCCCGCGAAGCGGTGTACGAGACGCTCGCGTCCAGCGCCGCCTGCGCCATCCCGACCGCGAACGCGCCGACACTCGGGCGGAACAAATCCAACGTTCGCATGGCCACCGCGAAGCCGCGGTTCTCCTCGCCGAGCAGTTCGTTCCGCTCCACCCGGACGCCGTCGAAGACCACCGTGCCGATCGGATGCGGGCTCACCAGATCCAGATGCTCCCCGCCGAGCCCGGCCCGATCGCCAGGGACCACGAACGCACTCACCCCGCGGGAACCCGCGTCCGGCGTGGTTCGCGCGAAAACGGTGTAGAAATCGGCCTCCGGCGCGTTCGAGATCCACATCTTGGTCCCGGTCAACCGCCAGCCGTCACCGTCCCGCTCGGCCGCCAGTTGCAAGGCGGCGGCGTCCGAGCCAGCGTCCGGCTCGGTCAGTGCGAAGGCCGCGACCGCGTCCCCGGCGGCGACCGCGGGCAGCCAGCGCCGCACCTGTTCGTCCAAACCAGACTGCAGCACCGGGTAGCTGCCCAGCCCCTGCAAAGCAAGTGCAGTCTCCGCTTCGGTGCACTGCGTGGCCAGAGCTTCTCGGAGCAGGCACAGGTCGGTCGCGGCAGCCTGCCGAGTCGGCTGTCCGCTCTCGACGCCGGGGAACAGCCGCGCGAGCAAGCCGTGCGAACCCATCGCCTTCAGCAGCGGACGGTTGACCGTTCCTTCGGCACCGGCGGAAGCCAGCGGGACCAGCTGCGACGCGGCGATCTCGCGCACCGAAGCCGCATATGCGGTCTGCTCGGGAGTGAAAGCGAACGCGTTCATCGGGCTTCCTCCGGTCGCCAGCGGGCATGTGCGGTCTGGTGGCCGCCCGTGCGGACGAGGTCCAGCCGTGGTTCCGGGCCGTCGGTCCGGCCGGTTTGCGGGGCCCGTTTGCCCGCCGCCCACTGCTTGGGCCACTCGACCGGATAGTCCTGCGCGGCCGCCGCGTGCAAGGTCCACTGTGGATCGAACAGGTGGGTGCGGCCCAGCGCGCACAGGTCGGCCCGGCCGGCCAGGATGAGCGAGTTCACGTCGTCGTAAGACGAGATCGCGCCGACGGCGATCACCGCGGTGCCGTAACGACGGCCGACTTCGTTGCGGATCCGGTCCGCGTACGGGGTCTGGTAGCTCCGCCCGAACTTCGGCTTTTCCTCGCTGACGACCTGGCCGGTGGAGACATCGATCGCGGCCGCGCCGTGTTCGGCGAAGGCTTGCGCGATGGCGACCGCCTCCTCCGCGTCGTTGCCGCCTTCGAACCAGTCGGTGGCCGAGATCCGGACGGTCAGCGGGCGATCCGCCGGCCACACCGCACGGATCGCGTCGAAGACCTCCAGCGGGAAGCGGAGCCGGTTCTCCGGGGAACCGCCGTAGGCGTCGGTGCGGTGGTTGGTCAGCGGCGAAAGGAAGGACGACAGCAGGTATCCGTGCGCGCAGTGCAGTTCCAGCAGGTCGAAGCCGGCGCGGGCGGCGGCCTCGGCGGCCGCGACGAACTGGTCCCGGATCTCCGCCAGTTCCGCGACGGACAACTCCCGCGGCGTCTGGTTGTTCGCGGAGTAGGGCAACGCGGAAGGCGCGCAGACTTCCCAGTTGCCTTCCGGAAGCGGATCGTCGATGCCCTCCCACATCAGCTTCGTGGAGCCCTTCCGCCCGGAATGCCCCAGCTGCAGCCCGATCTTCGCCGGAGTTTCGCGGTGCACGAAGGAGACGATCCGTTCCCACGCGGCTTCTTGCTCCGAGTTGTACAACCCGGGACAGCCCGGCGTGATCCGGCCCTCGGCGGACACGCAGATCATCTCGGTCATCACCAGCCCGGCCCCGCCGAGCGCCTTGCTGCCCAGGTGCACGAGGTGGAACTCGCCGGGCACGCCGTCGACCGCGGAGTACATGTCCATCGGCGACACTACGACCCGGTTCGCCAGCTCCAGCGAACCGATTCGGACGGGCTGGAACATCGGCGGCGCGACCGAAGTGCCGAGCGAATCAGCGAACCACTGGTCCAGTGACGCGGCGAACTCCCGGTCGCGCAGCTTCAGGTTGTCGTAGGTGACGCGACGGCTGCGAGTGAGCAGGTTGAACGCGAACTGCTCCGGGTCTTGATGCGTGTACTGGGCCAGGTTCTCGAACCACTCCAGGCTCGCCTGCGCGGCGCGCTGGGTGGAAGCGACTACCGGACGACGCTCTTCTTCGTACGCGGCAAGGGCTTCCGGCACGGTCGGCTGCTCGTGCAGGCACGCGGCGAGCGCCAGCGCGTCTTCCATCGCGAGCTTCGTGCCCGAACCGATCGAGAAGTGCGCGGTGTGCGCGGCGTCGCCGAGCAGCACGACGTTGTCGTGCACCCAGCTTCCGCACCGGACAGTGCCGAAGGTGGCCCACTTCGAGTTGTTGGCCAGCACTTGATGCCCGGCGAAGATGTCCGTGCAGAGCGAGCGGATCAGCTCGATGGACTTCTCGTCGCTCTCGCCTGGCCCCAGCCCGGTGGCGGCGATCGGGCCGAACGCGCGCTGCCACACGTCTTCGTGCATCTCCAGGATGAACGTGCTGCCGTCGCGGCCGTACGGGTAACCGTGGACCTGCATGATGCCGTGCGGCGTCTCGAGGACGTGGAACTTGAACGCGTCGAAGACCAAGTCGGTGCCGAGCCAGATATAGCGGCACTGCCGGGTCTCGACGGTCGGCTGGAACGCGCCGGCGAACGTCGCCCGCACCGCGGAGTTGACCCCGTCGGCGGCGACCACCAGGTCGGACGAGGCGGCCAGCGTCGCCGGATCCGGGGCGGTGCTGCGGAATCGGACATCGATACCCATTTCCCGGCAGCGCTGCTGCAGGATCGCCAGCAGCCGTTTGCGGCTCATCGCGGCGAACCCGTGCCCGCCGGAGGTGGAGACGGTGCCGCGGTAGTGCACGTCGATGTCGTCCCAGCGGGCGAACTCGCGGCTCATCGCGTCGTGCACGGCCGCGTCGGCGTGCTCGATGCCGCCGAGGGTCTCGTCGGAGAAGACGACGCCGAAGCCGAACGTGTCGTCCGGCGCGTTGCGTTCCCAGACGGTGATCTCGTGGTCCGGCCCGAGTTGCTTCGCGAGCACGGCGAAGTAGAGGCCCGCTGGCCCGCCGCCGACTACTGAAATCCGCACGCCGCTCAGGGTATGTCGTGTGAACTACGGTCGTCAAGAAGACGAGAGATGGGTTAGGCTCCCGGCATGGAGCGGATCAATCCCCCGGAGCTGGGCAAGCCGTCCGGGTTCTCGCACGCGGTGACCGCCGAGGGCAGGCTGGTGTTCCTGGCCGGGCAGACCGCGCTGGACGCCGATGGCCGGATCGTCGGCGACGGCGTGGTGGCGCAGTTCGAGCAGGCGCTCGGCAACCTGCTGACCGCGTTGCGCGCGGCCGGCGGCGGGCCCGCGGACCTGTGCAGCCTGACCGTCTACATCGTCGACATGGACGACTACAAAGCCCGCGCGCGGGAGATCGGCCGGGTGTGGAAGCGCCTGGTGGGCGCCGATTATCCGGCGATGGCGGGCATCGGCGTGAGCCGGCTGTGGGACGTCGAGGCGCTGGTGGAAGTGCAGGGGTACGCGGTCCTCAGCCGCTGATGACCGCGCGCAGGTGCTTGCGCGCGGCGTCTTCGAGCCGGTCGTGCAGTGCGAAGAACACTTCGGCGGCACGGATGCCGGACCAGCCGTCCGGCAGCAGTTCGGCGGGCAGGCACGGGTCCAGGTACGGCATCCGCCGCCAGTCGGTGAGCACCCGCAGGTAGTCCGCGAACGCTTCGTCGGCCGGGGTCGTGCGCCGCCGCTGCCAGCGCCGCAGCGTCGGTTCGTGCTCCTCGCGGAAAGCCGTGTACAGCTCGTCCAGCTGATCCAGGTCCCACCACTCGCGGACCTTCTCGGCCGGGTCGCCGAACGCCAGGTGCTCAGCGCGGAAGAGGTCGGCGTATTCGGAGAGTTCCAGCCGGTCGAGGGTGTCGACGGTGGCCTCGTACAGGTGCGCGGGCGCGATCCAGACCCCGGAGGACGCGGTGCCGAACCCGAGCCGCGACAGCTGGGTGCGCAGCACGTGCCGCTTGTGCCGTTCGGCCTCCGGCACCGAAAACACCGCCAGCAGCCAGCCGTCGGCGAGCTTCGCGCGATCGCGGCGGAAGATCCGGTCGTCGCCTTCGTGCAGCAAATCCAGTGCGGTACCGGACAATTCGTACCCGGCTGCCCCGTCCAGGCGCACCGCTTCGAGCACTCCGCGCCGCTTCAGCCGGGAGATGGACGAGCGCACCGCCGGTTCGTCGATGCCGACCACGGCGAGCAGGTCGATCAGTGCGGCCACCGAGAGCCATTTGCCCCCAGCCTGGTGGTGCACGCCGTAGACGGACACAATGAGGTGCCGAGGCTGGGCCGCGCGCCCGCCGTCGACATCGGTTGTTTCCGGTACGGCCGTCACCCGATCACCATAACAAGCGAGGGGTAGCATTTCCGGCGCGATGGCGTTTGCGAGCAATGCACCGTTGGTGCACCGGCTGACCCGCCGCGGGCGGCTGATGGCGAAGCGCGCCTGCGACCGCCGCGGTCATGCGTTCGCGCTCGGCCGGTTTCTCTTCCGTACCCCCACGGCCTGGGAGTACGCCGCCGCGGTGGCCGCCGGGAGCGATCCGGCCGCGCAGCGCTGGCTGGGCTGGTTGCCCGAATCGGTGGTGGCCGAGCCGATGCGCGCCGAGGCGCTGCGGGTAGTGCCGGGCACCGGACCGGACTGGACCGCGCCGGACCATCATTCGGTGGACATCGTCGCGATCGACCTGGTGGCCGGCCGCTGTGCCGGACTGGTCAGCGTGCACGCGGGCGAGGACGGCAGCCCGGAGACCGGCGGTTTCCTCGCGCCGGGCTACCGGGGACAGGGGTTCGGCCGGGACCTGTTCGCCGCCGGACTGCTGCTGGGGCACGAGCATCTGGGCCTTTCCCGGATCCAGGCCGGGGCCGAGGTGGGCAACTTCGCCAGCGCGCGGTCGCTGGAGGCCGCCGGGCTGCGCCGGATCGGCGGCCCGCCGCGGTACACGCTGCCGAACGGCGAGACCAGACCAGCCTGGTGGTACCGGCACGAGGTGGGCTGGCCGCACCAGTGCGCCGGGCCGCAGGCGTCCTGGCTGAGCGTCTAGGCGATCCTCACGAGCTGTGCTGCTCGAAGACCTTCAACGTGTTGATCACCAGCGCGCGTTCGGCCGGGGTGAGCGGCGTGAGCGCTTCCTGCCACGCCTTCGCGCTGCGGGCGAGCCACGCGTCGACTGCCGGCTCCTTGTCCGCGTTGATGCTCACGATGGTGCGCCGCCGGTCGTCCGGGTGCTCGGCGCGGTCCAGCACGCCCTGGCGGGACAGGTCGCCGACCATCAGGCTGGCCGTCGTGGGCGCGATCTCCAGCCGGGCGGCGAGCTCGTTGACCGTCATCGGACCGTCGAACAGCAGATAGGCCAGCAGCGACAGATGCCGCGGCGCGAGCGCGAGATCGCCGAGCTCCGGGGGCGGCGGCGTCCGCTTCGCACGCCCGACCAGACGGGGCATGAGCAGCAGCAGCTCGCGCACCCCGTCGGCGACGGTCGGACCCGGTTCGGTGGCCATGCCGCGACAGTACCTGCGCGTGTGTTGACAGCCCGATTCGCCGAAATCTAGGTTTGTTGTTGCATCAACCAACTTACGGGAGTGTGCGGATGTCCGACTGGAACCAGCAGATCATCGACGAGTTCCACGCGAACGAGGGCAAGGTCGGCGGGATGTTCGAGGGCAAGGATCTGCTCCTGCTCACGCACACTGGCGCGAGGAGCGGCAAGCAGCGGGTGAGCCCGCTGGTCTACACCACCGACGGGGACCGGATCGTCATCGCCGCGTCCAAGGGCGGCGCGGACACCCACCCGGACTGGTACCACAATCTGGTCGCGAACCCGGCGGTGACAGTCGAGATCGGCACCGAGCGGTTCCCGGCCAAGGCGTCCGTGGTCGAGGACCGCGCCGAGCGCGACCGGCTGTACGCCGGGATGGTCGCGCACGCCGAGGGATTCGCCGACTACGAGAAGAAGACCGACCGGGTGATTCCGGTCTTCGTCATCGAGCGTTAGCCGAGCGGCTGGCCGTACACGAAGCTCCGCAGTCGTCCGGTCGATTCCGGGGTGAGCGGGGCGAACAGCTTCGCGTGTGCGGCCCGCACAGTCGCCGCGTCCGGGTCCACCAGTGACAGGGCGCGCACGGTGTAGCGGGATTCCGGCGTGAAGTCCGATGCCTTGGCGTGCTGGTACGCGCCGCCGAGCAGGTCGATGATCAGCACGGTGGGCACCGGCGCGCCCGGGCCGGCGTGATCGAGGACGGTGGTCAGCGCCTCGTCCGGCAGTGCCGGCAGGACGCGGTTGTCGCCGAGGTACGGGTGCGGGTTCGGCGGGTCGGCGGCGATCTGGCCGGAGTCGGTATACGGCATCGTCTTCAGCGTGTCCTGGATCGGGCCGAGCGCTCGCAGCGGGGCGACGAGCTGGTCGCCGCCGGCAGCAAGGCTCGCCACCCGGACGTTGGCGATGTGCTTGCCGCGGAAGGGTTCCGGCACCATCGGCAGATCCGGGAACGGCACCAGCGCCACCGAAGTGCCGACGGTGTCCGGCAGGTCGAGGGTCCAGTCGCGCCAGGCGCGCAGGACGTCGGGGATCCGCGCGGTGTCGAAGAACAGGCCGCCGCCGTACAGCGTGGTCACCGGGACCAGTTCGAACTCCAGTGCGGTCACGATCCCCGCTTCGAGCGGGCCGGTGGTGCGCGTTCCGTCGGGGCGGACGAGGTCGGCCGAGACGACGCGATCCGAGGCCAGGCCGAAGTGCCGGCCGAGCAGGCCGAACCCGCCGCCCAGCGTGTAGCCGACCACGCCGACGCCCGGGCTGGACCCGCTGAGCGGGGCGAGTCCGTGTTCCGCGGCGGCGTCGATCACGCTGCCCCAGGTGGCCCCGGCCTCGGCGCGGGCGAGGCGGCGTCGGGGGTCGACGGTCACGCCGGTCATCCGCCGGGTCGAGATCAGCACGCCTTCCGCCGGTTCGCGCAGCCCGTGCCCGGTGGCCTGGACCGCGATCGGCAGACCCCGCTCGTTCGCGTGCCGCACCGCTTCGGCGATGTCCTCTGCGCTGGTCGCGGCGACGACCAGGTGCGGGGTGGACTGGACGCCGGTCTGGAACCCGGCGATCTCTTCGCGGTAACCGGCCTGATCAGGGGTGAACGTCTGCATGCCTTCAGCTTGCTGAAGGCGTGACGAGAAGTCCAAGAGATACTGGTTCCAGTAGCTATAATCAATGGTTATGGAACTGCATCAGCTGGAGTACTTCGTCGCGGTCGCCGAGGAAGCCAACTTCACCCGCGCGGCGGCCCGGATGCACGTCGCGCAGCCCGGGGTCAGCGCGCAGATCCGCCGGCTGGAACGCGAGCTGGGGCAGCCGCTGTTCGACCGGTCCGGGCGCAGCGTCCGGCTGACCGGGGTCGGTGCCGCGGCTCTGCCGCACGCGCGCGCCGCGCTGGCCGCCGTCGCCGCGGTGCGCGAGACGGTCGCGGAGCACGAAGGGCTGGTGCGGGGGCAGGTCGCGATGGGGATGGTGACCTCCGCCGGACCGGTGGCGCTGCCGGACTTCCTGGCGGAGTTCGCGGAACGGTACCCGGGCGTGGAGATCACCCTCGGCGAGGCGAATTCGGACGTGATGGTCGAGGCGCTGCGCGAGGGCCGGCTCGATGTGGCGGTGATCGGCCTCGCCGACGGCGTCCCGGCCGGGCTGGAGACGCAGGTGGTGCTGGACGAGGAGCTGGTGGCGGTCGTCGGCCCGCGCGACGAGTTCTCCGACCGCGCGGAGGTGAGCTTCGCCGAGCTGGCGCAGCGGCCGCTGATCTGCCTGCCGCAGGGGACCGGACTGCGCGGGGTGCTCGACCGCGAGTTCGCCGCGCACGGCCTGCGGCCGCGGGTGACGCTGGAGGCGAGCGACCCGAATGTGTTGGCACAGCTGGCAATGCGCGATCTCGGCGTGGCGCTGGTGCCGGAATCCCTGGCCCGCTACTACTCGGCCGAACTGCATCTCGTCCGATTGGCGTCGCGGCCGCGCGGCCAGTTGGCGCTGGCCTGGCGAGCGGACGGCCCGCTCGGCCCAGCGGCGCGCGCCCTGCTCGACTACGCCCGTTCGGCGATGTAGGCCAACGGCGGCGCAGACTACCCGCGGCGCCCGGTCTTGCCAATGAATTCTGGCCGGAACTGTCCGGCCCGGCCGACGAAAGTAGTCGGTTTTCCTTCGGACGTGACAGCATTCCGGAATTGTTTGTATTCTCGGCGACGGCCGCGAGTGCGGTCGAAGTGTTCGAGAAAGCGGAGGAATTTCCGTGAAGATTGTGCGCCTCGTTCGCAAGGCCCTGCCGGGCAAGAGCCTGAAGTCCTACGCCTGGTACGGCTGGATCTGACGGAGCTGAGCTCGCCTGGGGCGGCCGTTCCCGGCAACCGGGAACGGCCGCCCATATCAGAAAGGAGTCGTGCGATCACTATTCCCGCTGAACGGAACAAAGTGCGCGAGGTGGTATTCGCGCGGCGTTTGCAAGAACTGTTCGACCGTTATCGGGGAAAAACCTTCTTTCGGCTGGAACCGGACACCGTCGGGGTGGCCGGGGCCGATCTGATGGACGCGCTGCTGCGCAGCCGGCCCGCCAACGCCGAGGAACGGCCGACCTTCAAGCCGGTGCTCGGCCGGGTGGTCACCCGACCGGAGTCGTCCGCGCTGATGCGGGCTGTCGGCGCGGATGTCCGGGCCGCGCTCAAGAAGCCGCTCGATCAGCCCGACCTCACCGGCGCCTGGCCCGCGGTACCGCACAACTACCTGCGGGACCTGGTTTTCGGCCGCGAACAGTGGCGGTTCCGGGTGCTCGTGGACCGCCGTCTGGAGCTGACGCCGAAGATCACCTGGTCGGCCGTCGCCGCCGGGGCCGCGCTGTGGGGGCGGCCCGCACCCGAGGTAGCGCTGTCCGCTTTGGCTCGAATGGTGCTGGAGGCGGAGACCTTCGAACAGCGCCGGTTCGCCATGTACCTGTACCGGCGGGTGGCCGGCCCAATCTGCTTCACGGTCGCCGCACTGGTCACGAACGCGCTGTGGCTGAGCTCGCCGCTGCACGAGGAGCTGCCGACCGAATACCTGCTCCACGAGGCGTTACGGCTGCTGCCGCCGTCCTGGAACATCCTGCGCGTGCGGTCGCCGGAGTTCGCCGAGGTGGACTCGCGGATCGGCGCCGGCGACGACGTCCTGCTGCTGCCGCTGCTCAGCCACCGCGACCCGGAGCTCTGGGACGCGCCGGACGAGTTCCGGCCGCAGCGCTGGGCCGACCTCGACCCGGACGCCCATCCCGGCTACCTGCCGTTCGGGCACAGCAACGAACGCTGCTGGGGCCGGCATCTGGTGCTGCCGCTCGCGGCGCGCGTCCTTGACCTGGTCCGCCGGGACGGGCTGATCGTCGATCCGGCGCAGACCCAGGCCAAGGTGCACCTCGACGGGCTGCTGGAGGTGTCGGACGTGCGCGTCGTGCGCGCTTGACCGAAGTGCGCGGATCGGCAAGGTTGGCACCATGAGCATTGCCGAGGCACTCCGTCCCGCGGAGGCGGCGTGAGCACCGCGGACGAGGTGCGGGACGGCGTTTCCCTCACCCACCTCGACCAGGAGCTGTTCGCCGGTGCCGGAGCGACGAAGCGCGACCTCGTCGACTACTACGACGCGGTCGCGGACCGATTGCTGCCGGTGCTGCGCGACCGGCCGCTGTCGGTGATGCGGGTGCTGCGCGGGCAGGACGCGTTCATGCAGAAGAACCTGCCCAAATACACGCCGGAGTGGGTGCCGCGCGCGAAGCTGTGGGCGGAAAGCTCTCAGCGCACCGTCACTTATGGGCTGTGCAACGACCGGCGGACGCTGCTGTGGTTCGGAAATCAGCGCGCGGTCGAGCTGCATCCCGCGCTGACCCGGGTGGATCCGGTCGGTCAGACCGATCTGATCATGGATCTCGACCCGCCGGAGGGCGCTCCGTTCCACGTCGCGGTGGCGGCGGCCCGGCTGGTACGCCAGGCGCTGGCCGACACCGGCCTGGCGGGTGCGTTGAAGACCAGCGGATCCAAGGGGGTGCACGTGTTCGTGCCGCTGGTTCCCGGACTGTCCTTTGAGGACGTCGCGGCGGCGACGCGGGCCGTCGGCGCGCGGGCGGAACGGATCGACCCGCAGCTGGCGACCACCGCGTTCATCCGGGAAGACCGGCACGGCAAGGTGTTTCTCGATTCGACCCGGGCGGGCGGGGCGACGGTCGCGGCGGCCTACAGTCCGCGGATCCGGCCGGGCGCGCCGGTGTCGTTCCCGGTGCGCTGGGACGACGCGGACAACGTGGCACCGGGCGACTTCACCGTGAAGAGCGCGGTGCGGTTGCTGGGAGACGCCGATCCGTGGGCGGAGGAACTGCCCGCGCCGCAGCAGCTCCCGGCGGACCTGGTGGCTGAGGGGCACACGATCCCGGTCGCCCGGGTCGCGGCGATGCACGAGGGCAAACGCCGGGCCCGGGCGCGCCGGAAGTCAGGCGAGGGCGAGTAGGTCCTGGTGGTGCACGGTGACCGCGGTGAGCTGACGGGCGGGCACCGCCAGGGTTGGGTTCTGTTCTTGTGCGGCAGCGACGTAACCGCGATACCAGGTGTCGATGAGGTCTTGGTGTTCGGCACCGAGCCGCCAGGGCGACGGTCTGGTGTGCACAGTCCAGCCGTACCGGGTGAATTCCGCGACGGTGAACGCGACGGCGTCCGGACCCAGCTTTCCTTCGCGGCGCTGGTGGTCGTTGAAGGCTTCGCGGAGCGCCGCGTCGGCCGGATCCGCTGGGGCGAGTTCGGCCGAGCCGGTGACGGACAAGGTGAACAACGCCGGACAGTGCGCGTCCACACAGGACTTCACCAGGCGCTGAATCTCCGCCGCGGTCAGCAGATCCAGCAACGCCGACGCGGTGACCAGGGTGGTTCCGGTGAGATCGCCGAGGCGGGTGACGTCTTCGGTGGACGATTCGACGACGCCCGGGACGCTGTGTGCGGCGATCTCCACCAGCCGCGGATCGCGATCGTGCAGGATCCATCGCTGCGGGCCGGGCAGCCGTCCGCTCAGCCAGCGGCCCATCGACCCGGTGCCGCAGCCGAGGTCGCGGATCACCGCCGGCCCGGTGGGCAGCAGCTCGACCAGATCGGCGGCCCGGGCCGCCGCGTCGGCGGGTTCCCGCAGCCGCAGCCATTCCGGTGCGTATCCGGAAGGGTCCGCAGCGGTCACAAGGCACGCTCGTATCCGGCCGAGGCGACGTGGGATTCGTGCAGGGTCACCGAAAGCCGCGCCAGCCCGCGCGCGTTTTCGCCCAGGTCCCCAGCGTGGACGCGGTCCGCGAGCCGGTCGGCGATGACCTTGGCGAGGAACTCGGTGGAGGTATTGACCCCGGCGAAGTCCGGTTCGTCGTCCAGGTTCCGGTAGTTCAGGTCGGCCAGCACCGCGCCCAGCTGGTCGGTGGCGAGCCCGATGTCGACCACGATGTTGTCCGAGTCCAGTTCGGTCCGGGTGAAGGTCGCGTCGACCACGAACGTCGCGCCGTGCAAGCGCTGCGCCGGGCCGAAAACTTCGCCGCGGAAGCTGTGGGCGACCATGATGTGATCGCGCACGGTGACACTGAACAACGTGTTTCTCCTTTACCGGTAGGTGATCCGGTGCGCCAGTCCGCGCAGGGTTCCGGAGGCGAGCCGCGCCACCACGTCCGGCAGCTCGGTGAACGAGGCTTCGCTGGTGATCAACGCGTCGAACGCCGGATCGGCGAGCAGCCGCAGCGCCAGCGCCATCCGGTCGCGATAGCCGCGGCGGGCGGAGCGGGCCGGCGACACGGTGCCGACCTGGCTGCCGCGCACGGTGAGCCGTCGCGAATGGAAGTTCTCGCCGAGCGGCACCGACACCGGACGGTCGCCGTACCAGCTCAGCTCGACCACGGTGCCCTCGTGGCCGAGCAGTTCCAGCGAACGCGCGAGCCCGGCATCGGTGGCGCTGGCGTGCACAACCAGGTCGAGGTCGCCGCTCGCGGTGTCCGGGGTTGCGTAGTGGATCCCGAACCGGTCCGCGATCTCCTCGCGTGCCGGGTCCGGGTCGACGAGCTGCACGTCCACCCCGGGGAAGCGGGACAGCAACCGGGCGACGCTGCAGCCGACCATGCCCGCCCCGACCACCGCGATCCGGTCGCCGACGAGCGGCGCGGCGTCCCAGAGCGCGTTGACCGCGGTCTCCACTGTCCCGGCGAGCACTGCCCGCGCGGCTGGCACGTCGTCCGGCACCACGGTGACCGCCGACGCCGGCACCACATACTCGGTCTGATGCGGGTAGAGGCAGAAAACCGTGCGCCCGGTCAGCTCGGCCGGCCCGGCCACGACCTCGCCGACGTTCAAGTAGCCGTACTTGACCGGCCAGGGGAAGTCGCCCTCCTGATACGGCGCGCGCATCGCGGCATACTGGCTTGGCGGCACCCCGCCGCGGGCGACGAGACTTTCGGTACCTCGGCTCAACGCCGAAAAGCGCGTCCGGACCAGCACTTCCTCGGAGTTCGGCGCAGCCACCTCGGTGGATCGCAGCTCCCCGCTGGCGGCCGAAGTGAACCAGAAGGCCCGCGCCGTCCGTGTCAAAGTCGTCCTCCGTTGCTGCCGGATCGAGGCGAAATGGCTGCCACCACCTGTACACGAACCCCGGCCGAGCTGGGTTCAACCATCGTCCAGCAGGCCCCGGCCCTGCTGGCGCAGCTCGGCCTGCTTGTTCTGCTGGCACTGACCACCGGTCTCGGCGTCGCCGGTTGGGCGGTCGGCGTCGGCTACCTGGTCGGCCTGCTGGTGCTGCTCACCCAGGGCGCCTGGCGGATCCGGGTGTACCGGCTCGGCCCCGCCGATCAGGTGACGCTCGCTCGCGCCGCGCTGATCGGCGGGGTGACCGCGCTCGTCGCCGACCACCTCGACGGGAAGCCGCCGCTGGCCTTCCTGGTCCCGCTGACCGCGATCGCGCTGGCCCTGGACGCGGTCGACGGCCAGGTCGCGCGCCGCACCGGAACCGCGTCCGCACTGGGTGCCCGGTTCGACATGGAGGCGGACGCGTTCTTGATCCTGGTGCTGAGCGTGCTGGTCGCGGCGTCGGCCGGGCCGTGGGTGCTGGCGATCGGCCTGATGCGCTACGCGTTCGTGGCCGCCGCGCGAGCCTGGCCGTGGCTGCGCGCGTCGCTGCGTCCGAGCCGAGCGCGAAAGGTCGTGGCGGCCCTGCAAGGGGTCGCACTGACGGCAGCGGCGGTCGGGGTGTGGCCGGCGGCGCTGGCCGGAGTGGCGTTGGCGATGTTGAGCTGGTCATTCGGGCGGGATGTGTGGTGGCTGTACCGGAATCGGACCGTTGGATCAGTTTATTAATGCGGAATCCGCAGTTCTTTGCCGAGTGGCAGAATGATTCTGCGGCGAGGTAAAAAAGACCAGCCGCTTGCCCTGATGTCGGAAGACAGCGCAGGTCAAGCGGCTGGCGCGGGAGTTGGCTATCGGCCCCCTCAGGATGATTTCCATCCTCCCGCGGTCACCATAGCGCTACCCGAATGGGGTGTTCGCACCCGGATGCGGAAAGTCCGGGGCGGGGTTTTTGTCATCTTGTCAATAGGAGGCGCGTTGTGGTCCGTGAGGGGCCCCTTACCGGAATCTGATTCCCGGAAGGGGCCCTTCACGGACCGGGGCGCTGGTGGGCGGCCGGATTCAGCTCTTCGCCGGAGCGCTGAGCTGCCAAGAGACTCCCCACCGGTCGTTCACCCACGCGAACGGCCCGAAGCCGTAGTCGTCCAGCGGCATCAGCGTGCCGCCGCCTTCGCCGAGCGCGGCGGTGACCCGCTTCAGTTCGTCGGTCGAGTCGAGCGTGACGAACAGCGAGGTCGACGGCGTGAAGTCGAACCCGTGCTGGACGAAGCTGTCACTGCACCGCACCCGCTGTCCGGCGACGGTGAACTCGGCCATCACGATCGTCCCCTCCGGGCCGGGGCCGCCGGCGCCGTAGCGCTCGTCGGACAGGACGGAGTCGCCGGGGAACAGGGACGTGTAGAACGCCATCGCCTCGGCGGCGTCGCGCTTCTGGAACATCAGGAACGGGACGAGGTCGGTCATCGGAACAGCCCTTTCGCAGATCGGGTCCCTGCGAACGTCGCATTGACAAGAAGATTTGTCAAGCATGCGAGCGCGACGATCAGCCCGGGCGGGCCCGGCGAAAATCGCCGCCGCAGCGGGGCCTGGCGCGGTCTCCCGGTAGGCGTCGCCGATCAGCGCGCCGGGCACGGTCCGGTGCGTTGTTCACGGGTTCACGCGCGGCAGGCTGCCACGCGGTCGCGCTGGGCCGCGTCTGGCTTACGAGCGGGTCCGCATCAGCGCGGCCGGGTTGGTGCCGAGCACTCGCGCAGCGACCCAGGCCAGGCCGTCCGCGGTCTCCGCGGGAGTGCCGGACGGCTGCATCACGTGGCTGAGCACCACGCGCACCACCAAGTCGATCGCGACGGTGAGCTGGCTTTCGTCCAGCGGCGGCCGGTAGCTGCGGACTCGGCCGCGCAGCACGGCTTTCGCTTCGGTCAGCAGGCTGCCGGCGCGAGTGGTCAGCAGCGGCAGGAACTCGTTGTCCGTGCCGTGCGTGGCCGAAGCGATGGCGCGCAGCAGGATGTTGTCGTCGGCGAGTTCCAGCACCGCGCGGACGGCGTCGTAGATCGCTTCGACGAGATCGTCCGGGTGCCGTTCGAACGCGGCGCTCACCGCGGCGAGGAACCGGCCCAGCTCGTGCGAGATCATCGCTTCGGCAAGCGCGGCCTTCGAGCCGATCTCGTTGTAGACGGTCTGCCTGCTCACCCCGACCAGATCGGCCAGCCGCGCCATGGTGACCGCGGACCAGCCGGATTCCGCGGTCAGCTCGATGGCGGCGGCGATGATGGGCTGCCGGTGCTGACCGCCCGCGGGCACCGGAAGCGCACTCATGACAGTCATTCTATGCGGCCATTTCGTGGGCGAAGGAGACCGCCTCGGACCAGGGCGCCCGAGCGGCGATCCGCTTGCGGTACTTCATGATGTCGCGCGGCCGGTCGATGGTGAACGCGCCGACGAGCCGGTCTCCGCGCCGATACAGCGCGGTGAAGCCGTGCTCCGCCGGAACCGTGCTGACCTGGTCCGCGCGCGGGGTGCCGACGAACTGGATGCGCCGGTCGTACCAGTCGGACCAGAAGTACGGCACGGCGCTGAACACCCGCGCGTTCGCGGGGTCCAGCGCGTGCCGCGCCGCGGCCGCACCCTGCTCGGCCGCGTTCGTCCAGTGTTCCAGCCGCATCAGCTCGCCGTCGAACAGCGCGTTCGCCACGTGCGCGACATCGCCGGCCGCGTAGACGCCATGCGCGGCGGCGAGCGTGCTGTCGCAGACGATGCCGCCGTCGCGTTCGTGCAACAGGAGCCCGCTGCCGCGGAGCCAGCCGGTAGCGGGGACCGCTCCGATTCCGGTGACCACCAGGTCGGCTGGCACAGTTTCGCCGCTGCTCAGCTCGACGCCGGTGACCGCGCCGTCGGCGGTCTCGAAACCGGTGACATCAGTGCCCAACCGGAGATCGGTTCCGGCGGCGCGGTGCAGGTCGGCGCACACCGTGCCGACCTCGGCGCCGACCGCACGGACCAGCGGAGTGTCGAGAGACTCCACGATGGTCACCGGAAGGCCGCGTTTCCGTGCGGAGGAGGCAACTTCCGAGCCGATGAAGCCAGCTCCGACCACGACCGTCCTGGCCCCACTCTCCAATGCGGACCGGACGGCGAGTGCGTCCTCGGCCGTGCGCAAGGAGTGGATGCCGCTGATGCCCGCGGTTCCCGGGAGGGTCCGGGCGGTGGCACCGGTGGCGATCACCGCGGCGACATAAGGGATGGTCGCGTCGGCGGTGCGCACTTCGCGGGCGATCGGGTCCAGTCCGATGGCGGGCGAACCCAGGCACAACTCGACGTCCAGCTCGCGCAGCTCGTCTTGACTGAGAAACGGTTCCACCGCACGGGGTCCATCCGGCGAGAGGAACGCCTTCGACAGCGGCGGCCGGTCATACGGCAGGTGTTCCTCCGCGCCGATCAGCACGATCCGGCCGCGATATCCGGTCCGGCGCGCCGATTCGACCGCGCGCAGTCCCGCCAGCGAGGCACCGACCACCGCGAGCGTCATGACACCAGCTTCAGCGCGAGCACCGGGCAGGCGTCGACCGCCGCGGCGAGGTCGGTCCGATGCTCCTCGCCGGGGTTCTCGTCGAGCACCACGACCGTGCCCTCGTCGCCGACCTCGAAGAAATCCGGGGCCATCGCCTCGCACATGCCGAGGCCGTCGCATTTGGACAGATTCGCTTCGATCCGCATCACACACTCATCCTTCCAGGGGCCACGAAGTCGACCTTTTCCCTTACGCCGCAATCGGGGCAACACCAGGTGTCGGGAATGGACGACCACGGCGTACCGGCCGGGAAGCCCTCGCGCGGGTCGCCGCGCTGTTCGTCGTACACGTACCCGCAGCCCGGGCACATGCCGCCTTCCGAAGCGTCGCCGCGCACGTCGTCCAGTACCGCGACCGGAGCCGGCCCAGAAGTTCCATACCGGGCAAGCATCTTCTCGCGCTTCGACGGCTGGATGTTCGCCCGGCTGAGGTCTCCGTCGAAGTGGTTCAGCACTCGATGGTCCATCACCCGGCGCCACAGCGGCGGGAACAGCGCGAGCACGATCATCCCGGCGTACCCGGTCGGCAGCACCGGAGATTCGGCGAAGTCGCGCAGGGTCTGGTAGCGGCGGGTCGGGTTGGCGTGGTGGTCGCTGTGCCGCTGCAAGTGATACAGCAGAACGTTGGTGGCGATGTTGTTGGAATTCCAGCTGTGGCTGGGATCCACCCGCTCGTAGCGGCGGCGCTCGGCGGGGCCGACCTTCTGCCGCAGCATCCCGTAGTGCTCCATGTAGTTCACGACTTCCAGCAACGAGAACCCGATCACCGCCTGGACCACCAGGTACGGCAGGATCCCGACGCCCAGCCAGGCGGTCATCGCCACCCACAGCACCGCGGACATCAGCCACGCGTTGAGCACGTCGTTGCCGATCCGGAACGGGTGCTTGTCACGGCGCGCGTAGCGCTTGCGTTCCAAGCCCCACGCCGACTTCAGCGAACCGAACACGGTGCGCGGCCAGAACCGGTAGAAGCTTTCGCCGACGCGGCTGGAAGCCGGGTCCTCCGGCGTCGCGACGCGCACGTGGTGACCGCGGTTGTGCTCGATGTAGAAGTGCCCGTAGAAGCTCTGGGCCAGCGCGATCTTCGACAGCCACCGCTCGTGGCTTTCCTTCTTGTGCCCGAGTTCGTGTGCGGTGTTGATGCCGATCCCGCCGATGCAGCCGATCGAGACGGCCAGCCCGATCTTGTCCGCGACGGACAGGTCACCGCGCGCGATGAGCCAGAACGCGAAGACGAAACCGACGTACTGGATCGGCAGGAACAGGTAGGTGATCCAGCGGTAGTACCGGTCCTGCTCGAGCCGCTCGATCACATCGTCGGGCGGATTGCTCCGGTCGAGGCCGGCGACCAGGTCGATCGCGGGCACGATCACCAGGATCACGATCGGGCCGATCCAGAACCAGACGCCCCAGCCGGTCGCGGCGTGCAGGCCGATCGCGAGGAACGCCAGTGACGGCACGACCAGACCGATCAGCCACAGATACCGCTTCTTGTCGGTCCATCGCTCGGTCGATCCGAGCGGCACGGTGCCGGTCGTCTCGCTCATCGCGCCCTCCTCCGTTGGCTGGCTTTACACGAAGGTAAGACATGTACACCGAGTTTGACAAGGCTGGATCAAATGTAAAGCCGCCACGGTTGGGTGAATCAGCTGGTGGACATGTCGGGTTGCGCAGGGTGGGCATCTGCCGTACGGGTGAACGCCTGGGCCGCTAGGGTGAGCCCTCGACGCCGATCCGCCACCGGGTGCACCTGCGGATCCATCACAGCCTTAGGAAGTCTGTTGCCGAGCGAACCCAGCATGGTTGCCGTCGTGGCGAGTGTCCTCGTCTGCCTGCTCGTGGTCGGGGTGCCGGGGCTGCTCACCGGGCTCGCGGCCGGGCTGCGCGGCTGGGTGCTGGCGGCGTTCGCGCCGTTGCTGAGCTACGCGATCGGCGGGCTGGCCGGTCCGTGGGCGGCGGCGCTGGGGCTGCCGTTCAACGTCTGGACGTACCTGGCCGCCGCGCTGCTCTTCATCGCCGTCGCGTTCGGGGTGCGGTGGCTGACCCGCCGCAAGTCGCCGCCGAAACCGGAGCAGACACACTGGACGACGCTGGCGCATCTCGCGGTGGCCGGGTGCCTGATCATCGCGACAGCCGCCGGGATCTTCGCCGCTGTCCGCGGCATGGGTCACCTCGGCGCGATCGCGCAGGGCGGCGACGGGCCGTACGCGGCCAACGGCGTCCGCTACATCGCGACGACCGGCGACGGCAGCCTCACCGGCACGGGCACCGTCAACTGGTACGGCGACGGCCAGCCCCCCTTCTACCCCAACGCTTATCACCTGCTCGCCGCGCTGCAGTACACGCTGAGCGGCAGCACGTCGATCCCGCCCACGCTCGACGTCAATACGATGCTGCTGCCGGGTCTGCTGGCGCTGTCGTTCATCGCGCTGGTGCGGGAATTCCGCGGTCGCGCGGTGCTGGCCGGGTCGGTCGCGCTAGCGTCCGCGGCACCGGTGATCAGCACGTACGAGTCGATGAACCGCGGCCCGCTGTATCCGTTCCTGCTCGGGCTGACGCTCACGCCGCTGGCTGCGGTCGCGTTGCGCCGCTATCTCGAACGCGTCGCGCCGGACACCGGTTTCGTGCTGGTCGCCGTGGCCGTCGGGCTGCTGTGCATCCACTCGTCGACGCTGTTCGGCTCGATCCTGTTCGCCGGTCCGGCGCTGCTGCCGCGCTGGGTCCGGCAGTGGCGCACGATCGGCCGCGATCTCGGGTGGCTGGCGCTGGTCGGCGTGATTTCGGTGCTCGTCGCGGGGCTGCAACTGGTCGGCGCGATCGGGCTCGCGAACGGTCCGCTGCCGTATCTGGGCTGGCCGGTCGAATGGCGCGCGACGGCCGCGCTCGGCGCGTTGCTCGGGTTCCAGCATCTCGAAGCGCATCCGCAGATCTGGCTGTCGATCTTCCTCGGGATCGGGCTCGCGGGCTTCCGGCGGCTCGGGCCGTTGCGCTGGATCGGGCTGACCGCGCTGGTCACCGGCCTGTTCTACATCGCCGTGTCGTCGACGAACTCCGAGTGGATCAAGGCGCTCGCCCGGCCGTGGTGGGACGACCCGTACCGCTTCATGTCGATGGCCGCGCTGCCGCTGTCGTTCATCGTCGGCAACGGGATCGCGTCGCTGTACGACTGGCTGCGCGAACGGCTGCCCGCGCGCGTGCCCGCGATGGCGTTGTCCGGCGTAGTGCTGCTCGGTTTCGTCGTGATCACCAACGGCCTGTACTGGCAGACCAACGGCGACAAGGTCGCGGGCGGCTACCGCAACGAGAACCCGGAGAAGCTGATCATCACGCCCGGCGAGGAAGCCGCGATGGTCGAGCTGGGCAAGCTCGCGCGGCCGGGAGAATGGGCGATGAACGACCGTTACGACGGCACGACGTGGACGTACGCGCTGAGCGGCGTCCGCACCGTCGCCGCCCACGATGACGGCACGCTGCCCCCGTCCGACGCGACGCTGCTGGCCAAGCACTTCCGGGAGTACGAGACGAACGCGGCGGTCCGGGCGGCCGTGGCGCGGCTGAACATCCACTGGGTGATCCTGGGCGAGCCGGCCGAACCGCCGAAGCCGCCGGTCTGGTCGCCCGGCCTGAACGACCTGGCCGGGCTCCCGTTCCTGACCGAGGTTTTCCGCGACCAGGACTCGGTGATCTACCGCCTGAACGGCTGACCCCGCTCACGAGGCGTGCCGCAGCACCTCGACTACCGGGTCGAGCAGGGGATCGTTGGCGCGTCGGATGAGGTACGTGGTGAGCGTGGCTTCGAGGTCGTCGATCGGCAGGACCGCGCATTCGCTCGGGTCCAGCGCCAGCACGGTCGCCGATTCGACCGGCACGAGGGTGAAGCTCTTGGTGCTGCGCAAGAAGATCAGCAGCCCGCTGATGTCGGAGAACTGGGTCTCCGGGTCGACCAGGACGCCCCGGGCCGCGAGCTGCTCAGCCCGGCGCGCGCCGAGATCCCAGTGTCGCGGACCCTGCAGGTACTGGAATCCGCGCAGGTCGGCCAGGGTGAGCGAGGTTCGATCCGGGAATCGCGCCGCGTCCACCACGACGCCGAGCGGCTCGCGGTAGAGCACGATCGTGGACAGTCGGTCGTCCGAAGTGCCCAGATGCGACACCGCGAGGTCGAGCGAGTTGCTCAGAAGCGCCGATTCCATCCCGAGCGACGGCATCTGCCGCAACGTGAACCGGTACGAGCCGTCCAGTGCGCGGATCGATTCGCTGAGGGTGCGGCGGTGTGCCGGATTCAGCACGTCCGGGATGGCCAGCCGTACGTCGGCGCGCCGGTCGCGGGTGCGCATCCGCGCGGGGATGGCGTCGAAGCCCGAGACGACCGATTCGGCGAGCGGCAGCAGGGCCTCGCCGGCGGCGGAGAGGCGGGTGTGGTGGGTGGACCGGTCGAACAGCTGCTCGCCCAGCTCGCGTTCGAGGTCGCGAATGCGCTGGCTGAGCGGCGGAACCGACATGTTCAGCGACCGCGCGGCACGGGTGAAGTTCAGCTCGCGCGCGACCGCGAGGAAATACCGCAGGTGGTGTATCTCCACGTGGGCAGCGTACCCACGGTGTTATCACGGTGGTCATACCGCTCTGATGCACTCGGTCATTCCCTTCCGGTGAGCAAGCGCTTAGCGTTAGTCGGGAAGCCAAGATCGTCAACGGGAGGACCGCGAAGATGCCTGACGAAGCCACTGGACCGCTGTCCGGGGTGAAGGTGATCGACCTGTCGTCCGCGGTGATGGGCCCGTACGCCACGCAGATCCTCGGCGACTTCGGCGCCGACGTGATCCGGGTAGAACCGCTGCGCGACGTCGCCCGGACGTCGCCGGCCAACACCGGCCGCACACCCGGGATGGCCCCGCTGTACATGCAGGTCAACCAGAACAAGCGCAGTATCGAGCTCGACCTCAAGAGCGCCGCCGGCCGCGAGGACCTGCTCGCCCTGCTCGCCGACGCCGACCTTCTCGTCACCAACATGCGCGCCGCCGCGCTCGACCGGCTCGGCCTGGGCTACGAGCAGCTGCGCGACCGCTTCCCCCGCCTGGTCTACGCACACGCGCAGGGCTTCGCGGTCAACTCCTCCCGCGCCAACCGGCCGGCCTACGACGAGGTCATCCAGGCCACGTCCGGCCTGGTCAGCCTGCAGGACCGGGCGGGCGGCACGCTGCAGTTCGTGCCGACCTTCATCGCCGACAAGACCGCCGCGCTGTACCTGCTGAGCGGTGTGCTGGCCGCGTTGTTCGACCAGCAGCGCACCGGCAAGGGCCAGCAGGTCGAGCTGGCGATGGCCGACGCGATGATCGCGGTGAACCTGGTCGAGCACCTGGCGGGCGACGTGTTCGTGCCGCCCGCCGGCGACGTCGGAAACCCGCTCTCGCTGAGCGACACGCACGCCGCGATGCGCACTGCCGACGGCGGCGCGATCGCCGCGGTGCCCTACACCAACGACGCCGTCCGCACGCTGCTGATCGGCGCGGGTCTCGACGACGCCGCGGCCGACCCGGCCTGGGATTCGCCGGTGATCGACCGGGAGGTTTTCACCGCGGGCGTCGAGAAGGTGCTGGCCAACTCCACCAGCCGGACCACCGCGGAGTGGGAGGAGTACCTGTCCGCCCGCGACGTCCCGTACGCGGTCGTCGTGGACATCGCCGACCTGGCTACCGACCAGTATGTTCAGGAAGTCGGGCTCATCACGGAAAGGGAACACCCGACCGAGGGCGCCATCCGCGTGGTGGAAAGCCCGCTGCACTTCTCGCGGACCCCAGCAGGGTTCCGCAGGCACGCCGAACGCGCCGGGGCGAGCACCGCCGAAGTCGTCGGAGCCATCCGCACCACCGAAGGGGTTTGATCCATGGATCTCGAACTGTCGAAAGAGGACCTCGCGTTCCGCGACGAGCTGCGGGAGGTGTTCCTCGGCGCGATTCCCGAGGAGATCCGCAAGCGCAGTGCGCTCGGCCTGATCACCCGCGACGACATCGTCGCGAGCCAGCGGATCCTGAACGAGCACGGCCTGGCCGTCCCGCACTGGCCGGTCGAATGGGGCGGTCGCGACTGGACGCCGACCCAGTCCCACATCTACGCCTCCGAACTGCAGCGCAACGCGGTGCCGCAGCCGCTCGCCTTCAACGCGAGCATGGTCGGCCCGATCATCGCCGAGTTCGGCAGCGAGGAACAGAAGAAGAAGTTCCTGCCCGCCACGGCGAACCTCGACATCTGGTGGTCGCAGGGCTTCTCCGAGCCGGAGGCCGGTTCCGACCTCGCCGGGCTGCGCACCACCGCGAAGCGCGACGGCGACCACTACGTTCTCAACGGGCAGAAGACCTGGACCACGCTCGGCCAGTACGGCGACTGGATGTTCGTGCTCGCGCGGACCAACCCGGACGCGCCGCGCAAGCAGCAGGGACTGTCGTTCCTGCTGCTCGACCTGACCACCCCGGGCATCGAGCGCCGGCCGATCAAGCTGGTCGACGGGTCCGCGGAGGTCAACGAGTTCTTCTTCGACAACGTGGTGATCCCGGCGGAGAACCTGGTCGGCGAGGAGAACAAGGGCTGGACGTACGCGAAGTTCCTGCTCGGCAACGAACGCAACGGCATCGCCCAGGTCGGCACCGGTCAGCGGATCTTCGCCGACCTCGCCGCCGCGGCCGCCGACCTGCCCACCGAGACCGGTCGCCTCGCTGACGACGCGGAGTTCCGCGCCGCCATGCACACCGCGAAGACCACGCTGCTCGCGCTGGAAGCGACCCAGATGCGGGTCACCGCCGCCTCGGAACACGGGCAGCCCAGCCCGGTGTCTTCGCTGCTCAAGATGGAGGGCACGCAGGCCCTGCAGGCGCTCACGAAGCTGCGCATGCGGGCGGCCGGTTCGGACGGGATGCTGCTGGACACCGAGTCCCCGGTGCTGGCCGACGAGGCCGCGACGGTGGCCGCGGCGCAGTACCTGAACCAGCGGAAGCTGTCGATCTTCGGCGGCTCCAACGAAATCCAGCGCGGCGTCATCGCGAAGACGATCCTCGGGCTCTGAAAGGCCGCAACTGATGAACCTCGAATTCAACGAAGACCAGAAGCTGCTGTTCGAGACCGTCGACCAGGCGGTCGGCCGCGGCTACCCGGCAGGCGGCCGCGCGGCCGCGACCAGCAGTGAGCTCGGCTGGAACGACCAGGTGTGGAGCACTCTCGGCGAACTCGGCCTGGCCGGTCTGCCGATCTCCGGCGAGCACGACGGCGCGGACGCCGGCCCGGTCGAGGTCTACGCGACGCTCGAAGCGATGGGCAAGCACGCGGCAGCCGAACCGCTGCTGGACGGCGTGTTCCTGCCGTCCTGGATCATCGCCGGGATCGGCACTGACGAGCAGGTCAAGGCGCTGCTGCCGGTGCTGGCCGCCGGTGGCACGACGATCGCTGTCGGGCACGCCGAGCCGGGACGCCCGTGGGGGGTCGCGCCGTCGGTCAAGGCGGCCGGCTCCGCGCTGACCGGCGTGAAGTCGCCGGTGCGCAACGCCGACCAGGCGGACAAGTTCCTGGTCACCGCGGTGGACGAGAACGGCCGCACCGGAGTGTACCTGGTCGAGGCGACCGCCGACGGGATCACCCGCACGGACGGCCGCGCCGCGGACTGGGGACACACCTCGCAGGTCGAATTCGCCGGCACGCCGGCGGTCCTGCTCGGCTCCGCGGACGCCGACGTGGCGGGTGCGCTGCGCGTCGCGTTCTCCCGCGCTCGGGTCGCGGTGACCGGCGAAGCGATCGGCCTGATGGAGACCGGGCTCGCGATGACGGTCGAATACCTCAAGACCCGCAAGCAGTTCGGCGTTCCGCTGGCCGCGTTCCAGGCGCTCGTGCACCGCGCGGCCGACCTGTACGCGAAGGTCGAGCTGGCCCGTTCGCTCGCGCTGTGGGCCACCGCGACGGTGGAAGCGCACGACAATGGCGCGTCCACAGTGGACCTGGCGACGGCGGCGGACGACGCGTTCGTGTTCGTCTGCGACGCGGCGACCGCGGCCGCCGAGGAGATCGTCCAGCTGCACGGCGGCATCGGGATGACCTACGAGTCGGAGGTCGCGCACCACGCGGCCCGGCTGATCGCGATTACGGAGAGCTACGGTGGAGTGAGCGCCGCCCGCCGCCGCGCGCTAGCGTCCGAAGCGTTGCTGACGCCGCCGAGCGCGCTGCTCAACAACGCGGACGCGGTCACCGCCTGAGAAAGGATTGAGCCATGCCGGTCGTTGCGATCGTCGGCGCAGGGGTCATCGGAGTGTCGTGGGCCCGGCTGTTCGCCGAGGCGGGCTGGACGGTGCGGGTCTCCGATCCGCGCCCTGACCTGGCCGAAATCGTCACCCGTGAGCTCGCCGGGCTGCCCGCCACGGCAGTCGCGGACCTCGCCGAGGCCGCTGCCGGAGCGGACTTCGTCCAGGAGTCCGGCCCGGAGCGGATCGAGCTGAAGCGGCAGATGTTCGCCACGCTCGCCGCCGCCACGAGCGACGACACGGTGCTGGCTTCGTCCTCGTCGTCGCTGTTGCCCTCGGTGATCGCCGAGGGCAACGCGGCGGCCTCGCGGATCGTCGTCGGGCACCCGTTCAACCCGCCCGAGCTGATGCCGCTGGTCGAGGTGGTGCCTGGAGCCGCGACCTCGGCGGAGACGGTGGCGAGGGCCGTTGAGGTCTACCGCGGTCTGGGCAAGAAGCCGATCACGCTGAAGAAGGAAATCCCCGGCTTCGTCGGGAACCGGTTGCAGAAGGTCTTCAACGACCAGGCGATGTACCTGGTCCAGCAGGGCGTGGTGTCCGCTTCGGATCTGGACGAGCTGGTGAAAGCCTCGCTCGGGCCGCGCTGGGCGACTATCGGTCCGTTCGAGAGCATGCACCTCGGCGGCGGCCCGGACGGGATGCGGCATCTGGTGAGCCACGTCGGCTCGCAGATGACGTTCGAGATCGGCAAGCCGGACCGGGAACACCTGGACGCGGTGCTCGAAGAGGTCGAAAAAGACTACGGCACCGCGGAAACCTACCCGGATCGGGTCGCCGCGCGGGATCGCCGGACGCGCGCGGTGGTGGACGCGCTGGCGGCGGCGGAGCAGGAATGACGCTCACCGGCCAGCTGGAAGCGGCGCTCGCCAACCCGGCCAGCACCGACGAGTACGACCTGCACGCGCCGCTGGCCGAGCTGCTCGGCTCGGTCGGGCTGCGGGAATCCGATGCCGGCGGGCGGGTCGAGTTCACCGGTGCCGACCCGGTGCTGCCCGGCGCGCTGCGGCTGGCCGGCGCGACGGCCATCGCGCTGGCGGCGAAGTCGGTCGCGGTGGCGAAGATCTGGCAGCTGCGCGGCGGACGCGGGCAGGACATTTCGATGGACCTGCGGACCGCGCCGCACCGGCTGTGTCCCTTCTACGACCGCAAATGGGAGCTGCTCGACGGCTACCCGCAAGGCGATCCGGCGCGCGTCGACCAAGCCTTCGGCACGGACCGGTTCTACTCCACCGCGGACGGCCGGTGGGTGCACCCGATCAGCCCGTATCCGAAGCTGCGCAACGACGCGGCCGCGCTGCTCGGCGTTCCCGAGCGGGATTCCCTGGTGCGGCAAGCGATCTCGAAGTGGAACTCGTTCGAGCTGGAGGACGCGGCGGAGGCGGCCGGCGTCGTCATGCCGGTGGTCCGCACGACCGAAGAGCTGATGGCCACCGAGCAGTACCAGTCGGTGCTGTCCGCCACCGCGCCGGTGACCGTCGAGCGGATCGGCGACAGCCCGCCGGAACCGTTGAGCACCGGGCCTTCGGCACCGCTCGAAGGGATCCGCGCGCTCGGCCGGGCGCACATCATCGCGGGAGCCGGCTGCGGCCGCGCGCTCGCCTTGCACGGCGCGGACGTGCTGAACGTCTGGGATCCGGGCGAGTACGAGCTGCCGGTGCTCTACGCGACGTCCAATGTGGGCGTCCGGTCGACCCGGCTCGACTTCCGCCGTCCGGCCGACCGGGAGCGAATGCGCTGGCTGCTCGCCGGCGCGGACATCTTCTACGCCAACCGCCGTCCGGGATACCTGGCCCGGCACGGACTGGACGCCGAGACGGCCGCCGAGATCCGGCCGGGCATCATCCACGCCGAGGTCACGCTGAACGGCAGCACCGGCCCGTGGTCCGGCCGCGTCGGGTTCGACCAGACCGCCGGCTGCCTGTCCGGCGTAATGCTGCTGGAGGGTGCGGATGGTGTTCCGTCGCTGCCCGCGGTTCCGGTGGTGAACGACTACATCACGTCGTGGTTCCTGCAGCTGGGCATCCTTCGCGCACTGATGCTCCGCGCCGAACGGGGCGGTTCCTACCGGGTGCGGGTTTCCCTCACCCGGGTCGCGTTGTGGTTGCTGAGCCTGGGAATCTTCGACAAGGGTTACGCGGCGGAGGTCGCCGGCGTCGCGCCCGGACACGAGTACTTCGACCCCGAGACGTTCACCGCGGACACCGCGCTCGGCCGTTATCGCGGGGTCACCGAGCAGATCCGGATGTCGGAAACTCCCGGCTATTACACGTATCCGTTGATCCCGCAGGGATCACACCGGCCAGACTGGAGGTGACTGGTGTTCAGCGAGTTGATCGTGCTGGGCATTCGCACCGGGACGATTTACCGCGTCGGACTGCCCGACGGGCGAGTTACCCCGCTGTACAAGGAAGCCGGCGTTTCGCCGGACGGCGTCGTCGTGGTCGGCGACACGGTTTACTGGACGACCATGGGGATGCCGACGCGGGACCGGTCGGTTCCGGGCGAAGCCGGGCTGGACTACTCGGCGCGCAACGGCGGGCTGCACGCGGTCGGCCTCGACGGCACCGGTGCCCGCGACGTGCTCCCGGACGGCGCGCTGACCACCGGAAAGCAGCTGGCGTACAACGGTTCGCTGTACTGGGGCGACCGGGAGGGCTACCGGGTCAGCCGGGTGCGACCGGACGGAACCGGGCGAACCGACCTGGTCGTGAACACGCCGGATGGCACCGGCACGCAGGAATGCGTGGGCGTCACGGTGGACGCGACGCATCTGTACTGGACGCAGAAAGGTCCGGCGAAAGGCGGCCTCGGCCGGATTTTCCGGGCCGGGCTGGAAATCCCGGCAGGGGAAACCGCCGCGAACCGGTCCGACATCGAGGTCCTGTGGGACCGCCTGCCGGAACCGATCGACCTGGAAATCCACGACGGTCACCTGTACTGGACCGACCGCGGCGCGGCGCCGAAAGGCAACACGCTGAACCGGGCACCGCTTCCCGGCCCCGGTGAGAAAGGCGCCGACCCGGAGATTCTGGCCGACGGCTTCGCCGAGGCGATCGGCTTGGCGGTGGACGACGAGGTCGCCTATGTCTCGGACCTCGGCGGCCGGATCACCGCGGTGCCGCTGACCGGCGGTGCGTCGCGTGTGCTCGTGGACATGGGCGAGCTGCTGTCCGGCCTCGCCGGAATTCGCGCCTGAGCAACGGATTCTCGCGGCTACGCCGGCGGGCCCGGCGTAGCCGCTACGCGTTCGCGATGCCGTGCAGGATCATCTCCACCATGGCCAGCAAGTGTTCCTGCAGGTCGAACGGTGCCGGCTCGCTGGAGATCCAGGCGCTGAGCGTCGCGAAGTAGGACGTCGCAAGCAAAAGCCCGGCCTGCCGCGGATCGATGTCCGCGCGGATCTCGCCGGTGGCCTGCGCGCGTTCCACGAACGCGCCGAACTGATGTGCCAGTTCCGGGTTGCCGAAGACGTTGGTGGAGTGGATCGCCGCGCTCATGCAGGCGAGAGTCTCGGTGCGTGCGTCGACGCTGTTGCGCGCCAGCTCGGTCAGATACCGGTCGAGCACGTTGCGCAAGGGCTGGTTCTCGAGATTCTCCGCGCGCACCGCGGTCATCGCCCGTTCGCGGCGGCGCAGGCTCCATTCGTCCAGGAATGCGGTTTTGCGCTGAAAGTGGTTGAACACAGTGGCGCGCGCGGTGTCGGCGCGTTCGGCGATGTCGTCCATCGTGGTGTTGTCGTAGCCACGCTCCACGAACAGTTCCACCGCCGCGTGGAACAGCCGGTCCCGGCGTTCCTGCCGCTGCCGGGTCCGCCGGTCGCCGGTCGCGCGGGGACTCGCTTCTGCCGTCATGTCTTGCAGTCAACCACCAATTCGCCGCGGCGCCTGCCGAATGCCGGCCTTGACGCCTCTTCCTCCGGGTCGTAGCTTAGCTACTTATTGGACTTAAGTCCAAAGTAAGACTCTGGTTCAAGGAGGCGGCGATGCGTCTGGTCACCTATGAATCCGCTGCGACGCCCCGGCTCGGCGTCCTGCACGGCGACGCAGTGATCGATCCGGCCCGGGTCCTGCGAGCGGAACGAGCGCTGCGCCGCGGCTCGGCCGCGGCGTCGGGCGCACCGTTCGTGCCCGCCGAAATGGTCGCCTTCTTCGAGGCGGGCCCGGCCGCTCGCACCCTGGCTGAGCAGGCGCTTTCGGTCGTTGACGAAGCCGCGTCCCGCGGTGCCGCACTAGTCGACGAGGGGCATCCAGCGGTACTTCCGGCCGCCGATGTCCGGCTGCTCGCGCCGGTGCCGCGACCGCGCCGGATCCGCGACTACCTGACCTACAACGACCACGCCACCGGCTCCGGCCTCGACGTTCCGCCGGCTTTTTCGGCGATGCCGATCTGCTACAAGTGCAATGTCGAATCGGTGGTCGGACCGGGCGAACCACTGCTGTGGCCGTCCTACACCGCGCAACTCGACTTCGAACTGGAACTGGGCTTCTTCACCTCCGGCGGCGGCCGGGACCTGACTCCGGAAGAGGCGGCCAGCCGGATCGCCGGGGTGACGATCTTCAACGACGTCAGCGCGCGCGACATCCAGCTGTTCGAAATGAGCCTGATGATCGGCCCGTCCAAGGGCAAGGACTTCTGCACCGCGATGGGCCCGTGCGTGCTCACCATGGACGAGGTCGACGAATGGGCGGTGCGGATGTCGGCGACCGTCAACGGCGAAGTGTGGGCGACCGGATCCACAAAGGACCGGAAGTTCTCCTTCGCCGAGGTGCTGGCCTGGGCTTCTCTCGACGAAACGGTCTACCCAGGCGAATTCTTCGCGGTAGGCACCGTCGGCGGCGGCTGCGGTCTGGAGCTGGACCGCTGGATCCAGCCGGGCGACGTCGTGGAACTGGCCGCGTCCGGCGTCGGCGTCCTGCGCAACCCAGTGGGAGAACGGCAAGCGTCCCGCGGGGGATTGGCGACCTATCAGGGTGCACCTGAAGTGCACGTTCGTTCCTAGGAGGCAGATCGTGGCCACTGCGCAAGACATCCCGTTCGAGAAGGGGCACCACCGGCTCACCGAGCATTGCTCGGCCTGGCTGGTGCCGGACGGCACCTGGGGTTGGAGCAACGCCGGCCTGATCGCAGGCCGTGGCGAGTCCCTGCTGGTCGACACGCTTTTCGATGTCCCGATGACCCGGGAAATGCTGACCGGTCTGGCCGCGACCACTACGGACAGTCCGATTAGGACGGTAGTGAACACGCACGCGAACGGCGATCACTGGTTCGGCAACGAACTCGTCGCGGATGCCGCGATCATCGCGTCCGCGGCGACCCTGGAAGAGATGCGAACGAACGGTCCGGACCTGATGCGCGGTCTGACCTCGCAAGAGGGAACGATCGGCCGCTTCGCCAAGCACATCCTGCACCCGTTCGACTTCGACTCGATCACCGCGACGTACGCGAACCAGACGTTTGCCGACGAGCTGAAGCTCGACATCGGCGGCGTAGCGGTGGAAGTACGCCGCCTCGGCCCCGCGCACACCGAAGGCGACAGCGTCGTCTGGGTCCGCGACGAGGGCGTCCTCTATGCCGGCGACTTGTTGTTCATCGGCGGCACCCCGATCACCTGGGCCGGCCCCGTGTCGAACTGGATCGCCGCCTGCGACGCGATGCTGGCGATGGACGCCCAGTTCATCGTTCCCGGCCACGGCCCGGTGACCGATGCCGGCGGCGTCCGGGACGTCCGCGATTACCTGGAATGGGTGCAGGCCGAGTCGGCGGCGAGGTATCAGCGCGGGATGACGCCGGAAGAAGCGATGCGGGACATATCGCTGGGCCGCTACGCGGACCTGGACGAAGCAGGCCGGCTCGCGCAGAACGTGTTGGCGGTCTACTACGAACTCGACCCGGAGATGGAGCGCGTCGGCACGCGGGAAGTCTTCCAGCGCATCGCCGAACTGGAAGGCTTCTAGCCCAGCGCAGCGCGGATGCCGAGGGGTCGGCAGGGCTTCGGCTTTTCGATTGCGAGGTAACCGAAAAGCACCCGAGGCGGTGTCCGGTCCGGGGACCGACGTCGATGCGTCGGCCCCTCGGACCGGGGTTGGTGCTGTGCCTGGTCAGCTTCGCCAGGTCACCGGGAGCGTGACCGGGCCGAGGATCGACGCGTCGGCCGGCACCTGGATCTCGTCGCGGGGCACCGCCAGACGCAAGCCGGGGAATCGGGCGAACAGCCGGAACAGCGCGATCCGCATCTCGACCCGGGCGAGCTGCTGTCCGAGGCATTGGTGCACGCCGTGGCCGAAGCCGAGCTGTCCGGCGGCTTTGCGGGTGATGTCGAGGACGTCGGGATTCGCGAACTTCGCCGCGTCCCGGTTGGCGATCGGGATGGAGAAGGTGATCGGGTCGCCGGCTTTGATGGTCACGCCGCCGATCTCGATGTCTTCGAGCGCGGTGCGGACCGGGCCGATGTGGATGACGCTGAGGTAGCGCATCAGCTCTTCGACCGCGTTCGCGGTGAGATCCGGGTCGGCCTGGAACTGGGCGAGCTGGTCCGGGTTGTCAAGCAGCGCGAGCGTGCCGAGGGCGATCATGTTGCGCGTCGTTTCGAAACCGGCGACCAGCAGCATCATCCCGATGTTGGCGAGCTCCTCGTCGGTCAGCTCGCCGCTAGCGACGAGGTCGGAGAGCAGGTCGTCGCCGGGTTCGGCCCGCTTCTCTTTGATCAGGTCGGCGATGAAGCCGACGACGCCCTGTCCGGCGGCGAGCCGGTCCTCGATCGACGATTCGCTGGAGAACATGATCGCGCTGTGCCGCTGGAACTCGGCCCGCCGCTCCCACGGCGCACCGAGCAACTCGCAGATCACCAGCGACGGCACCGGCCGCGCAAACGCTTCCACCAGCTCAACCGCACCGTCCGCGGCAGCCATCGCGTCGAGGTGCTCGTCGACGATCTCGGCGACGCGGTCCTCCAGTTGACGCATCCGGTGCACGGTGAACGCCCCGGTCAGCAATTTGCGGTACCGGTGGTGGTCCGGGTCGTCCATCCCGGTGAACACCCCCGGATCGGCCGGCTTCTTCGGTGGCATCTCGCCGAGGTCGATTGGCACGTTGACCAGCTCCGCGCGGGCGGACACCCGCTTGTCCGCGAGGATCGCCCGCGTCTCGTGATACCCGGTGACGAACCAGCCCTGGGCACCGTCCGGATAGGTCAGCGGCGCGATCGGCCCCCACTCCCGCTGCGCCGGTGCCGGATCGTACGGGCACGCGCCCCTCTCGAGCGGGAGTCCTGCCTGACGGGTCATCGTCGCTCCTTCCCCTGTGGATATTTCTGAAGGTACACAGATTTCACAAAGTTGTGAAGGAAATGTTGGAGTTGAACGACGAAGGGGTGGAGATTCACCGTCTCGGTCTAGCGAGTGGGCAGGCTCTGTCCGGCAGGTGTGACGGTGTCGCGGAACTTCGGGCTCCCGGCGGTCGAATCCGCGGCGCTACTCGGCTGTTGCCGGGTCGGCGGCGTCGAGGGCTGGGGCTAAGGGCGCGAGCATCTGCCGCAACAGGTCCGGGAGTGGGCTGGTTACTACGACTAGGCCGCTGTCCCTGGGCTGTGTCCACAGCTCAAGCGCGACTCGCACGGCCGCCGCGATGCTGGCGGCCAGTACTCGCGCGGTGCGTTCGTTGCCGATTCTCGACGCGATCGCTTCCTGCAGCGGGTTTTCCAAGGCGGCCGGCGCGTCCAGGAAAGCTGCGCGCAGTCCGGGATTGGCGGTGATCAGGAGCAGCGTCTCTCGGCTTTGTTCGCCGGGGTCGGCGTATTGCTCGGTGATCGCGTCGACGATCGCGGTGGCCAGCGGTGTGCTCGGGGGGTGCGCGGCGACCGCCGCGGCAATGCGGTCTTCGCGGTCCGCAGTGACTGCCGCGACGATCGCCTCTTCTCGGCTGGAGAAGTAGTTGTTGTAGGTCCGCGGTGAGACGCCGGCGGCCTCGGCGATGTCGTCGACTCGCACGTTTGCCGGGCCGTGCTCGATTGCCAGGCGTAGGGCCGCTTCGCGCAGTGCTGCACGGGTGGCTTGCTTCTTTCGTTCGCGCAGTCCGGTCACGCGCGCAGTCTCGCAGAAAAAATGCGCCTGCGCAAACTTGCGTGCACGCAAGTTTCATGCGTAGGGTTGGCGGTATCCCCGAACGAGAGGAGCCGTCATGCGCGGCAAGGGAATGACGTACGAGACCGGGTTCGTCCGCAATGGACGGTCGTCTCGGCCGAGTTTTGAGCCCGAGGTGGTGCGGCGCGAGCTGGCGATCATCCGGGACGACCTGCATTGCACCGCGGTGCACCTGGTCGGCGGTGATCCGGAACGGCTGGACCTGGCTGCCCAGTGGGCCGCTGAGCTGGGGCTGGAGGTGTGGTTCTCGCCGTATCCGCTGGACGCAACGGAGGACGAGATGCTCGCGTTGTTCGCCGACTGCGCGACGCGCGCGGAGCGGTTGCGGGCCGGTGGTGCGAACGTGGTGTTCGTGACCGGGGTCGAGTTGAGTGTCATGGTGCACGGCTTCATTCCGGGGGCCGACACCAATGAACGGCTTGGCTGGCTGTTCGCGGACCCGGACGGGCGGGCCGAGCGGATCGCGGAGGTGAGCAAGCGGCTCGACGTGTTCCTCGACACGGCGGTGCGGCTGGTGCGGCAGCACTTCTATGGGCCGGTCACGTATGCCGCGATCCAGTACGAGCAGCTGGACTGGAGCCGGTTCGACTTCGTGACGATGGAGCTGATTCGTTCGGCCGCGGTGGCGGACATCTTCCAGGCCGGGGTGCGAACGCTGGTGTCGCAAGGGAAACCGGTGGCGATCACCGGCTTCGGGACGGCTACCTGGCGCGGGGCGGGCGACGTGGCGCCGAGGAGCCTGGAGGTGGTCGAGTACGACCCGGAGACCGGCGACCCGGTTCGGCTCGACGGCGAGTACGAGCGCGACGAAGCCGGGCAGGCCGCGTATGTGCGGGAACTGCTGGAGATCTTCGACGCGGAAGGGGTGGACAGCGCGTTCGTGTTCCTGTTCGCGCTCTGCAACTACCCGCACCGGCCGGACGGCGAGCCGCGGCTCGATTTGGACCTGGCCAGCTTCGGCATGGTGAAGGTGCTCGAACACGGATCGGGCACCGCCTATCCGGGGCTGAACTGGGAGCCGAAGGAAGTGTTCGCGGCGGTCGCGGAGCATTACTCGCGCTGAATCCTTGACGCGACGGTCCTGGCCGGGTGAGATCCGGGCATGTCGACGAAGACGAGCGCGCTGGGCAACCGGGTGATGGCCAAGGCGGCGATGCGGATCATGCCGCTGCTGATGCTGCTGTACTTCGTCAATTACCTGGACCGGGTCAACATCGGGTTCGCGGGTCCGAACGGGATGAACAAGGAGCTCGGCCTCACCGCGACCGCGTTCGGGCTCGCGTCGGGGATCTTCTTCATCGGCTACCTGATCCTCGAGGTGCCGAGCAACCTGGCACTGCACCGGTTCGGCGCGCGCCGCTGGATCGCGCGGATCATGATCACCTGGGGCGTGGTCGCGGTCGCGATGGCCTTCGTGCCGAACACGGCGACGCTGGTGGTGCTGCGATTCGTGCTCGGCGTCGCGGAGGCCGGCTTCTTCCCGGGCATCATCCTCTACCTGACGTACTGGTTCCCGGCCGCGCAGCGGGCGAAAGCGGTCGCGCTGTTCATGTGCGCGGTGCCGGTTTCGAGCGCGATTGGCTCCACCGTCTCCAGCCTCCTCATCAGCGGCGGGCACGGCGTGTTCGGCCTTTCCGGCTGGCGCTTCATGTTCCTGGTGGAAGGCGTGCCGGCGATGCTGCTGGCCGTCGTCACCTGGTATTGCTTGACCGACCGGCCGGACCAGGCGAAGTGGCTCACCACCGAGGAACGCGACTGGCTCACCGCCGAACTCGACGCCGAACGCCGCGCCACCGAGGCGGAGCACCACTGGCCGCTGCGCAAGGCGCTCACGCATCCGCGGATCCTCGGCCTGGCGTTCGTGTACTTCGCGGTGGTCTACGGCCTGTACGCGCTTGGCTTCTTCCTGCCGACGATCATCGCCGGGTTCGGACAGGAATTCGGCACCAAGCTGACCGTGCTGCAGGCCGGTCTGGTGAACGCGATCCCGTACGTCGCGGGCGCTCTGGTGATGGTCCCGTGGGCGCGCCACGGCGACCGCACCGGCGAGCGCACCTGGCACGTCGCGTTGCCGATGATCGTCGGCGGTGCGGCGATCCCGGTAGCGCTCTACCTCGGAAACCCTTACGCCACCATGACCGCGGTGACGATCTGCGCCATGGGCGTGTGCGCGGCACTGCCGGCCTTCTGGGCGCTGCCGTCGAACTTCCTTTCCGGTGCGGCGGCGGCCGGCGGGATCGCGCTGATCAACGCGCTCGGCAACCTGAGCGGCTTCGCCGCTCCCTATCTGACGGGCTGGCTGCGTGACCTCACCGGTACGCAGCGAACGGGGTTGTGGGTGGTCGGCGGATGCATGGTGGCGGGAGCGGTGCTGGCGGTGGCGTTGGGGGCGAAGCCGCGCAAGTCCAGCCGCGAGGCGTCTTAGCCCGCGCCGCCAGCCCAGGGCTCGGGCGAGTTCGGACATGTCTCCACGGTATAGAACATCTGTTCGATTCGCCGTCACTCGATGCGGTGGAACGGGTCTCGGCGCTGGTCCGGGAGAAGGCACGCTTCAAAGCGAAAACCGCGGAGTAGCGGCGAAAACTGCCACTCGCGACAGGACGTGCATCCGGCTAACCGCCCTCGAATCCTGCTCGTGGCCGGAAGGTTCGGTTGCGCCAACGCCTTCGCGCGCGCACGCGTCGGACGGGGTGCGGCGGGCTCTCGGCCGACCGCTGCGCAGCCTCGCCGACTTTGCGCACACTGCCAGCGGGCGACGGAATTCCGGTTGACCTGCCTGGCAAAGTGGGTGCACGTGACTGCCGACGACGTCCGCCGCCTTCTCCAAGCTGCCAGCCTCGCCACGCCGATGGCGTTGCGAGTCGCCGTGACGCTCGGGCTGCCGGACCGCCTGTGCGCTCCCGCCACCGTCGACGAGGTCGCCGCCGAATTGGACCTCTCGCCGATCGCACTCGGCGTTTTGTGCGGCCACTTGGGCACTCTCGGTGTCGTCGAACGCATCGACGACCGCTACCGCACCACCGAGTATGGCAAAAACCTTTGCGTGGAAGCGGAAAACGGTCTGGCCAACCTGCTCGACCTGAACCGGGCGGCCGGTCGCGCCGAACTCGCGTTCGTGGAACTGGAGCACAGCATCCGTACCGGCGAGGCGGCCTACGCTCGCCGGTACGGCCGGGACTTCTGGGCCGATCTCACCGAGCACCCGGTCCTGCGGAAAGCGTTCGACCAGCAGATGACGGACCGGTTCCGTACGGAGATCCCGGAGGTCGTCAGCGGAATCGACTGGTCGAGGTTCGCGACGCTGGTCGACGTCGGCGGAGGGCGCGGCGATCTGCTCGCCGCCGTTCTCGAAGCGAACCCGAAGCTGCGGGCCCAGCTGATCGACCTGGAAGCCACTGCGGCCCAAGCGAAAGCCGCGTTCCAGGCGCGCCGGATCGCCGACCGGGTCGAGGTGCGCGGCGGCAGTTTCTTCGATCCGCTCCCGGCCGGCGCGGACGGCTACCTGCTGGTGGACATCCTGCACAACTGGGACGACGAGCACGCCCGCCGCATCCTGGCACGCTGCGCGGAGGCGGCGGGCCGGGCCGGTCGCATTCTCGCCATCGAGGCGGTGAGCGGAATCCACGCGCGCACCGAAATGGACCTGGTGATGCTGGCCCATTTCGGCGGGCGCGAGCGCCGGGTCGAAGAATTCCGTACCCTGGCCTCGGAAGCTGGGTTGATCTTGACGGACGCGACCGCGTTGACCAGCCAGCGCGGCTTGCTGGAGTTCCGGGCCGGCTAATTCGGCGACCGGCCGAGCAGCGCGGCGAGCCGGTCCAGCGGCGACGCGTCCCCGGCGACTGGTACCGGCGGTGCGAACGGACGGCGTCCTGGCGGCAGGTCGGCGATTTTCGCTTGGCTGAACTCGATGTGCCGGGCCACGACAGTGTCGTCGAAGGCGGGCTTCTGGCCGGTCGCGACGGCCAGGTCCCAGCCGTGCACGAGGTGCTCCGTGCCGAGCAAGCGCGCCGCGGCGGCCCCGGGCACCGATCCGGCGGGGACGGTGTACTGCCCCGCCAGCACGCCCGGCTTGCCGAACTCGGCGAGCAGCTTCGCGGCAGCTCGCCGGTAGGCGGCGGCCGGATCGGCTCCGAGCACGTCCTCGGACTTCGGGTCCAGCGAGCCGCCGGGTGCGCCGCGCAGGACGTCGGTGAACAGCCGATGCCCGAGGACAAGGTGGTTCACCAGCTCGCGGACGGTCCACTCCGGGCACGGAGTCGGCTTGTCCCATCGGGCGATGCCGGCGATCAGGTCACCGGCGGAGTCGAGGACAGCGGCGAGGTCGGCTACCGGGTTCATGGGAACTGCCTTTCGTAGGGTCGTCTGTCGAGACACCGGCGGGCCCGGGAACGGAACGGTCCGTGGCAGGATGCGACAGGTGGGCCAGGAAACGCTCGATCGCGCACGCGCCGGGGACGCGCACGCCTTCCGCGAGCTGGTCGGCCCGTACCAGCACGAGCTGCAGGTGCACTGCTACCGCATCCTCGGCTCGCTCACCGACGCCGAGGACATGCTGCAAGAGACCTTGCTGGCGGCCTGGCGCGGCCTGGACGGTTATGCCGGCCGCGCATCTCTGCGGGCGTGGCTGTACCGGATCGCCACCAACCGCTGCCTCAACGCGATCCGCGACGCTGGCCGCCGCATCCCGGCCGAGCCCACACCGCCGTTCACTCCGACGGAGCCGAGCCGCCGCACCGAGGTGACCTGGCTGCAGCCCGCGCCGGACGATCCGGCTGACCAGTACCACGCCAAGGAGAATTTCGCGCTGGCGTTCGTCGCCGCACTGCAGCGGCTTCCACCGCGGCAGGCGGCCGTTCTGGTGCTGCGGGACGTGCTCGACTTTCCCGCCGGGGACGTGGCGGAGATGCTCGACACCAGTGTCACCGCGGTGAAAGGCGCTCTGCAACGCGCGCGGGCTCAGCTGCGCCAGACCGTGGAGCCCGCCCCGCCCGCGCCGCGGGAACGTGAACTCGCGCAACGGTTCGCCGACGCGTTCAGCGCGGGAGACGTCGCAGGGGTCGTCGAGCTGCTGACCGACGACGGCTGGCTCGCGATGCCGCCGGCACCGCACGAGTACGTCGGCCACGCGGATGTCTGGGCGTTCCTGACGATGTTCAGGCAATGGCGCGGGGACCGCCGGTTCCGGCTGGTCCCGACGCGCGCGAACACGCACCCGGCGTTCGGCTGCTATCTCACCGAATCCGGTGGAACGACTGGGTATCCGGCCGGAATCCTGGTTTTGGAGCCGTGCGGCGACCGGATCCGTACCGTCACCTGGTTTCTGGAGGCGGCCTTGTTCGCCCGGTTCGGCCTGCCCGCCGAGGTGTCGGCGTGCTGACGACTCTGGCGATCCAGAACTACCGCTCGCTGCGTGACTTGGTGCTGCCGCTGTCGCGGCTCACCGTGATCGTCGGCGCGAACGGCACCGGAAAGTCCAGTCTGTACCGCGCGTTGCGGCTGCTGGCCGACGCTGGCCGCAACGGCGCCGTCGCCGCGCTGGCCGGGGAAGGCGGGCTGCCGTCGACGCTGTGGGCAGGACCGGAGTCGATCGGCCGCGCGGTGCGGGAGGGCCGGGCACCGGTGCGGGGTGTGGCTCGGAAGGAACCGGTCGGCCTGCGGCTCGGCTACTCCGGCGACGATTTCGGCTACGCGCTGGACTTCGGGCTGCCGGTACCCGAAAACACCGCGTTCAACCTGGATCCGGAGTACAAACGCGAATCCGTCTGGCACGGCCCGGTGCTGCGTTCGTCCGCGCTGCTGGCCGACCGCTCCGGCAGCCGGGTCCGTATCCGCGACGAGTCCGGCGGCTGGACCGACAGTGGTCGCTCGATCGCGCTCACCGACAGCATGGTGAGCGAGTTCGCCGACCCGCGGCGATGCCCGGAGCTGCTGCTCGTGCGCGAACGGCTTCGCGCCTGGCGGTTCTACGACCAGTTCCGCACCGATGCCGGCTCACCCGCCCGGCAAAGCCGCATCGGCACCCGCACTTGGGCGCTCGACCATGACGGCAGCGACCTGGCCGCCGCGCTGCGCACCATCCAGGAGTCCGCCGCCGACGTCGTCCTCGCCACCGCGATCGACGACGCCTTTCCCGGCTCCCGGGTCGAAGTGGCGGCCACCGACGGCCGGTTCGACCTGCGGTTTCACCAGCACGGCCTGCTGCGCCCGCTGAGCGCGGCGGAGCTGTCCGACGGCACCCTGCGATACCTGTTGTGGGCGGCCGCGCTGCTCAGCCCGCGGCCGCCGGAGCTGCTCGTGCTGAACGAACCGGAGACCAGCCTGCACCCGGATCTGCTGCCCGCGCTGGCCGCGCTGATCACGGCCGCGGCGAAGAAGACGCAGGTGCTGGTGGTATCGCATTCCCAGCTGCTGGTGCGGTTCCTGGAAGACGCGTCGGTGCTGGAGCTGGAGAAGGACTTCGGCCAGACGGTGGTGGCCGGCCAGGGGCGACTGGACCGGCCGGCCTGGCATTGGCCGAAGCGGTGAAATTGGGGAGGCGACAGGCAGCAAGGCAACGCCGGATGGGCGTCCCGCCGAATCAGGGCAACCGCTGCCCCAGCAGCAGTGAACTGACTGAAGCCACGATCAACACGAACAACCCCAACGCCATCCACGGCCGGCTGTCGTCTTCCTTGCGGGTTTCGTACCCGATCTGTTGGCCGAGGTCCGCGTAGACCTGTTTGATCGCCTCCGCGCTGGCCGCTTTGTAGAACTGCCCGCCGGAAAGTTCCGCGGTCTGGCGGACCGCGTCGTCGTCGACCGGGACCGGCACCTGGCGCCCGTCGATGTCGACCGTGCCGTCCGAAGTGCCGAACGAGATTCCGGCGATCGGTGCGTTGTGCTGCTTCGCCGCTTGCGCCGCGGTGAAACAGCCGCGGGGCGAGTTGAGATCGTCGGGGACCGTTTCCTTGCCGTCGGTCATCAGCACGATCCGGGCCGGCGGCGGGCCGTCCGGGCCGGTGACCACCGATTCGATGCTGTCGATCGCCTGCAGCGCGGCATAGATCCCCTCCCCGGTCGCGGTGGACGGGGCGAGTTTCAGAGTGTCGATCTGGTGGATCACCGGGTCCCGCTGGACAGTCGGCGACACCAGCGTCGTCGCGGACCCGGCGAAGGAAACCAGGCCGAGGTTGATGCCGGGCGGTAGATCGCGGACGAACGTGCGCGCGGCTTCCTGCGCGGCCTGCAGCCGGGTTGGGACGATGTCGGTGGACTGCATGGACAGCGACACATCGATCACCAGCATCACGGTCGCCCGGTTGCGGGGAACTCGATGATCGGCGGTCGGTCCGGCCATGCCGATCGTGAACAGCGAGAGCGACACCATCAGCAGCGCGGCCGGAAGATGCCTGCGCCTGCCGAGGGCGCGCGGAGCGACCCGGTCCAGCAGGGACAGGTTGGCGAACCGGAGCACGCGCTTGCGGCGAGCCCGTTGCGAGAGCAGGTAGCCGACCGCGATCGCGGCGACGACGACGAACAGCAGGAACCACCAGGGCGCGGCGAAACCGGACAGGCTCATCGCGCACCGCCGGTCAGCGAGGCCGGACCGGCCTTCGTGCGCGAGTGGCTTTGCCGGGGCTGCGGACCGGCCGGTACGGCTCGGGCACCGGCAGCCGCAGGACACGGCCGATTTTGCCCGGGCCGAGGTGGTTGAGGTCGGCCACCGCGGCCGGTTCGTGCCGGGCGCAACTGGCCAGCACCCCGAACAGGAACATCGTCACGATCAGCGAGGTGCCGCCGTAGGACACCAGCGGCAGCGTCACGCCGGTGACCGGCAGCGCGTTCACCACGTATCCGATGTTGACCGCCGCCTGCGCGACCAGCAGCACGGTGATCGTCGCGGCGACGATGCGGATCCACGGGTCGAGGTTGCGCGTCGCGATCCGCAGGCCGACCAGCGCGAGCCCGGCGAACAGCAGCAGCACCACCGCGCAGCCGAGGAAGCCGAGCTCCTCGCCGATCAGCGCGAAAATGAAGTCGTTCTGGACATTCGGCAGGTACTTCCACTTCGACGCGCCCTGTCCGAGCCCGACCCCGAACAGGCCGCCCTCGGCCAGCGCGTACTGCGCCTGCACCGCCTGGTAGCCGGCACCCGAAGTGTCCGCGTCCGGGGAGAGGAACGACAGCACCCGCGCGAGCCGGTACTGCGCGACCAGCGCGAGGACCACGAATCCGGCCACGCCGCCGGCCAGCATCGCGCCGAACAGCCGTCCCGGCGCTCCGGCGAACCACAGCAGCGCCAGCAGCACGATGCCCAGCGAGATCGTCCCGCTCAGGTTCGGCTGCGCCATCACCAGCGCGAACATCAGCAGCGCGACCGGCACCAGCGGTACCAGCAGATGCCGCCAGTGGTGCAGCAGTTTCGCCTTCACCACCAGAATGTGCGCGCCCCACAAGGTCAACGCGACTTTCGCGAGCTCGACCGGCTGCAAGGTCAGCGGCCCGAGCGTGAACCACCGCTGCGCGCCGTTCACCTTCGCGCCCAGCGGAGTGAGCACCAGCACGAGCAGCACCAGCGTGCCGACCATCAGCATCGGCGAGAGCGATCTGATCCGCCGCAACGGGATCCGGAGCCCGGCCCACAGCGCGACCAGGCCGATCAAGACGAAGATGATGTGCTTCTGGAAGGTGCTGTACACGCCGCCGGGCTGTGCCGAGGACGCCGACAGCACCATGATCACGCCGATCAGCGTCAGCAGGCCGCACAGAGCGAGCACCAGGTGGAAGGACGCCAGCGGACGGGAAAGCCAGCCGACGATCGCGACGGGCAGCCGAGGCTGCCGGGTCCGGGTCGTTCGCACTGATGCACCGCCGTCCGCTGATTTCCGGGCGCGGTATGCGATCGCGCCGAGCCGAGTATGGCCCAGCGGTCCGGATAGGACTCAGAGGCGCGCGGGGGACCGGCGGTGTCGGCAGTCTCATTCGCCTTCCCGGGTCATTTCACGCACGGGATTCCGCCGCCGCTCAAGGCGGGCAGGTCGGCGGACTGGCCGGACGCGGGTGGGGCCGGCGCGGCCGAGCTCGGCGAACTCGCCGGGTAGTCGGCGCCGAGCACGACGCGGACGTGGCCGGGCGGGACATTCGCGTCGGCCTCGGTGGCGAGCCCGCCGAGATCCCCGGCCACCGCGTTCGCCGCCGACGACTCGCCGCTGGGGTAGTAAACCGTCGAACGGCTCTGCCGGTGCGTGCTCGTGGTGGTAGTGCCGTGGGCGTATCCCTTGCTGCGCAATTGCTGCTCGACCTGCGCGGCGAGCCCGCCGCGCGCGGTGCTGTTGACGACGTCGACCACCGCTGCCGAACTGTTGTACGCAGCAGGCGCGGCCTGCGGTTCGCCGCCGCCGCCAGAACCGAGCAGCTGTGCGACCGTGGCCTGGATCTGCGCCTGGTTGACGAAGTTGACGTCCTCGCCCGCCGGGTCCTTGCCGAAGTGGTCGACCGGCAGCGTCACGAAGCTGACGTCGCCGCCGGTCAGGCTGGACGCCTGCTTGGCGAAGGACAGCAGGTCGAGTGTGCTGTCCACCGCGGTGTTCTGCTTCGCGACGTCCAGAATCCCTTGGAGTTTTGTCGGATTCGTGAACGCCCCGCCCTGTTTGAGCTGGTATGCCAGGGAAGCGATGAACGCCTGTTGCCTGCGTTCCCGGTCCAGGTCGGTGAAATTGAGCGACGGGTGCGCGTAGTCGCGGCGCTGGCGGACGAACGCGACCGCCTGCTCGGCGTCGATCTGCTGCTGTCCGGCGTGGAAGTTCGCGCCGGAGTAGCTGTCCTGAGTGTTCTCGTTGACGCACACCGTGACCGGCTGGACGACCTGGGCGATCTCGAAGAACGCGACCAGGGTGACTTCGGCGAAATGGTCGATCGGCACTCCGCCGAGGAACTGGCGCACGGTGTCGATTTCCGCCCGGCGCCCCGCGTCCCGGGCCTGCTGTTCCCGCTGGATCTTGTCGGTGACGTGCTGCGCGGTGAGCTGTTTGGCCTTTTCGTCGAAGGCCAGCCCGTATGCCTGTTTGATTTTGCCTTTGCAGATATTGTCCGGACAGCCGGAAAGCGAGACGTAGTCGTCACGCGGAATCGAGATCGACGTCGCCTTGGCGCCGTTGCCGGGGACGTGCAGCAGCATCAGCACGTTGGCGTTGTAGCCGCCGTTCTGCTGATCGCCGGCGTGCAGTGCGTCGTAGATGTTCTTCGGCAGCGGATTGCCGTTTTCGTCGAGCCGCGAGTCGAGGCCCATGATGAGGATGTTGGTATCCCCGCCGCTGGACGTCGTTTGCCCGTTGAGCACGTCGGAAACCTGCAGTCCGTCGACCAGGCCGCGGTAGCTGGCCCAGGCGTAGCCGGTCAGGCCGAGCACCAGCGCGGCTGCCAGGGCGAGCGCGATCCTGCCCGCCAGCCGTCGTCGTCTGGCCGCGGCCCGGACCGCGACCCCGCGGGCTGCCGAGCCCCGGCGTGCCACCGCATCTCGGGGTGCGGCGGCACGCGGGTCGTTCCGGTCGGTCATCGGGCCGTCCTGTGCTGAGGGGTAGTGGCTTTCCACAGTTCTCCACGGCCGCTGTGCGAAGGCTGAGAAGCCCTCACCTTTCGCGGCGCCAGCAGACGCGCAGCCGCCGGACGCCGTTTTCGTCGATGAGCGGTTCCCAGGTCATCCGCAGCCGGCGTGGCTGTTCGATCGGGCGACGCGGGGACGGGGCGGCTGGGTGCCGGAGGTCGAAGTCGGTGATGGTCATGACGGCTGTCCTCTCTCGGTATGGAGTGCACGGTCGAACGGGGACTGTGATGCGGACTCACGGCCATCACCTCCTTTCTGCCTTGCCCGGCGGTCAGCCCAGCGCCAGCTGGACGAGCTTCACGATGACCAGTGCCATCGCCAGGAACAGGTAGCTGCGCAGCGCGGTGAGGCCGATCTTGCGTCCGGTCGACATCACCGGCGGCGGCAAGTACTGCAGCGGCGGCATCCGCCACTCGGCGCGTCCGGTGCGGTCGATCGGCCCGGTCGCGGCGCGCTTGCGACGCAGCAGCGCGTATCCCGCGGTCAGTACGCCGATCCCGGCGCTGACCTCCATGATCAGGAAAATCTGCCCCGCACTGATGTCCGGGAACAGCACCGCCGCGGTGAGGATCACCGACAGCACCACCAGAATCCCGACCACCACCGAGGTGAACATGTTGGTGAACCGGCCGTTGACCCACGGCCCGAGCACCTCTTTGTCGTTGCAAAGCAGGAGCAGGAACACGGTGGCCGACGGCAGCAGCACTCCGGCGAGCGTCTGCACGCCGGTGGTCAGCAGGCCGAGCGGCGAGCCCGGGATGAGCACGATCGTGGCCGACAGTGCGACGAGACCGGCGTACACCGCGTAGAAGCCCTTCGCGTGCTTCGCGCCACGGTGCAGCGAGTGCTTCATGCCAAGGACGTCACCGATCGCATACGCGCTCGAAAGCGACACTGCGAACGCTCCGACGATCGATGCGTCCAACAGTGCGACCGCGAACAGCGCGCCCGCTGTACGACCGGCGTACGCCTCGATGCCGTTCGTGACTCCCGCAGCGTCGGTGAAGTTGCCGAAGCCGTGCGTACCCGCGAAGGCCGCCGACACGATGCCCATGATCGCGGCCGCACCGATCATCACCACGACCAAGCCGATCCACAGGTCGGCCTTCTCGTAGCGCATGAACCGCGGGGTGATGCGCTTGTCGATCACGTAGGACTGCTGGAAGAACAGCTGCCACGGCGCGACGGTGGTGCCGACGATCGCGATGATCAGCAGCATCAGCTGGGCCATTCCGCCAGGGCCGGCAGGCATGCTGGGCACCAGGCCGCCGAGCATTTCCGACGGTGCCGGGTGCGCGAAGACGTACACCGGGATCAGCGTCAGCGAACCGAGGCAGAAGAAGATCGCGATTCGCTCGAACCGGCGGAAACTGCCGGTGAACGCGGCCCCGATGATGACCAGCGCGGCGAGCGCCACCGAGGGCACGGTCGGCAGGCCGAGGTAGCGGGTCGCCATCGTGATGCCGATGAACTCGGTGACCAGGGTCAGCGCGTTGAGCAGGAACAGGTCGATCACCGAGAACGCGCCCCAGAACTTGCCGAAGCGCTCCAGGATCAGCCGGGCGTGCCCGACGCCGGTGACGGCGCCGAGGCGCAGCACCATTTCCTGGTTCACGTACAGCACCGGAACCAGCAGCAGCAGGGTCCACAGCAGTTTCGGGCCGTAGTTCTGGCCGGCTTCGCCGTAGGTCGCGAACGCGCCGGCGTCGTTGTCGCCGACCAGCACGATCAGCCCCGGGCCGACGATCGCGAGCAGGGTCTTGAGCTTGGCGGACAGCCCGGTGCGGGCCGCGGTGTCACCGGCTTTGATGGTGCCGAGCGCGCCGCGGATGTCGCCGACGTGCTGGTCGTCGAGCACCGCGGCGGTGCGGTCGTCGATCCGGACGATCGGGTCGGTGGTGGTCATGGCAAGGACTCCCTTCGGCCCGGTCGGGGCCGATCGGGGCATCGCGTCCGGCCGGATTTTCCGCGCACGAAGACGACCTGTCCGAGGTCGATCGGACAGGCGGCGGGAGAACCGGGTTCAGCCGGGGATGCCGGAAGGTGCGGACAATCCGGGTTTCGGGGGTGTACTTCGCCCTGGACTACTTCCGCTCATTGCCCTCACCTCCCCAGGTCCGTGGCGTCGTGGCGCCTTTTCCGCGCAGCGTGCTTCGCGCGGCGCTGAGCCAGTGAACGCTATCCAGCGGAGGACTGTCAAGCAATTGTACAAGTGTTATAGCAATTGGCGTGACACGAGTCACCATGAGTCGGATGTCGAGAACCCGGCTCCGGCTCCGTCCCCGGTGCGACCCGCCCACCGACCAGGAGGCCGACCATGGAGCAGCACGAGATCACCGAGATTCTGAACCGTCCGGCCAGCCGCGAACTGCTTCACCGCGACGTGGCCCGGCTGGCGTACGTCGCCAAGGACGGGACGCCGAGGGCGATCCCGATCGCGTTCAGCTGGAACGGCACGGAGATCGTGATGTGCACGGCCACGAACGCGCCGAAGCTCGCGTCGCTGCGGGCGAATCCGATGGTCGCGCTGACCGTCGACACCGAGGTGCACCCGCCGAAGATCCTGCTGGTCCGCGGCCGTGCGGAACTCGACTACGTCGACGGCATCCCGCAGGAGTACCTCGAAATGAACGGCTCCTACGAAATGACCGCGGAGCAGCGCGTCGAGTGGGAAGCCGAGGTCCGTTCGCTCTACGACGGCATGGTGCGCGTCGTCGTCACTCCGACCTGGGCGAAACTCATCGACTTCGAGACGACTTTGCCGTCCGCGGTGGAGGAATTGATGCGCCGCCGAGCTGAGGCGGCGTCCGAAAAGTCCGTCTGACGTCTACACTGAACCGCCTACCCACAAGGTGCGAAGGCGGGGCGCATGATTCTGGTGACGGGGGCGAGCGGCAATGTCGGATCGGCGCTGGTCGCGCAATTGCGAGCGGCGGACGTCCGGTTCCGGGCGGCCTATCATTCGCCTGTCAAGGCGCAGCGCGCCGCCTCCGACGGAATCGACGCGGTCACCCTCGAAATGTCCGATTCGGACAATGTGCGGGCAGCGCTGTGCGGGGTGTCGAAGGTGTTCCTGCTCGGCGCGATGAGCCCGGCGCAGACCGCCAACGAGACCAACGTGGTCGAAGCCGCGGTGTCGACTGGGGTCGAACACGTGGTGAAGCAGTCGTTATGGCGGGCGGACGAGGAATTGACGCCGATCGCCCGCCTGCACCGTCCGGTGGAACGGCTGCTGGAAACGTCGCCGATGTCCTGGACCTTTCTCCGCGCGAACTTCTACCTGCAGGCGTTTTCGACGAACTGGGCCGGAACCATCCGGTCCGGGAATTTCTTCGCCAGCCCGCTGATCCGCGGTCCGATCGCTTTCGTGGACGCCGAGGACATCGCCCGGGTCGCGTTTCGCGCGCTGACCGAAGACGGGCACGCGGGCAAAGCGTATGCGCTCACCGGGCCGGCGGCGGTGAGCTACGACGAGGCCGCCGCGGTGTTGTCGGAACTGCTCGGCCGATCGATCGCTTACCGGGGATTGTCCAATGGGGAAGCGCTTTCCGCGCTGACCGGGGCGGGGATGCCGGCATTTCACGCTGAGGCGCTGGTCGAAGTGTGCAATGTCTATCGGGACGGCGGCGCGGAAAAGGTGACCCCGACGGTCGAGGAGGTCACCGGCCGGCGACCGCGGAGTTTCCGCGAGTTCGCCGCCGCGCACCGGGGACTGTTCGAATAGCCGTCAGGCGTTCGACAACGCGTACAACAACGGCCGCAACGCGGGTTCGCGCTCCGGCCGCCAGATCAATCGAAGCTGCAGCGGCGGCGTCGCGGTGTCCACTTCGCGAAGCCGTCCGGTCGCGAGGTCGCCCCGCGCCGCGAACTCCGGCAGCACGGCGATACCTCGGCCGGCCGCAACCCATTCGCGTACCTGGGCCAGCCCGCCGACCGCGGTCAGTGCCACGTCCGGGCCCAGCCAGCGTTCGGTCGCCATCCAGAACGAGCACCGCGCTTCCTGGCCGACCAGCCCGCCGGTCCGGCGCACCTCGTCCCGGGTCACCGCGCGGCCGAGCAGCGGACTTCCCGGCGCGGCAACGGTAACCATCCGGATTTCACGCACGTCGAGGTGGCTCAGCGCGGAGCCCGGACCGGCGAACCCGAGCCCGCCGATGCGATTTCCGGTGTCCAGCAATACCGCCGCGTCGATTTCGTCCCGGTCGAGCGAGGCGAGTAGCCGGGCCCGGTCGGAATCAGGGCGCAGGTGCACGTTCAGCGCCGGATGTTCGGCAAGCACCGCGGGGAGCACCCCGTCCGAGATCGCCGCCTGCGCGCCCACGACCAAGCCGGGCGCGTCGTGCAGCCGCTCGGCCGCCTGATCGAGAGCGGCGAGCGCGGATGCTGCGCTGGCTAGATACGCCCGGCCTGCCGCGGTCGGATGCATGCCGGCCCGATCGCGCGTGAACAGTGCCGCGCCCAGTTCGTCTTCGAGCCGGCGGACCCGGTCCGACACTGACGACGGGGCAAGACCTTCCGCGGCGGCGGTCCGGTTGACGGTGCGGTGGTGCAGCAACGCGATCGCGGTGCGGAGTTGCGCGAGGTCCACCCGGCCAGTGTATTCGGCATTGCCGAATACCGGATACGGCGCAGCCGGTCGAACCGGCCGCCGCCGCGGCCGAGGGTGAGATCCGTGCACACCAAGCTCATCGGGATCGCCCTGGCCTACTTCATGGTCCTGCTCGACACGACCGTCCTGGCAGTCGCCGAACCGGACCTCATCGCCTCGCTGCGCACCGACGTCATCGGCGTGGGATGGGCGATCACGAGTTACACGATGGCGCTGGCGGCCGCGCTGGTGCTGGGCGGCAGCCTCGCCGACCGCCTCGGCGCGCACCGGGTCTTCGTCGCTGGCGTCGCCGGCTTCGGTGCTGTCTCATTGGCCTGCGCCTTCGCACCTGGACTCGCCGTTCTGCTGGCCGGGCGGGTCTTGCTGGGCCTGTTCGCGGCCGCGATCATCCCGAGTTCGCTTGGTCTGATCGCCATCCTGTACCCGGAGCCCGGACCGCGCGGCCGGGCGATCAGCGCTTGGGCGGCGATCAGCGGCGCGGCCATGGCCGCCGGTCCGGTGCTGGGCGGCTGGCTCATCGAACTGTCCGGCTGGCGGGCCGTCTTCGTGCTCAACGCGCCGCTGGCCATCGTGGTCCTTCTGCTGTGCCGCAAGCCGATCCCGGCTCCGCGTCGCGCTGACTCGATCTCCTGGCTGCCCCACCTGGCCCTCGCCGCGACGCTCGCGGTGCTGACTCTCGCCATCACCGAAGCCGGTCAGCGGCGCTGGCCGCTGGCCCTCCTTTTCGGACTGTCCACTGTGCTCATCGGCAGGTTCGCGATGTCGGCCGACCGCCGGGCAGTCGTCCCGCTGATTCCTGAGCCGTTGCGCCGCAACGCGGCTGCCTGGACCGCGTTCGGATGGGGCGCGGCGGTCAACTACGCACTGACGACGGTCCTCTTCGCAATCCCGCTCCTGCTGCACGTTTCAGCGCTCGAAGCCGGGGCGGCGCTGCTGCCGTTGACCCTTCTGGTCGCGCTCAACCCGCTGGTCACCGGCCGTCTCGTCGCAGCCCGCGGACCGTTGCTGCCTATCCGCCTCGGCTTCGCCGCCTTCCCGGTCGGCCTGTGCCTCACCGCTTTCGCCGCGCACGCGCTGCTGCGGGGGATCGGCCTGCTGCTCTGCGGTTTGGGCGTCTCCTGGACCCTGCCCGCTCTGGTGGGATTCGCCGTCAGCCACGCGCCGCCGGAAGCGACCGGTGCCGTCGGCGGCCTGCTCAACGCCACCCGGCAGATCGGTGCCACCGTCGCCGCCGCGGTCGCCAGCGTGACCCTGGCTCAGCCGTCGCCGGTCCCCTTCGTCATCGCCGCGGTTATCTGCGGATTCGGGTTCGCGTCGACACGTGGATGGTAGGTCGCGAGAACGTCGCGGGGCGGGCCGTAGTGGCGGACTCGGCCCTCGTCCATCCAGACCGCGGTGTCGCACAGTTCGGCGAGCAGCTCGTCGGAATGATTGGCGAAAACCAGGATTCCCGAGCGGCGCACCAGGTCCTTGAGCCGGTCGCGCGCCTTGGCGAGGAACGCCGCGTCGACCGCGCCGAGCCCTTCGTCGAGCAGGAGGATCTCGGGATCGATCGTGGTCACCACCCCGAGTGCGAGCCGCACGCGCATCCCGGCCGAGTAGGTGCGCAGCGGCAGGCTGAGGTAGTCGCCGAGCTCGGTGAACTCGGCGATGTCGTCCACCCGTTTCCGCATGTCCCGGCGGCTCATGCCGAGGAAAAGCCCGCGGATCAGGATGTTCTCGATCCCGGACACCTCCGGGTCGAGCCCGACGCCGAGATCGAACACCGGCGCGACCCGCCCCGCCACCCGGCTGCTGCCCCGGGTCGGCTCGTAGATGCCGGACAGCAGCCGCAACAGAGTCGACTTGCCCGCCCCGTTGTGTCCGACCAGCCCGACCCGGTCGCCCTCGCGGAGGCTGAGCGAGATGTCCCGCAGGGCCTCGATGACCGGCGTTCTCGAGTCGGTGCCGATCACGCCGCCGACCTTGCCGAGCACGCGCTTCTTCAGCGAACGGGTCTTGGCGTCGAAGATCGGGAAGTCGACGTAGGCGTGCCGGACGTCGATGTGCACCATGGCTGCCCCCTCGGTAGATGCGAATAGAAATTATCATTCTCATCTTGGGTGCGAGCTGGTGGCCCGGTAACGTGCGCCCGGTGAGCCAGACGAGCGAGGGGTTCCGCCCTCCGCAGCAAGCACGCAGCCGGGAGTCTCTGGAAAGGGTGCTGACGGCCGCCGAACAGGTGCTGGCCGAAGACGGCCTGCCCGGATTCACGATCGGCGCGGTCGCCGCCCGGGCGGGCCTGTCCGTCGGGGCGATCTACCGGCGGTTCGACGGGAAAGAGCAGCTGCTGGGCGCGGTGAAAGACCAGCTGCTCGGCCAGTTGGAAGAGGGTGTACGGGCATCGCTGGAGTCGGCTGGTCCAGGGCTGGGGCAGATCGTCGGTGCCTTCGTGTCCGCGCTGGCGGACACCTTCGGCAGCCACGACCGAGTCTTCCCGGAGCTGCTGGATGCCCAGCGCTCCTCCGGTCGTGACCGTGGCCTCGCGGCGCTGGCCGCGGTCCAGGACACGTTGACCGAAGCCGCCCAGCCGGCGTTGACAGAAGTCCGCCGCCCGGACGCGGCCCAGGCGGTCGCCGCAACAGCGCGGACGATCATCGGGGCATGCGTGCACCGAGCCGCGACCTGCCGGTTCTGGCCGGACGGCCGATCCTGGCCGGAGTGGGCGGCGGAGTCCGCGGAAATGGCGCTGGCGTACCTGACTTCGGCGGGTGCCGGACCGGTCGGGGCTGCCGCTAGGATGTAGGCTGCGGCAGGTAACTGCCCTCGTAGCTCAGGGGATAGAGCACCGCTCTCCTAAAGCGGGTGTCGCAGGTTCGAATCCTGCCGGGGGCACCCGTCATGACCAGCGCAGATCGCCCATCTACCAGCGGAAACACTGGCGATGGGCGATCTTGCACTGTGCGGCCATATGCGGCCGGATGCACCCGGATGCGGCCATTCGCCCCGAGGACGCCCCGAAATCAGTCGGCCTTGTTCGGCCGTTTTCGGTTGTGTCCCAGCGCCTCCTCGATCTTCTGGAGGGCGTCCTGGCGGCGGCCGTCCACAACGGTCGAGTAGATGCGCAGCAGCACGTCGACCGAGTGCCCGGCCCACTCCGCAACCTGGTTGGGGTCGACGCCGGAGGCGAGCCAGGTCGACACGCAGGCGTGACGGAGGTCGTACGGGCGGCCTGCAAGCGGCGACCTTGCCGCCGGACCGGTGAATGTCCTGGCGCGCGCGACTGTCCAGACACGCTGCCAGGTGATGAGCGGCACCGGTCCGCCGCGCACGCCTCGAAAGAAGCGCCCGTCCTCGGCCACACCGAACTCGTCGACGTGGCCGAGCAGGATGGCGGTCAACTCCGGTGGGCACGGCACGAATCGCCCTTCACCGACCTCTCGCTGCTTGAGCTGGCGCGCCGCGCAGCCGGACCTCCAGCTGCCCGACCCCGGCCCGGACAGGTGGCCGGCGGGCGACTATCAGGATCTTCGCGCGGCGATCGTCGGGTTGCTCGGCCTGCTCCACCGGCATCGGCCTGCGGTGCTCGACCACGAGCCACTTGGAGCGCGGGGCCTGGCGTGCCCAGCACCGGTTGCACGAGTCCGTCGACAGCTGCAGGCCGTAGTGGTAGCCGGTGTTGCGGCCGGCCAGTTCACGTCGGTGCTTGCGGTCGAAGCACCAGACGTAGTCGCGCATCGAGCGGACCGGCAGGTCGTCCCG